>NZ_JAWOQO010000004.1:304226-328266 GCF_033337345.1 Vibrio sp. YT-18 | reverse complement strand
TTAACCATACAACACCCAAGGGGTTTTGATGGACTCAATGAAAGAACATTGAATGTGTAAGAACGAGAATTAAAAAACAGCTTTCCGAATTAAAGAATTTGCTTGGCGACCATAGCGTTTTGGACCCACCTGATTTCCATGCCGAACTCAGAAGTGAAACGAAATAGCGCCGATGGTAGTGTGGGGCTTCCCCATGTGAGAGTAGGACATCGCCAGGCTTTAAATTTAAGAAGCCCGCTCGAAAGAGCGGGCTTTTTTGCATCTATAGAGTTTTAAAATTAGCTCACTTTATACCTAAAAAGTGTTCATCTAAGGTGCGATATACTTGCTCTCTGCAACCTTCCAAAAGGCTTTAACAAGCGGATTCTCCAGCTGAGTTTTGTTGCAGCAAACACCAAGTTTAAAAGGTTTAATTGGTAAGACTTTTAAACGATTTATCTTTTCTCTTACCGGACTGTTGTTGATTACAACATCAGGTGCGATACCTACTCCACACCCCAATGCAACCATACTTACGATGGCTTCATGTCCGGAGGTTTGTGCGTAGATCTTTGGCTTTATTTTCATTTGTTTGAGCCAAGTATTGGCCCTGTCCCTTGCCGTTCCTGCTTCTGGGAGTATGAATGGAATGACCGACCAGTCTGGTTTTTCTTTTTGTAGCTCTTCAGCAAACGCACTAACCCCAACAGGTACGATGACAGAAAGTGGGATTTCACTGATCGTTTCAAATGCGATTTTATTTGGCATCTGTTCTGACTTGGCTGATATGGCAATATCGGCTTCATCTGCTAGTATTTTGTCGATCGCTTGAGCTGGATCGCCGGTTGATAGTTTGAACTCAATGAAAGGGTTCTGAATACGAAAGTCAGAGATTAGCTCCGGAAGATGGCTGTAGCTTGCAGTAACAGAACAAAAGAGACGGATTTCTCCTTTCAATTCATCCTCGGTTCCCTTCAGGTGACTCTGATACTGCTGCCATTCGCCAAGAATCTTTAAGGCTACTGGGACTAGCTTTTTACCTTGGATAGTTAAATCAACGCTACGGTTGTCGCGTAAAAACAATTGTTGGCTGGTTTCCTCCTCTAATTTTTGTATCTGTCGGCTTAAGGCTGAAGGGCTAATATGCATTGCCGCTGCGGTCTTGGCGAAACTTTTACTCTCACAGAGATGAATGAAAAGTTGCAGGCTTTTGATATTCATTAAATTTTCATTTCCATGTTGCATAAATTGCAATAACTAATTGTGAATATATCACTTTAAGCAATCTCATGTCTGTTTTAGTATGAAGTTATTCGGTAAGGCAATTACTGACCTCAATGGAAGAATCTCAAAGGAGCACCCAGATGGCTAATTATTTCAATACCCTAAACTTGCGCGAGCAGTTGGACCAATTAGGTCGTTGTCGTTTTATGGACCGCAGTGAGTTCGCTTCAGAAGCGGATTATCTGAAAGGTAAGAAAGTAGTCATTGTAGGTTGTGGTGCTCAAGGTCTTAACCAAGGTCTGAACATGCGCGACTCTGGTCTAGACGTTGCTTATGCGCTTCGCCAAGCCGCGATTGATGAGCAACGCCAGTCATTCAAAAACGCAAAAGACAACGGTTTTGAGGTAGGTAGCTACGAAACGCTAATTCCACAAGCTGATCTAGTAGTAAACCTTACTCCAGATAAGCAGCACACAAACGTTGTTGAGACGGTAATGCCGTTGATGAAAGAAGGCGCAGCACTAGGTTACTCTCACGGTTTCAACGTTGTTGAAGAAGGCATGCAAATCCGTAAAGACCTAACGGTAGTAATGGTTGCACCTAAATGTCCAGGTACGGAAGTTCGTGAAGAATACAAGCGCGGTTTCGGTGTACCGACTCTTATCGCTGTTCACCCAGAGAACGACCCAAAAGGTGAAGGTTGGGATATCGCGAAAGCTTGGGCAGCAGCAACCGGTGGTCACCGTGCTGGCTGTCTAGAGTCTTCTTTCGTTGCTGAGGTGAAATCTGACCTAATGGGTGAGCAAACTATCCTTTGTGGTATGCTACAGGCTGGCTCTATCGTGTGTTACGAGAAGATGATTGCTGATGGTATCGATCCTGGCTACGCTGGTAAGCTTCTTCAATACGGTTGGGAAACCATCACTGAAGCACTGAAGTTTGGTGGTATCACTCACATGATGGATCGCCTAACTAACCCTGCAAAAGTGAAAGCATTTGAGCTTTCTGAAGAGCTAAAAGAACTGATGCGTCCGCTATACAACAAGCACATGGATGACATCATCACCGGTCACTTCTCTAGCACTATGATGGCTGACTGGGCAAACGACGATGCAAATCTACTAGGCTGGCGTGCAGAAACAGGTGAAACTGCTTTCGAAAACTACCCAGAAACTGACGTAGAAATCTCTGAGCAAGAGTACTTCGATAACGGTATCTTGATGGTTGCTATGGTTCGTGCGGGTGTTGAGCTAGCATTCGAAGCGATGACGGCATCTGGCATCATCGATGAGTCTGCTTACTACGAGTCTCTACACGAGCTGCCACTTATCGCAAACACTATCGCACGTAAGCGTTTATACGAGATGAACGTGGTTATCTCAGACACTGCGGAATACGGTAACTACCTGTTCGCTAACGTAGCAACGCCGCTTCTACGTGAGAAGTTTATGCCAGCCGTAAATACTGACGTAATTGGTAAAGGTTTAGGTGAAACATCTAACCAAGTGGATAACGCGACTCTTATCGCTGTGAATGAAACAATCCGTAACCACCCTGTAGAGTACATCGGTGAAGAGCTACGTGGTTACATGACTGATATGAAGCGTATCGCGGTGGGCGGCTAAATGACTGGCCTTAAGGCTCCATTTCGGTGTCGAAGGTGCTCGTTTACTATCGTAAAGTCCGCGCCTTCTCCTAGAAATGAAACCTTAATACAGCGTAATTTACTTAGTCTCAAGTAACGCAGTAGATAAACTCCAGGCAGACTGGAGTGATAAATACAAAATAAAACACAACATCTAATCAAAAGGCTTGGTCGCCGTTGACCAAGCCTTTTTGTTTTTAGCCGATTTATCTGCGCGCCGATAAGAAAAACGCTCCTTTGTGAGGAGCGCTTTGATACTTATTTTTCAGCAAGCTTTTCTTCAAGTTGCGCCAACTTCTGTTCCATTTCTGTTAGCTTTTGACGTGTACGTAGTAAAACTTGAGTTTGAACATCAAACTCTTCGCGACTTACAACATCTAGCTTGTTTAGCTGGCCTTGGATTACTTGACGAACTTTCTGATCGACATCAGAGCCCAACTCTTTTACAGGTTGAGGCATTGAGTCGTGAATCTGTTTAGCAATTTGCTCTAATTTCTTTGGGTCAAACATAGTGGCTAAAACTCCTTTTGATTTGTCCTCATTTTAAGTAAATGATACGTGAAAGTCGCCACTTAGATGGCAAAAAAGAGAGCGGCAATAAAAAAGGCCACCGAAGTGACCTTTTTGAATGCCTTAATAGCTTATCTGTTATCCGCTAATTCACGATGAGCTGCTTTCGCTTCGTCAACTCGCGCTAACTTCTCCAAGTCTTTGTCTTCAACAAATACTGGCAGAGGTTTGTGTTTTTCAGCTAGGTAGCTGTAAATCACAGGTAGTACAAATAGTGTGAACAGTGTACCGATTGCAAGGCCAGCAACGATGACGATACCGATACTGAAACGTTGCGCGGCACCTGCACCTGTTGCGTACATCAGCGGGATAAGACCTGCGATCATCGCAGCAGTGGTCATTAGGATAGGGCGAAGACGCACTTTCGCAGCTTCCATCACCGCATCAATACGAGACCGTTTATTATGTAACTGCTCTTCTTTGGCTACTTCACAGATCAAGATACCGTGCTTGGTTATTAGGCCGACCAGCGTGATCAAACCAACCTGCGAGTAGATGTTCATCGAGGCTGTACCCCAGGCCAATGCGATCAAGGCACCACAGATTGCCAGAGGTACAGATACCATGATGACAATAGGGTCGCGGAGTGATTCAAATTGAATCGCCAGAACGAGGAAGATGATCGCAAGTGCAAGACCGAAGGTTGCATACAAGGCACTACCTTCCGTTACAAACTGACGAGATTCACCCATGTAATCGTGGTTATAGCCTGCAGGCAGCTTGGTTTGTGCAATATTCTCAAACCAGTCGATTGCGTCACCCATAGCAACACTAGGCGATGGTACTGCACCCACAGTCGCTGAGTTTAGCTGGTTGAAGTGTGGCAAAGAGCGAGGCTCAGCCACCACATCAATGGTAATCAGACTGCCTAATGGAACCGCTTTACCATCCACAGAGCGTACATAGTAGTTCTTCATCGATTCTGGGTTTAGACGCCATTTACGCTCAACTTGAGGGATCACCTCATACGAGCGGCCATTCAGGTCGATTCGGTTTACATAACCATCTGCCATCATCGTGCTGAGGGTGATGCCAATGTCTTGCATAGTCACACCGTAGGCACCCGCTTTGTCTTTATCGATCTTGATCTTCATCGTTGCTGAATCGTAGTTCAAATCCAGGTCGGAATAGACAAACATTGGGCTACTTGCAACATCGGTTAGAATATCGCTAGCGATAGTAAACAAGCTCTCGAAGCTATTTGGTGTTGTAATTACAAACTGAACAGGTAGACCTGAGCCTGCACCTGGAAGCTCTGGCATTTGGAATGCAGTGACAGACATACCAGGTACACTTGATACTAGGCCACCCACACGTTTCGTGATTTCAGATTGGCTTGCCTCTCGTTCACTCCAAGGCTTCAATGTTGCTAGGCCAAACGCTTGGTTTGAGTTTGGTACACCATTAAAGACCTGTGCGTATTCCACTTCCGGTTGATCTGAGAGTATTTGGTTTACGTCATCCATGGTATTTTGGATATAGTCCAAGTTCGCGTTTGATGGGGCGGTACCCATCAGCATGACCACACCTTTATCTTCAGATGGTGCTAGTTCGCTAGGAATAAACTTGAACAAGACCGGTAAGCTTGCAAATACAATGATTGCAAACGCAATAACAACCGGACGATGAGCCATTACCGCTTTCAACATGCCTTCGTAACGAGTGGTCATGCCATCAAGGATATGGTGAACTTTTTGCTCAAACTTGCTTGGCTTCTCGTTCGCTTTTAGCATCTTCGAACACATCATTGGTGATAGTGTCAAAGCGATGATGCCGGATACGAATACTGAACCTGCCAGTGTCAAAGCGAACTCTTTGAACAATGAACCGGTGATACCACCCATCAATGCGATTGGCGCGTACACTGCACCTAGCGTCAATGTCATCGCGATAACTGGAACCGCAATTTCACGCGTACCAATGATTGCAGCTCGGAATGGCGATTCCCCTTCTTTGATGTGACGGTCAACGTTTTCTAGTACAACGATCGCGTCATCCACCACTAGACCGATGGCAAGCACCATCGCCAGTAGCGTCATCAAGTTCCAAGAGAAACCCATTGCCTGCATCACCATTGCCACACCAATCAATGAAAGTGGGATGGTCACGATAGGAATGATTACCGCGCGGAATGAACCTAGGAACAGTGTGATAACCACAAGTACGATTACTGCTGCTTCAAGAATCGTTTTCACTACTTCATGAATCGATTCGTTGATGGCGATAGTTGAGTCGTACATTACGTTCATTTTGATGTTACTTGGTAGGTTGCGCTCGAGCTGAGGCAACAGTTCAAGTACGTCTGCTGCAATGTTGATTGGGTTAGCACTTGGCGCTGCGTTGATCGCTGCAACCACAGCTTCTTGACCGTTTGCACTTGCGCGATAAACGTCGTGACTCTTCTCTAGCGTTACTTTAGCGATATCACCTAGGCGGATGACATCCCCTTCACCAGTTTTCACGACCAATGCTTCAAGTTCAGCAACGTTTGATACCTGAGTATCTGCGCTACCGTTATAAAGCACGAACTCACCCGTCGCTTGACCGGTTGCAGATTGGTAGTTGTTGGCGTTAAGAACGCTCATCACATCGGTTGCGGTCAACTTCAAAGCGCCCATTTTGGCAGGATCTAGCCATACGCGCAGTGCGTACTTCATACCACCATACAGGTCAACTTTGGACACACCGTTTACGGTGAACAACTGCGGGTTGATTACACGCTCAAGGTAGTCAGTGATCTGGCTTGAAGATAACTCGTCACTCGTAAAGCCGATGTACAGTACCGCCGTTGTCGAACCTGTCGACATGGTTACGGTTGGGTCTTCGGCTTCTTTTGGTAGCTGTGAACGTACCGAGTTGGTTTTCGCCAGAATGTCAGACAACGCCGCATTTGGATCAGTATTCAACTTCATGTTGACAGTAATGGTCGATTTACCCAGTACCGATTGCGAAGTCATGTAATCAATATTATCGGCTTGCGCTACCGCTTGCTCCAATGGCTGAGTAATAAAGCCTTGGATCAAGTTGGCACTTGCACCGTAGTAACTGGTGGTCACGGTGACCACCGTATTCGTCATTTCAGGGTATTCACGAACCTGCATTTTGAACACCGCTTGCAAACCAAGCAATGCAATCAAAAAGCTGATCGATACCGCTAAAACTGGACGTTTTATAAAAACATCTGTAAAGCGCATGATGCCTCCAACTTAAAGCATTGGTGTTTCAGCAGGTGGGGTAGTTGCATCGCTTTCGACAATGCTTACTTTCGCATGGTTACTCAAACGGACTTGACCCGATGTCACCACTACATCACCTGGCTTCACGCCTTCTAGAATGTGTGCGATATCTTTAGAGCGTTCGCCAACTTTTACCACATGCTGCTTAACGCGTTTTTCGCCATCTTCTTCTGTTACGATGTAAACATTGTCGCCATACAGCGTAAATGTGATCGCGGTTTGAGGTAGCGTGACCTGATTTTCTAATTTAGGCAGAATGATGTTTGCACGCGCGAACATACCACTACGTAGTTTGCCGTCACTGTTAGGGATATCCGCTTGAACCTGAATCAAGCCACTTTGTACGTTTACAGCTGGTTCAATCGCAGAAATAGACCCTTTGAAAGGTTGGTCTGGATAAGCGTCAACAAAGATATCCACTTCTTGATCGATATTGATACGTGAAATATCGGTTTGTGGCACGGTGAAGCGCAAGCGCATCACGCTGGTATCTTCAAGGCGAACAATATCGGTGCCCGCCTGTAGGTACTGACCGAGGTACACGTTACGAATACCTACCACACCATCAAATGGCGCTTTGATTTCGCGTCGGTCGATGGTTGCTTTCAGGCTTTCAATATCCGCTTTTAAGGAGAAGTAGTTTGCTTCTGCTTCGTCATACGCTTCTTTAGAAATAGAGCCTTTTTTGAATAGGCCTTGGTAGCGTTTGTATTTCGCTTCTGCCGCTGGCAACTTAGCTTGCGAGCTCTTCAAATTTGCTTTTTCGACTTCAGAATCAAGCAACACTAATGGCTGACCCGATTTAACTTGAGTACCGGAATCAAACGCGATTTTATCGATAACACCGCTCGTTTCGTTCGCTACCGTCACGCCTTGGTTTGGCTCGATAAAACCAATTGCCTCGATGACTGGTACCCAATCCACCGCTTGCACTTCTGTCACGGTTACTGGGAACTCAGGTTCAGGACGGTTTGCCATGTATTCAGCGATCTTTTGTTGCTTAAATAAATTGAAACCTATCACGCTGCCGAACAAGAGAACGGCGATAAGTAACATAAAGAAAGTCCACTTTTTCATTCTATTAAGAACTCCAAGTTAGTGTTTAATAATTGCATCCCAACTGGCTTCAATAGCGGCCTCTAATGCCGTCTTATCCAGTTGATAAAATCCCAAAGCGTGTTTCCGAGCAAGTGCAACACTTGCCTCAAAACTTAATCCAGAAAGTACTTCGTTATCGAGAAGCTTGAATACTCCCTCATCTTTACCCTGATTAAAAAGAAGATCTACTTGGGCAAACATTTGTCTCTCAAGTTCCCGAGCTTTGCTACTATTTGAACAGGGTAAAGACTCATATTGGACTCGGTTGCTGATCGCACTTAAGTTCGAGCTCGCTAAATTCCAAATATTGAGCCACATGGTTCGATAACGCTGTTTTAAAGGCATCTCTTCACTAACACCTAGTTGCACCGCAGTAGCAACACGCTTAGCAACGTTAAGGCGTAGTTCCTCTAAAAGATGTTCTTTATCTGAGAAATAACGGTAAATCGTTCCTGCTGCGACACCTGCCTCATTGGCGAGCTTTTGCATGGAAAGCCCTTGAAAACCAGATTCAGCAATGAGTTGTTCAGCAGCGACTAAGATTTGTTCTCGTTTATCTACAGCAGGGTTATCCTTCATAATGTCACCCTTTAGTGAATGAACGTTCATTCATTATAGCTTAAATACCCGCCATTTATGCAACAGAATATTGCACTTAATTGGTGTGAAAATTACAAGAAATCAGCATAGCTTTCACGAGGCCACCCCTTTATCATAGGCGCCACATTCATCACCCGCAGAGAATTTCTATGAAGCTGAACCCTAGTCAAGATGAAGCCGTGAAATACGTGTCTGGTCCATGCCTAGTGCTAGCTGGTGCTGGCTCAGGCAAAACTCGTGTTATTACCAATAAAATCGCTTATCTGGTTCAGCAATGTGGTTACAAAGCGCGTAACATTGCGGCGGTGACGTTTACCAACAAAGCAGCACGTGAAATGAAGGAGCGTGTAGGTCAAACGTTAGGGAAAGGTGAGTCTAAAGGTTTGATGGTATCAACATTCCACACTTTAGGATTGAACATCATCAAGCGTGAGTACAAGCATTTAGGGTTGAAAGCGGGCTTCTCACTGTTTGATGACCAAGACCAGCTAGCGCTACTCAAAGAACTTACCGAAAAGCAGCTTGATGGTGATAAAGATCTGCTACGTCAGCTTCTGAGTTGTATTTCCAACTGGAAAAACGACATGTTGACGCCAGAGCAAGCCAAAGCGCGTGCGCAAGGTGAACAGCAACAATTGTTTGCGTTCTGTTTTGATATGTACCAAAAGCAAATGAAAGCCTATAACGCGCTTGATTTTGATGACCTAATTTTGATGCCCGTTTTACTCTTACGTAATCATGAAGATGTTCGTCAGCGTTGGCAGAATCGTATCCGTTACCTACTGGTTGACGAGTATCAAGATACCAACACGAGTCAGTATGAGCTGGTCAAATTAATTGTCGGAGAACGTGGGCGATTGACTGTTGTAGGGGATGACGATCAGTCTATTTATTCATGGCGTGGTGCGAAACCTCAGAACCTCGTGTTGCTGGGTGAAGATTATCCGAATTTGCGTTTGATTAAGCTAGAGCAAAACTACCGTTCAACGAGTCGAATCCTGCGTGCGGCCAACATTTTGATAGCTAACAACCCTCACGTCTATGAGAAGTCCTTGTTCTCTGAAATTCCTGACGGTGAAAAACTCAAAGTGTTGTTGGCTAAAAATGAAGAGCATGAAGCAGAGCGCGTAACGGGTGAACTAATTGCGCATAAGTTCCTAAACCGTACCGAATATAAAGATTATGCGATTCTATATCGTGGTAACCACCAATCACGTTTGATTGAAAAGTCTCTGATGCAAAACCGCGTACCGTATAAAATTTCTGGCGGCACCTCGTTTTTTGCGCGCGCAGAGATTAAAGACATCATGGCGTATTTGCGCGTTTTGGTTAATCCGGATGACGACAATGCATTTTTGCGCATTGTGAATACTCCACGACGTGAAATTGGCCCAGTGACGTTAGAGAAGTTAGGCAGTTATGCCAATATGCGAGGCAAGAGCCTGTTTGAGTCGAGCTTTGAAATGGGGCTCGAACAGCACCTAACGGGACGTGGCCTAGAAAACCTGCGTCGTTTCACCCAATGGCTAGTGGCGATTGCTGATCAAGCTGAGCGTGGTGATACCGTCGAAGCGGTTCGTTCGCTAGTTCGTGATATCCATTATGAAGATTGGCTATACGAAACTTCAGCAAGTCCGAAAGCCGCTGAAATGAGAATGAAGAACGTTTCTGACCTTTATTCCTGGATAGTGGCGGACCTAGAGGGTGACAACTACGATCAAGAAGAGAAAACGTTAAAAGAAGTCGTTCAACGTTTGACCTTGCGTGACATGATGGAGCGCGGTGAAGAAGATGAAGACAGTGATGCAGTACAACTGATGACCTTGCACGCATCAAAAGGCCTTGAGTTCCCATATGTATACTTAATTGGGTCCGAAGAAGGTATTTTACCGCACCAAACCAGTATTGATGAAGATAACGTGGAAGAAGAGCGTCGCCTGATGTACGTTGGTATTACTCGAGCGCAACGTGAACTGACTTTCACTATGTGCAAAGAGCGTCGGCAGTTCGGCGAGTTGATCAAACCGACTCAAAGCCGCTTTTTGGATGAGTTGCCATTTGATGACGTTGAATGGGAAGTAAACAAAAAGCCAGTATCAGCAGAAGAGCGTATGGCGAAAGGTCAAGCACACATTGCCAATATTCGAGCAATGTTTAAGAAGTAAAGTAACCTTGTTCTCACTGACTAAAAACAAAAAGGCTTGCCAACTGGCAAGCCTTTTTCGTTGATGTCTTTACTTATAGACCTTCAATCATGTGGTCAATTGCTGCGATGATTTCATCGTCAGAACAGTCCATACAGGTTCCTTTGGCTGGCATCGCATTGAAGCCTTCTAATGCGTGCTTCACTAACGTATCTTTGCCTTGTGCAATACGCGGTGCCCAATCATCGGCATTACCTGTTTTAGGTGCGCCGTTTACACCAGATGCGTGACAAGCAATACAAAAAGTACCATAAACTGTGGCGCCATCACGTGGACCGGTTGGTTCTTCTTTCACTGGCTCAGAGCCCGCTAGATAAACATCACCGACAGGTTGGATGCGTTCTGCGATCGCATCGTATTCAGTTTGGCTGATGTCAGAAGCTAAAGCTGCCGTAGAAAACGTTAAGGCAGCGAACAAAACGCTAATCATTTGTCGAGACATATCCATTAAACCCACTTCACATTCCCGAGGTAAGTGACTTACCTATTTATATAGTTAGAGTATTAATGCCGAGCAGAGAAATCATTAAATTCCACTGAATGGCATAGAATGATTAGACAACTTGGTTGCAGCTGTTAAATCAATGTAAATAATGGGTGATTATATCCCGATAACTTGTTGCAATAAACAACAAGTTATCCATGACAGGGCGTGAATCACATCAAAAATCCACTTTAACGGAAGATAACTGTCGAAAAAGAGACCAAACGATAAAAAAAGTAAAAAAAGTACTAGACGGCATAGTGTGATATCCGTATTATTCCACTCCGCCGATAGGGCATGCGCCCGTAGCTCAGTTGGATAGAGCGTTGGCCTCCGGAGCCAAAGGTCGAAGGTTCGAATCCTTTCGGGCGTACCATTGCCTCGGAGGATACATCGGTAAAAATCAGTGGTGGCTATAGCTCAGTTGGTAGAGCCCCGGATTGTGATTCCGGTTGTCGCGAGTTCAAGTCTCGTTAGCCACCCCATTCTTTCTTTTTTAGATTGAATGCGGTAGCATTGCTCCCAATCTTGATTCAATCAAGATAAAACATCGTCGGTGAATAGCGCAGCTTGGTAGCGCATCTGGTTTGGGACCAGAGGGTCGGGGGTTCGAATCCCTCTTCACCGACCACTATTTAGTTTATGGCTCTAATAGAGCGGTAAACAGCAAAAATTGATGGTGGCTATAGCTCAGTTGGTAGAGCCCTGGATTGTGATTCCGGTGGTCGCGAGTTCGAATCTCGTTAGCCACCCCATTAATTAAGGTGACTTCTTAGTTGAAGTGTCCTGTCTGATTTGAGAAAATCAGCAAATACAGTTCGGTGAATAGCGCAGCTTGGTAGCGCATCTGGTTTGGGACCAGAGGGTCGGGGGTTCGAATCCCTCTTCACCGACCACTATTAGAAAGCCTGCTTTTTAGCAGGCTTTCGTCGTTTTAGAGTTTATGATCTCGCTTGGACTGTATTAGTCGGTAATGTATCAATGGATTTGAACCCAAGTGGGGTTCGCCTGAAGTTAGAATTCGGCTCTTCACCGACCGCTATTTAGAGCCTCAGTCGAAAGACTGGGGCTTTTTTGCATCTCTCCTGAAAAGAATCGGCATTCCATTTCAATTTTTCCCAAAAGTGTACAGCTCTAGGGGCTTTTGACCACCTATGATCCAAATGCTTTTCGAGCTGACAAAATAAACCCCAGAGCAGTGTCTGGGGTTTTGTAGTTTTCTAATCCGCTGCTTTTATTGGGCGAGTGTTTTAAGGATTTCTTTCAGTTCTACCGTTTCTTGGATTTCAAAACTTGGCGTTATATCCGTTGAGTTGCTTGCGCCTGTCGCATTCACCCACACACTCAAAATGCCCATATTGTTAGCGCCAGCAATGTCAGCAGGTAAAGAGTCGCCCACGTGTAGAGCCTCTTCTGGTTTTACTTCGACCAAGTCGAGCGCTTTTTGGAAAATACTTGTAGCAGGTTTCTCTTCTGGCTCTTCTCCTCCCACAATAATATGGTCCACCCAGTTGCTCATTTGTGTCGCGTTTAATTTAGGGTGTTGAGAAAAAATCGGACCGTTAGTGATCACGACGAGTTTGTAATGTTGACGAAGGTCGCTGAGCATTTCTTTTACACCAGGGAAGAAGGTGAACGCGCCCATACGTGCAGAGTCAAAGTAGTCTTGAGCTTGTTGAGCCTCTTTTGCAGTGATGCTGACGCCTTGCTCCGCCAAGATGTTTTGGATCAGGCCACAACGGAAGGCATTTTCATCGGGTAGCAGAGCCACAAGGTGAGGGAACTCAGCATTCAGCTTTTTGTATACACCCTGCAAGTAGCGCTGCAAAAACGCTTTTGGTTCGGTAACTTGTGGGTAGGTCTTATGAATCCAAGTTGTAAACGCTTGTCCTGCAACTTTATCGGCTTGTGACGTTGCACATAAAGTCTCGTCCATATCAAAAAAAATCGCTTTAAGCACAGGGGCTCCTTTTATTTACGGCTTGGCTTTGACACTGTTCATCTATTATCCCACTCTCAATTGTGTCGTAAAGGGTTAAAATCGGCGAGTTTTCTTATGACGTACGAATGAGGATAGCGGTACTTTCCTTTGCTTAGTCAATAAACCGCTTAAGTGGCGCATAATCTGCGTTGGAGCAGGATTTGTGTGGTTTTGCTGTTTTGTTCACGTTTTGACCTATCCTTTCTCTTCCTAAGTTTGGCTTTTTGTATTTGCCGACTATTTTATTAATAGTTTTTTATGTTGAAAAAACACTTTTTGCATATGATATTGTTTGTTAAATGTTAATAAATACACATGAATAATATGGTTAATGATCTTGTTTAGCTCATGTTTACTTTTAGAGCATTTTTCTAGTTTTATTGGTGCATGACGCACAAAAATAGTGTGATATGAAAATGGTTAAATACTTGTTAATGAATTTTTATTCGCTAATTGTGCGTTTATTTAATGTTTTTTCGGCGGAATATACTTTAATTGTTGCTTTTTTGTGTGATTTTTGCCAAATTATTTCCGCATTAAGATTTCAGAGTATTATTCTGAATTTGAACGGATTCATTCAGGTGATGAATGGTGCCTTTGGCATGATTCGATACCACAGACAAGGCAGTAGAGGTCTGAAATGTCACTATTAGAAGTGAAAAACCTTCGTATTGAATACCCATCCCGACACGGCGTTCACGCTGCCGTGAAGTCACTTTCTTTTCATATTGAACGTGGTGAAATCGTGGGTGTTGTTGGCGAATCAGGTGCGGGTAAATCCACCGTTGGTAACGCCGTTATTGATTTGCTTAGCCCTCCAGGTCGCGTTGCTAGCGGCGATGTTTTCTTGGATGGAGAAAAAATTTCTGGCCTATCACCAGAAGCGATGCGTAAGGTTCGCGGCTCGAAAATAGGTTTTATTTTCCAAGATCCGATGACCTCGCTCAATCCACTTTTTACTGTTGAGCAACAGCTGAAAGAGACGATCCACGCCAACATGAAGGTCTCTGATGAAGAGGCGTATCAGCGCGCGCTTTCTCTTATGCAGCAGGTTGGTATTCCTCAACCAGAAAACCGCTTAAAGCAGTACCCGCACCAATTCTCTGGTGGTATGCGTCAGCGTGTTGTCATTGCCATTGCTTTGGCTGGTGAGCCTGATCTCATCATTGCGGACGAACCAACTACGGCGTTAGACGTTTCTATCCAAGACCAAATCCTCAACTTGATCCGCGAGCTGTGTATCAAGAACAATGTCGGCTGTATGTTGGTTACTCACGATATGGGTGTCGTCTCCAACGTCACCGATCGCGTGGCGGTAATGTATCGTGGTGACTTGGTGGAGTTTGGACCAACAGCCAAAGTATTGGGCGATCCTGATCACTCTTATACTCGCAGTCTAATTTCAGCGGTACCACGTTCAGACAGAAAGCTAGATCGTTTCCCGTTAGTAAGCTATATCGAAGAAGCGGCGGAAATGGAGCCACTCGATATCAAGAACCACTGGTTAGGACAAAGCCAAGATGAGCGTGAGTACACTGGCCCGCTTTTGGACGTGAAGAACGTCAATCTTCGCTTTGTGACCAAAGACTCTTTGTTCGAGAGCCGCCGAGAATACGTGCAAGCATCTAATAATGTGAGCTTTGAAGTGCACGAAGGCGAAACCTTTGGTTTGGTGGGCGAGTCTGGTTCAGGTAAATCGACCATTGCACGTGTGATTGCTGGTTTATACCAACCTAACTCTGGTCAGGTGAAATTCGAGGGCATTGACCTGACCGCTTTAACCTCTGAGAAAGAGCGCCGCCCGATGCGTCGTCAAATGCAGATGGTGTTCCAAAACCCATATACTTCAATGAACCCTCGTATGAAGGTATTCGATATTATTGCTGAGCCAATCCGTTTCCATAAATTGACGAAAAACGAGTCGGAAACTCGCCAAATCGTGAATGACCTATTGGATCATGTTGGTTTGGGTCGAATGGCTGGGCTTAAGTACCCTCATGAATTCTCCGGTGGTCAGCGTCAGCGTATTTCTATTGCGCGTGCGTTGGCGACTCGTCCTCGACTTTTGATTTGTGATGAACCGACCTCAGCACTGGACGTATCGGTACAGGCACAAATTCTAAACTTGCTGAAAGATCTGCAAAGTGAGCTGAACTTGACTATGTTGTTTATCAGCCACGATTTACCTGTTATTCGTCAGATGTGTGACCGAGTAGGTGTGATGCAAATGGGTACACTTTTAGAAGTGGCCCCAACAGAACAGTTATTCACGGCACCTCAACACGAATACAGCAAAAAATTGATTTCTCTGATGCCGGAGTTTACTGGCTTGCGAGAAGAGATCGAAACGGCATAAACCAAGCAATTCGCTTGGCTAACCTTTAGTCATAACAAAGACGCAAACACAACAACAAGGGATCCGTATCCCCGCATGAAGGAGTTATGCAAATGAAAACCATGAAAAGCAAATTAGCAGTGGCGCTAATGGCTGCGGGCCTAAGCTTTAACGCAATGGCAGCAGATATCAAAGTTGGCTATGCAGCTGACCCAGTATCGCTTGACCCACATGAGCAGCTATCAGGTGGCACACTGCAAATGTCACACATGGTATTTGATCCGTTGGTTCGCTTTACTCAAAAAATGGATTTCGAGCCTCGCCTAGCAGAAAGCTGGGAACGTATTAACGATACGACTGTTCGTTTCAAACTGCGTGAAGGTGTGAAATTCCATTCTGGCAATACTCTAACGGCTGACGACGTCGTGTGGACGTTCCAGCGTTTACAAAGCTCTCCTGACTTTAAAAACATCTTCGACCCGTACGAAAAAATCGTCAAAGTTGACGACAACACGTTCGATCTTGTAACTAAAGGTCCTTACCCACTAGTGCTGCAAACCGCAACGTACATTTTCCCAATGGACAGCAAGTTCTACACGGGCAAAACTGCGGACGGCAAAGACAAGTCTGAGCTAGTGAAGCACGGTAACTCATTTGCATCGACTAACGTATCTGGCACGGGTCCATTCATTGTGACTTCACGTGAACAGGGCGTAAAAGTGGAATTTGAACGCTTTAAAGATTACTGGGACAAAGAGTCGAAAGGTAACGTTGATAAGCTAACGCTTGTGCCAATTAAAGAAGACGCAACTCGTGTAGCAGCGCTGCTTTCTGGCGGTGTTGACATGATTCACCCTGTAGCGCCAAACGACCACAAACGCGTTGAAGATGCTGACGGCATCGACCTAGTTACGCTACCTGGTACTCGTATCATCACGTTCCAACTAAACCAAAACAGCAACGAAGCATTGAAAGACGTTCGCGTTCGCCAAGCGATTGTTCACGCAATCAATAACGAAGGTATCGTGAAGAAAATCATGAAAGGCTTCGCAACGGCTGCTGGTCAGCAAAGCCCGGCAGGTTACGTGGGTCACGATGACAAACTGGTTCCTCGCTACGACTTGAAGAAAGCGAAAGAACTGATGAAAGAAGCGGGTTACGAAAATGGCCTGACGCTAACGATGATCGCACCAAACAACCGTTACGTGAATGATGCGAAAGTAGCACAAGCGGCAGCGGCAATGTTGTCTAAGATCGGTATCAAGGTTGATCTGAAGACCATGCCAAAAGCGCAATACTGGCCAGAGTTCGACAAGTGTGCGGCAGACATGCTGATGATCGGTTGGCACTCAGATACAGAAGACTCAGCGAACTTCAACGAGTTCCTAACGATGACTCGTAACGAAGAAACCGGTCGTGGTCAGTACAACTGTGGTTACTACTCAAACCCAGAAATGGACAAAGTGGTTGAAGCTGCGAACGTAGAAACGGATCCTGCGAAACGTGCAGAAATGCTGAAAGGTGTAGAAGCAACACTATACAACGACGCAGCATTCGTACCGCTACACTGGCAAAGTGAAGCGTGGGGTGCGAAGTCTAACGTGAAAGCGGCAGACATCGTTAACCCAATGGTAATGCCTTACTTCGGTGACCTAGTGGTTGAATAATCACGGTTAGTCGACTTTGAGGAGGGATGGATTTCCCTCCTCAACTTAAAGCACTCGACTCAGTTTTGTTTCAGTCGGATTGAGTGGGTTATTTAGACTGAATTTTCTCTCTAATTTAGAGATCTATGGATAGTTAAGGGGCAAGGAATGTTTTCGTTTCTGGTCAAGCGCCTGTTTCAGGCACTGATAGTGATGTTTGTGATCAGTTTGGTGGCGTTTGCCATTCAGGACAACCTGGGTGATCCGCTGCGTGAGCTTGTAGGTCAGTCGGTTTCGGAATCGGAGCGTCAAGCGCTACGCGACGACTTGGGCCTGAACGATCCCTTTATCACAAAGTACACGCGCTTTGTGGGTAATGCACTGCAAGGTGATTTGGGTACCTCATATTTTTTCAAGCGACCTGCGGTTGAGGTGATCCTCGATAAGCTGGTGGCAACATTAGAGCTCGTGTTTGGCGCGACGCTCATCATTATCGTTTTCTCTATACCACTCGGGGTGTATTCCGCGATTCACCCGAAGAGTGTCTTTACCAAATTTGTTATGGCGATGAGTAGTGTCGGCATCTCGATTCCGGTGTTCCTAACCGCAATCATGCTGATGTACGTCTTCTCCATCGAACTCGGCTGGCTGCCTTCCTATGGGCGAGGTGAAACCGCTAACGTACTCGGTTGGGAATCTGGCTTCTTTACCATTGATGGTATCAAGCACCTCATCCTACCTTGTATTGCGCTAGCGTCTATCATGCTGCCGTTGTTCATCCGTTTGGTACGTTCAGAAATGCTGGAAGTACTGAGTTCGGAATACATTAAGTTCGCCAAAGCAAAAGGTTTGAACTTACAAAAGATTTATTACCAACATGCACTTAAGAACACCATGCTACCAGTATTGACGGTAGGTGGCGTGCAGATTGGTACCATGGTGGCCTACACCATTCTTACTGAAACCGTGTTCCAATGGCCGGGCACTGGCTTCCTTTTCCTAGAGGCAATCAACCGTGTAGATACACCGCTGATCACTGCCTACGTTATCTTTGTTGGTCTGATCTTCGTGGTAACCAATACCATCGTTGACTTGCTGTACGGCATCATCAACCCAACTGTGAACCTAACTGGAAAAGGAGCTTAATCATGAGCCAATCAAATTTAACACCAGCTCCTGCTCCATCAGCGTGGCAGCGTTTCAAAGAGTCAGATTTTCTGTATTACTTCAAACGCGACAAAGTGGCGATGGCGAGTTTTACCGTCTTTATGATGTTCTTAGTATTGGCATTGGCTGCACCGATTCTTGCGCCAACAGACCCGTACGATCTGACGTCTATCGACATCATGGATTCAGAGCTACCACCGTCTTGGATGGAAGAGGGCGATGAGCGTTTTGTTCTTGGTACTGATGAGCAAGGCCGCGATATTTTATCGACCATTCTTTACGGCTCTCGTTTGTCTTTGACGATCGGCTTTTTAGCCGTCGGTCTTCAGTTGATTCTGGGTATCATCATTGGTTTGTCGGCGGGTTACTTCGGTGGTCGTATCGATAGCTTCTTGATGCGCTTTGCGGATGTTCAACTATCGTTCTCAACCATGATGGTGGCGATCATCGTATCGGCCATTTTCAAAGCCAGCTTTGGCAGCGATTTTTACAGCCAATACGCGGTGGTGATGCTGGTGGTGATCATCGGTGTGGCTGAATGGCCGCAATACGCACGGACTATTCGTGCCTCGGTATTGGCAGAGAAGAAGAAAGAATACGTCGAAGCGGCGCGTGTGATGGGCTTTAAAGCTCCGCGAATCATGTTCCGTCACATTCTGCCAAACTGTCTATCGCCAATCTTGGTTATCTCGACGGTACAGGTAGCGAACGCGATCATGTCGGAAGCGGCGCTGTCATTCCTAGGTTTGGGTCTGCCAGTCGATCAGCCGTCACTGGGTGCGCTAATCAGCATCGGCTTTAACTACATCTTCTCTGGTGCATGGTGGATTACTGCTTTCCCTGGCATCGTGCTAGTAACATTGGTTTTGGTTATCAACCTGTTGGGCGACTGGCTACGTGATGTATTCAACCCGAAACTGTACAAAGGATAAGAATTTTCCCACCAAGCGTTGTAAATTCACTTAATTCCTTCCTAAACTGAGAGCCGGATGCAAATTCCGGCTCTTTTTTTGCTAGTTATTCTTTGTTCACATTTTTTTGGCGCTTTGCCGCCATAATGACCTTACCCACTAATTTAGAGTGAAGTGTATGGAAATGAAGAAGGCACAACACCCATCTCGTATCTTCCAAGCAAGCCTGGCTTTGGGTTTGTTGCTAGTATGCGCCCAGTTTTCTAGCCCAGTATCGGCGGAGGAGTTCCTTTGCCAAGCCACTCAAGCCAGCGAGAAAGAATTACCGATGCTTGAGAAAACGTGCCCAATTGGTAACGGAGTATGGGGAAAGAAAGTGCCGCAGGGGGGCAACTACCTTTACTGGATTCAATGCGGATTGCTACCCAAGCCTATGTCTCTCGCGAAAGCTAAGCCTCTCTATAGTAAAATCACGACTGACGTATGGATGAAGCCTGAATCCAAAGGCTATCGCTGTTTGATTGGACCTTACAAGGCATTGTCTGATGCGAGGGATGACTTACGAGGAGTCAAAACCTTGTCGAATTACAAAGAGGCGTTCATCCGAGTGGTTGGGAAAGGGACGAAACAACCAGTAACACCACCTACACCTAAATCTACTGTATCGTCGAAATCAGCCGCATCTTCGGTTAAGCCAACACCGACGGTGACCCCGAAACCCGCGCCAGTTCCTGCTGTGCGAGCTGATACCGACGCCTTTAAAGCGCGGGCAGAGAAGCCAGATACCAAGGCAAAAAGTTCGCGTGATAGCTCTTCGTCTACGCCTGTTGCTAAGACCAAAGCGAAGCCAATTGTCACTGGAAATGATGACATTGAAGTTCGGTTGAGAACTTCAGTGCAGGGCAAAACGTACGTGGTCCCATATTTACTCGATCACCATAATCAGTTTTACATGGAACATGGTAAGCCGTGGAACCGCCTCAACTACGAAAACTCGCACAAAGTATGTCAGCAACTGGGTATGAACTTAGCTAACCCTGCAGAGTTTAAAGCGCTGAGGGCGTCTGGGGTGATGGAAAAAAATCAATGGCCACTGCAACTGCCGTATTGGGGCAAAGATAAGAAAGGTTTGTTCGCCGATCGTGAGCCCAATCAGCTCACCGGGACCTCATTGTTGAACGTGGTGTGCGTGAAATAACGACTCAGATATTGCGGTCAAAATATAGAAGAAAGCCCCGAGTTCGGGGCTTTTTTGCGGTCTCAAATATTATCGCTATTTAAGTGGCGTTTCTTTGTGATGCGTTTGCTAATACGCTCTACCACTGATATTCATCTCATTTTGCGAATTATTTTCACTGAACTTGTCGGCAGAGAGTCTATTCGTCATAATGTTACTTGTAACATTACTGATAAATCACATATTTATGGCTCAACAGAATAAGAAAACTCGTACGACATTGCAGGATGTCGCAGACCAGGTTGGCGTCACGAAGATGACCGTTTCACGCTATATGCGTAACCCTGAATCGGTGGCAGAAAAGACTCGGGCCAAGATTGCGACTGCGATTGAAGAGATGGGTTACATCGAAAACCGTGCACCGGCGATGTTGTCAAAGTCCTCCAGTAAAGCCATTGGTATTTTACTGCCGTCTTTGTCCAACCAAATTTTTGCTTCCTTTGTTCAGGGCATAGAGATGGTGACCAAAGCCAATGGCTATGAGACGCTTTTAGCGCATTTTAGCTACGATGAGCTTGAAGAAGAGCGCAAGATCGCGTCATTACTCTCTTATCAAGTCGATGGGCTTATTCTAACTGAAAGCCATCACACGCCGCGTACATTACAGATGATCAAAAATGCGGGCATTCCGGTGGTCGAAACCATGGAACTGCCATCGGAGCCGATTGATATGGCGGTTGGACTCGATCATGAAGATGCGTCGTACACCGTGGTTAAGCAGATGCTAGATACGGGGAAGCGTACAATCGTCTATTTTGGCGCGCGTCTGGATACGCGAACCAAATTGCGGATGCAAGGTTACGATCGCGCGATGACAGAAGCAGGGCTAGAACCCAAACATGTATTAACTGGTGATCATTCTAGTTTTTCTTTAGCGCATGATTTGCTCGAACGCGCACTGGAAACGCACCCAACGCTCGATGGGGTGTTCTGTACCAACGATGACATCGCAATTGGCACCATGCTGAGTGCGCAGCAACGTGGCATTCAAGTTCCACAGCAATTGGCAGTGGCGGGCTATAACGCGTTGGATATCGGTCAAACCATCAGTCCGAAACTGACCAGCGTTGATACGCCGCGTTTCCAAATTGGTGTAAAGAGCGCAGAGCTATTAATTGCGCGCCTGAAAGGCGAAACGCAAGAAGAAAAAGTCTTCGATATGGGTTATCAGATCACGTCGGGAGAGAGTGTTTAACTAATTGTTAACTGCTCTTTGTATTCGCTCATCAATGGTATTGGTAGGTTAGGGTATGGCACATCAGCTGGATGCATTGGATCTCAACTTAATGCGTTTATTAAAAGCCGTGGTGGAAAACCGCAGCATCAAGCTGGCCGCAATGCAGCTTGGCATTTCTCAACCGAGCGCTAGCCGCGGCGTGATGAAGTTGAAGCAAGTGTTTGATGACCCGCTTTTTGTGCGTAAAGCACATGGGGTAGAGCCATCACCCATGGCGATTCGTCTCGCCGCCGAGTTCGACAATATGGTTGCACCACTGGAAAAAGTGGTGCAAGAATTTGAAGTGTTCGACCCACTGCAATACCAAGGGCAGATTGCGATTGTAACTGACCCTTATTTGATGGATGAGCAAGGGCAGCGACTGCTCACTGGTTGTCATCGAGCCTTTCCCAAAGCGCACTTTGCCTTTTCCAGCTGGAATACTTACTCGCACGATGAAATGTTAGAAGGCGAGCACGATTACTGCATTCTTGACCAAGAGACCGAGCTGTCGAAAGACATTTACATGCGCCCGTTATTCGTTGAAAAACGAGTGATTTTGGCGCGCAAAAACCACCCAACGTTGTCGAAAGTCAGCAATGATTGGGACACGGTGTCCAAACTACCACTCGTCTCTTTGCCTGCGCCTGCGTCATATAAACCGCTTTGTACCGTGGAGTCCGAGTATCGACGCATGGGTTATGAGCCAGTAGTGTTACTGAAGTCCTATAATTTGCGTTTGGCTTGCCAAATGTTGCAAGAAACCGACGCGATTATGTATGCCAGTCAAAGCTCAGCATTGTTGATGCCAGAACTCGCCTCTTACGCAATGCCACCCGTTAATCGTGAGTTTAGCCAGTTTGTTGTCTCTGGCGGTTTCCTTCAAACCAACCGCAACCATCCTTTGCACAGACACCTGCATAAAGTGGTGCGACAAACCCTCAATACGCCGCTGATTTTTACGCAGTGATGTCACTTTATGGCATCGGCTGAATGAGAGTAGATGCTTTAACCTTATCAATATTGTGTGATTACATAGACAACTTACTTCTTAAGATATTCAAAAATGAATATCTCAATTACCTGTCTCTTTTTCCTACCCAGCGCTAACCTTATCTCAAATAGTCAGGAGAAGTGGCTCATTTTTATCTTTTTAACTTTTTGAATGTCGATACAGGTACGCGGCATTCACCATTCTCCGTTATGCATTTTTTTAATTTCTGATGGAGGATTAATCATGCTAGTTGCACGTCTATTTTTATTGCTCGCCATCGTTGCCGAAGTGGCTGGCACCAGCACTATGTCTCTTATCGGACAAGGGCACGGGTGGTGGGGCTACATCGTAATGTATGTGCTGATCGCAATCTCTTACTACTTTCTCGCGTTTGCCGCGAAGAAAATATCGATAGGTGTGGCATACGCTGTTTGGGAAGGGTTAGGTATCTCGTTGATCACCGTGGTGTCGATCATCGCCTTTGATGCCAACTTAAACCATCAAGAATTGTTTGGTTTGATGTTAGCCGTTGTTGGCATTGTGTGTGTGACCTTAGGGGAATCACATGGTCAACCTAACGCCAAGAAAAATGCCGATAAACCGGCAAAAGAACGTTCATTTTCTACTAGTACAAGGTGCGAATCATGAGTCAATTTTTTACGATGTCATTTGGATTTGTCGTGATGGCTGCCTTGGTCGATATCATGGCCAATATGGCGCTGACACGCTCAAAAGGCTTTAAATATAAAGGCTGGGGCATTGCGGCGATTGTGTTGGTACTGACAGCATTCACACTGTTGGCACAAGCGGTGAAAGAGATCGACTTAGCCATTGCTTATGCCTCTTGGGGTGCGATCGGTATCTTGGGTACCGCAGTGGGTGGAGCCTTGCTGTTTAAGCAGAAACTCAAGCCAATCGGCTGGTTTGGTATCTTTGTGGTGATTGCTGCCGTCGTAGTGATGAAGACCGCTTGATGTAATTTACTGAATGCTAGATATCGTCATTCTGAGCAGCAAGAGACGAGCGTGATTCAGGCTCTACCAACAAAAAAGTGCTGTGGCAGAGGAGTTTTCTCTGGCTTCACAACACGTTGATAGTAGATTCCTGATCTCGCTTAGGCTCGTCGGAATGACGGATTCATTCGTTTTTTAGAAAGAACTGAGGCTAATCCCAAAGCTCGTCATTCTGAACAGCGAGGGACGAGCGTGATTCAGAATCTACCAACAAAAAGTGCTGTGGCAGAGGAGTTTTCTCTGGCTTCACAGCACGTTGATAGTAGATTCCTGAGCTCGCCTAGGCTCGTCGGAATGACGGATTCATTCGTTTTTAGAAAGAGCGGTGGCCAATCTCAAAGCTCGTCATTCTGAACAGCGAGGGACGAGCGTGATTCAGAATCTACCAACAAAAAGTGCTGTAGCAGAGGGGATTTTCTCTGGCTTCACAGCACGTTGATATTAGATTCCTGATCTCGCCTAGGCTCGTCGGAGTGACGGATTCATTCGTTTTTAGAAAG
>NZ_JAWOQO010000004.1:0-304126 GCF_033337345.1 Vibrio sp. YT-18 | reverse complement strand
GACGAGTGTGATTCAGAATCTACCAACAAAAAGTGCTGTGGCAGAGGTGTTTTCTCTGACTTCACAGCACGTTGATATTAGATTCCTGATCTCGCCTAGGCTCGTCGGAGTGACGGATTCATTCGTTTTTAGAAAGAATAGAGGCCAATCCTAAAGCTCGTCATTCTGAAAAGCGAGGGACGAGTGTGATTCAGAATCTACCAACAAAAAGTGCTGTGGCAGAGGTGTTTTCTCTGACTTCACAGCACGTTGATAGTAGATTCCTGATCTTGCTTAGTCTCGTCGGAATGACGAGGTCTTTCTTCTCGCCTTAAACAATAAAGCTTGCGCCTTCTTCTGCACTCGATACGTTTTGGCGGATCACGCTAAACAAGCCTCGTCCCCAAGTTTGTTGGGTCGATTCGGTATCGAAATGAATCAACTCGCGACCAGTGGTGTCGCTTAAGTTGTTCAGTTCGCCCGTTTGGCAATCCAGACGAATCAAATCGCCGTTGCGCACCAAACCAATCGAGCCACCACGAATGGCTTCTGGAGAAACATGAATCGCAGACGGAATTTTACCGGATGCGCCAGATAAACGACCGTCAGTAACTAGCGCCACTTTAAAGCCCGCTTTCTGCACGTTGCCGAGGATTGGCATCAGTTTATGCAGTTCAGGCATGCCGTTTGCCGCTGGGCCGTTGTGTGTGACCACAACGATGCAGTCTTTGTTCAGCTCGCCACGTTTGTAAGCGGCTTCCACTTCGTGTTGGCATTGGAATACGATCGCTGGTGCCACAATCACGCGTTGCTCTTCTTTCACCGCAGACACTTTCACCACGGCTTTGCCCAAGTTACCGTGAAGTACGCGAGTGCCGCCGGTGTTTTGGAAAGTGGCGTCTGGTTTGGCGATCACGTCACCGTCTTGGCTGCCTTGGCACGGCCTCCAAGTCAGTTGGCCATCGACAAGGCTCGGCAGCGTCATTTGGTCTTCAAATTCACCAAACACGGGTTTCACATCGCGATGCAAAAGCTCGGATTGGTTCAAGCGGTGCAATAACGCGGGCACGCCCCCCGCGTCTTGGAACGCGTTCATATCGGCTGGGCCGTTCGGGTAAACGCGAGCTAACAAAGGAACCACATCCGACAGATCGCTGATGTCTTGCCACGTGAGCAAGATGCCAGCAGCACGCGCCACGGCGATCATATGAATGGTGTGATTGGTACTGCCGCCAGATGCGAGTAGAGCGATGATGCCGTTGACCAAGCTCTTTTCTGTGACCACTTCTGCCAACGGACGGAAGTGTGCAGAACCCGCCGTCATTGAGGCGATTTTCAGAGCCGCGTGATCGGTTAACGCTTTACGCAGTTGGGTATGGGGATGGATGAATGCCGAACCTGGCAGCATCAAGCCCATGGCTTCGAACACCAACTGGTTGGTGTTGGCTGTGCCGTAAAACGTACACGTCCCCGCAGAGTGGTAAGCGCGACACTCCATATCCAGCAGAGCGTCTTTGCCGACTTCACCCGCTGCGTATTTTTGGCGCACGTCGACTTTCTCTTCATTGCTGATGCCTGTTGCCATCAGACCCGCTGGTACAAACGCAGTCGGTAGATGCGCGTAAGACAGCGCGCCCATCAGTTGCCCCGGGGCGATTTTGTCACAGATACCAAGCAGTAATGTGGCATCAAAGACATTGTGACTCAAAGACAACGCCGTTGATTGCGCAATTAAGTCACGTGAAAACAGCGACATATCCATGCCTGCTTGACCTTGAGTCACCCCATCGCACATCGCTGGCACACAACCTGCGACTTGCGCCGTATGGCCGTAGTCCGCCAGCACTTGTTTGATTTGCACTGGGTAATCTTGGTACGGCTGGTGGGCGCTCAACATGTCGTTGTAGGCGCTGATCAGCGCGACATTGGCATGAGTAAAATCGAGAATATTTTTCTTTTCAGAAGAGCAAGAAGCGGCGACTGCATGGGCTAAGTTACCACAAGATAAACCAACGCGGCCTTTGCCCGCTTCGGCTTGCACTTCGGTGCGAGTAAGAAAGGCAGCGCGCGCTTCACGGCTGCGCTCGGTCAAACGTTGTGTGACCTCAAGAACAACAGAGTGAGTCATTACGCCACCTCGTTCGCTTGCATTTTGATTAGCTCAGCGGCAGAGCGTTCCACCACGTCGCTGATGTCTCCGTCGATACTGATGATCAGAGTTTGAGGCTCGTTGTCTGGGCGCTCTAGTGTCTCGAATTGGCTCTTCACCATGTTTTCTTTCATGAAGTGGCCTTTGCGCATACGCATGCGATTCAGGATCAACTCCATATCGCCATCAAGAAACAGGAAGGTCACGTTGTTGTTACCTTCGCGGATCTGATCGCGGTAAATCTTTTTCAGTGCTGAACAGACAATAATGCCGTGTTCGTTTTTGCTTTCTAGGCTGTACGCCGCATCACGAATGCGTTCTAGCCATGGCTTGCGATCATCATCGTTCAGAGGCTGGCCCGATGCCATTTTCTGAATGTTCGCTCGTGGATGAAGATCATCACCATCAATGAATTTACGCCCTAGCTTTTTCGCTAGATGCTCACCAATTGTGCTTTTACCACTAGCACAAACGCCCATAACGATGACACTACTACCAGCCATAACTTATCCTCATAACCAAATTTGCGCGTGATCTCAATTTTTGAATTCACTTTAAAATATGGGTTTATCTTATTCATGTTATCGGTAACATGTTACCGGTAACTGAAATAAATGTGAACCATAACACAAACAATAATTCTTAAAGGTGAACCTATGGAGCAATTAACCCAAGCCCCAGATCCTACGTTCCTACTGACGATTGCAGGCCTTGCCATTGCAGCGTTACTCGTTCTTATCATTAAACTGAAAGTCCATGCTTTTGCTTCCCTTACTATGGTGAGTTTAGGTACGGCAATCGCCACTGGCGTTCCTTCAGAGAAAGTCGTATCGACCATGATGGGTGGGTTCGGCGGTACTCTGGCTTCCGTGGCATTGCTGGTTGGTCTTGGTGCGATGATCGGTAAAATTCTTGAAGTGACTGGCGGTGCGAAAGTGCTGGCAGACACTTTGATTGGTCGCTTTGGTAAAGAGCGCGCACCATTTGCTTTGGGCGTCGCTTCATTACTGTTTGGCTTCCCAATCTTCTTCGATGCTGGCCTTGTAGTGATGATGCCTATCATCCTAAGTGTGGCGGCTCGTTTTGGTGGCTCACCAATTAAATACGCGTTGCCAGCAGCCGGTGCTTTTGCGGTTATGCACGCGTTTGTTCCACCACATCCAGGTCCGGTTGCAGCGGCAGAATTCCTTGGCGCAAACATCGGTCTGTTATTGGTGGTGGGTATTCTGGTGGCTATTCCAACTTGGTACCTTGGCGCTTACCTATTTGGTTTGTACGCGGGCAAAAAATTCGATATCCCACTATCTAAAGCCTTCTTTAATGGCGAAGCGATGGTGGATGAGCGCAACGCACCAAAATTTGGCACGGTTATGACCATCCTTGTGCTGCCAGTCCTGCTAATCTGTTTGGATACGGTATTGAACACACTGGCGGTTGCGGGTGTGATTGATGGCAAAACGGCACTGGTTGAGTTCCTACGCATGCTAGGTAAAACCCCAGTTGCGTTGCTGATCACTTTGATTGTCTGTCTGGCTATGTTTGCCAAAGACTACGGCATGGCAAAACTAGAAAAATTATGTGGTGAGTCATTGGCTCCTATCTGTGGTGTTATCCTAGTCACGGGTGCAGGTGGCATGTTTGGCGGCGTACTGCGCTCAAGCGGTATTGGTGATGCACTGGCTGACGTTCTTACAGACACAGGTATGCCTGTGATTGTGGCGGCGTTTGTGATTTCAACCTGTCTGCGTGTTGCTCAAGGCTCAGCAACCGTAGCGCTAACCACCACGGCGGCTCTTATCGCGCCGGTTGTGGCAGCATCAACAGGTTTGAGTGAACTCGACCTTTGCTTTATCGTAATCGCGATTGCGGGTGGTGCAACGGTACTGTCTCACTTCAATGACTCTGGTTTCTGGTTGGTATCTCGTCTCCTTGAGATGGATGAGAAAACCACATTAAAAACTTGGACGGTAATGGAAACGTTACTTGGCGGTATCGCGTTTATTATCGTCGCAACATTAAGCTTTATTCTTTAGAGGTTCCCCATGACAACACTTGAACAACGATTAAGAGAAATCAAAATCGTCCCAGTTATCGCAATCAACGACGTAGCACACGCTCTGCCACTGGCAAAAGTGTTGGTAGAAAACGGTTTACCATGTGCGGAAGTGACATTCCGCACCGAAGCTGCGGCGGAGTCGATTCGCATCATGCGTGAAGCGTACCCAGAATTGTTGATTGGCGCGGGCACCGTTCTGACCACAGAACAAGTGGATATCGCAATCGAAGCGGGTGTGGACTTTATCGTTAGCCCAGGCTTCAACCCAACCACAGTGAAATACTGTCAGCAACGTGGCGTGACTATCGTACCGGGTGTAAACAACCCAAGCTTGGTTGAGCAAGCGATGGAAATGGGTCTGCGTACGTTGAAGTTCTTCCCTGCTGAGCCATCAGGCGGCGTAAACATGTTGAAAGCACTCACGGCGGTTTACCCAGTTGAATTCATGCCAACAGGTGGCGTAAGCCCATCCAACGTGGAAGATTACCTAGCGCTGAAATCGGTTGTAGCTTGTGGCGGTACTTGGATGGTGCCAACCGCAATGATGGACAACGGCGATTGGGAAGGCATTGCTGAATTGGTTCGCGCAGTTAAGTAAAACGCACAAACGGCTCCGAAATGCCCCCGAACGTTAGAAAACGTGATACGAAAAAGGGTCATCAAGTTACTTGATGACCCTTTTGCTTTTGGGAATGAAACGGTTTTAGAAGTGATGCTTCATAAAGCGCTTAATAAAGCGAATGAAATCTGCTTCGGCTAGCTTCGCGCACTTCAATGTTTGGGCGTGAGACAATTCTACATCTCCCAAGCCTTCTGCCATGTTGGTGATCGCACACACTGCCAATACGGGTAAGCCGCAATGCGCCGCAGAAATCACTTCTGGCACGACCGACATGCCCACCACATCACCACCGATGATTTGCATCATGCGGATTTCGGCTGCGGTCTCAAAGTTGGGGCCTGTGTAAGAGACAAACACGCCTTCATTGAGGTGAATACCATTGGCTTTGCCAACTTCAAACGCTTCTGCGCGCAGGTCTTTGTCGTACGCATTGGCGAGGCTGAAGAACCTCGGGCCGTACTCTTCATCATTCGGACCGATCATTGGCGATTCAGGCATGGTATTGATGTGATCATGAAATACCACTAGAGAGCCGACATCAATACGCTCAGGGCGAAGTGAACCTGCCGCGTTGGTGACGAGCAAAAACTCACAGCCCAGCTTTTTAAAGGTGCGTACTGGTGTTGTCATGACCTTCATTGAGCCGTGTTCGTAGTAGTGACCGCGACCTTTCATGCACACTACGTCTACGCCGCCCATGGTGCCAAGTACCAACTCACCAGAGTGGCCTTGCACGGTGCTAACCGGAAAGCCTTCGAGCTCTTCGTATGGAATGACCACTTTGTCTTGTAGCTCGTCTGCCAATACGCCTAAGCCAGAGCCTAAAATAAACGCCGCTTTAGGTTGGAAGTTTGGTTTGCGTTCGCGAATGGTTTGTAGTGCGCCGATTACTGGATCGTGATTCATGTTAGTCACCTTCTGGTTGTGTGTTGATTCCATTGTGTGACTTTCTGCGCTGGTTATCTTTGCTTTATTCGCTACTATCATCCTTAAAAAGAGGATGATGAAATTCGCTAGGACTCAATTATGAAGTCAGAACCATTTGAGCGCGTGACGCTGAAGATGCTGCGTTACTTTTACGAGGTCGCACAAACCAAGCATTTCACTAAGGCGGCCGAGAACCTCAATATCACCAATTCGCCGTTGAGCAATCGCATCAAAGAGTTGGAAGAAGTGCTTAACGTCAAACTGTTTGAGCGTGATTCAAGAAACGTCATGCTAACGGAGGCCGGACGATTGTTGGAGTCCAAATGCCAACTGATTTTTCAAACCTTGGATGTCTCGCTCAATCAAGTGCAGCAAGTGGGGTTGAACCAGAGAAATATCCTGCGAGTTGGTGTGGTAAGTAGCGCATTTTGGGGCGGATTTGATCGTTTGTTACAGCGCTTCCATGCTGAGCATGACACTTATCACGCCGACATTTTTGACCTTAACCCAGAGACGCAAAAGAAGCATCTGAGCGAGAAGAAAATCGATGTGGGCATCGTGCGTTTTGCCGATGCACTCAACATTTATCCGTACCAGTCGGTGTCTTTGGGCAAAGATGTGTTTGTGGTAGCAGTGTCGGAGCAACATGAGTTAGCCAGCAAATCTTTGCTGCGGCTCCAAGATTTAAAGACGTGTGAGTTTGCGTTTATGAGTTTGGCGAATTCTGCCTCGGCAAACTTCATCATCAATGCCTGTCTGCAAGAAGGCTTTTCACCCCATATTGGCAAACAAGTGGTGGAGCCAAGCACCTTGATGGCGTATGTAGCAAACAGCAATACCGTGACGTTGGTGCCGTCGACGTTTTCTCAGCATCATTGGCATGGGATTCGTTTTATCAAGCTGAAAGAATCACTGCGTGCAGACTTATGCCTGATTCATGACGGTAAGCAGGAGAGTGCTATTAAAGCCGAGTTTATTCGCACGTTATTGGAGAATGCGAGTTAAGCATGGGCAAACAAAAAAAGGTCATCCTAAGATGACCTTTTCAAATGATTCGCTGAAATCAGCAATGCGATTAGCGCGCAATTAACGCATCGTTACGAACTCTTCAGAGCCCGTTGGGTGGATAGCCACAACAGAGTCGAAGTCTGCTTTGGTTGCGCCCATCTTCATTGCTACGCCGAAGCCTTGGATCATTTCATCTACCGTGAAACCGATGCCGTGCAGACCAACAACCGTTTCTTCTTCGCCCGCACATACAAGCTTCATCTTACATGGTTGACGGTGCTTAGTAACGGCGGTGTACATTGCAGTAAAGCCAGATGTGTAGACTTTGATGTTGTCTTTGCCGTACTTCTCTTCTGCTTCTTGCGTTGTTAGACCGATAGTGCCGATTGGTGGGTGGCTAAATACCACAGTTGGTACCAAATCGTAGTCCATCTTCGCGTTTGGTTTGTTGTTGAAAAGACGCTCAGAAAGTTGACGACCCGCTTTCACTGCTACTGGTGTTAGTTCGATACCGCCTTCCATGATGTCACCCACACAGTAGATGCCTTTCACGTTAGTTTCTTGGTATTCGTCTACCTTGATGTAGCCTTTTTCGTTCGTTGCCACGCCGGTTGACGCTAGGTTGATTGCGTCTGTCGCTGGGTGACGACCGATTGCCCAAATCAGTTGGTCAACGTTTTGGCTTTCACCGTTTTCTAGGTGCAGAGTTAGGCTGCCATCGGCTTCTTTTACCACTTCTTTTGGTACAGAGTGGGTGTGCAGTTTTGGACCTTCTGCGTCCATCACTTCAACCAATGTATCGATGATCATTGGATCGAAGCTACGCAGTGGTGACTCTTTACGTACGAACAGGTGCGTTTCTGTACCTAGCGCGTGCAGTACGCCAGCAATTTCAACTGCGATGTAGCCAGCGCCCACAACCGCAACGCGTTTTGGTTGCTCTGCTAGGTCGAAGAAGCCGTTTGAGTCGATGCCGTATTCAGCGCCTGGAATGTTTGGAATAGTAGGACGACCACCAACCGCGATCAGGATGTGATCTGCTGTGTAGTGTTCACCGTTTACTTCGACAGTTTTTTCGTCAACAAACTTAGCAAAGCCTTTAATCACGTTTACTTTATTGTTGCCTAGAACGCGATCGTAAGATTGGTGAATACGACCGATGTATGCCTGACGGCTCTCAACCAGTTTGCTCCAGTCGAAACCTTTCACGTCGACATCAAAACCGTAATCTTCTGCGTACAGGTTCATCGCTTCTGCGATTTGCGCGCCATGCCACATCACTTTTTTCGGTACACAACCTACGTTTACACAGGTACCGCCAAGGTCTTGAGCTTCGATTAGCGCAACTTTCGCGCCGTACATCGCCGCACGGTTTGCAGATGCGATGCCGCCACTGCCGCCACCGATACAGATATAGTCAAAATGAGTCGCCATTACTTTCTCCAAGAGCTTATAAATTTTATCTGGTACATAGATAGATTGGGATGACCTTGCCCGAACTCAATGCCACCGTTATCCCACTATCATAAATCGAATTCGACTAATTCCTAAATGGGAAAAAGCGACAATACTTATGACAAATAGCGATGAGAGGCACAAAAAGAAGAATAAGCACGATTGGAGGGAGAAGGTGAGAGCATAAAAAAGCGCAACGAGAATATCGTTGCGCTTGAAGATATCAGTACTGAAGTGCTTACTCTGGCACAATCCAGTCCACTTTCCAGTGGCCAGTTGCTGGTGCGATCGCGTCTTGCAGGAATGGCAGAATCTCTTTCATCTGGCTTTCCAGTTTCCACGGTGGGTTAATCACAATCATGCCGGATGCCGTCATGCCGCGCTCGTTGGTATCGGGTGCGACACCCAATTCGATTTGCAGAATCTTACGAATGCCGAGGCTCTCTAGACCTTCAATCATGTCTTCGATGTCGTGACGGTTTACCACTGGGTACCAAATCGCGTAGATACCGGTTGCCCAACGTTTATGGCTCTGATGAATCGCTCGCACCACATCGCGGTACTCTTTCGCGAGTTCGTATGGTGGGTCAATCAGCACCAAACCACGACGCTCTTGTGGCGGTAAGCTTGCTTTGAGGCGTTGGAACCCGTCCTCTTTGAAGATGCTCACTTGGCGATCACGATGGAATTCTTGCTCTAACAATGGGTGATCGGCCGGGTGCAACTCGGTCAGCACCATGCGATCTTGTGGGCGGATTTGCGCGCGCGCCACACGTGGTGAGCCTGGGTAGTAACGCAGCTTCTCGCCGTTGTTGAGCACTTTAATGGCATCGATGTAGCTTTTGATGTCTTCAGGAATGCTTGGGTTATCCCAAATACGTGCGATGCCTTGTTTGTATTCGCCCGTTTTTTCAGACCATTCGTGAGTCAGATCGTAACGGCCCACACCCGAGTGGGTATCGTGATAAACGAATGGCTTATCTTTTTGTTTCAGCGCATCAAGAATGAGGCTTTGAACGATGTGTTTGACCACGTCGGCATGGTTGCCAGCGTGGAAGCTGTGGCGGTAACTTAACAAATTAAACTCTCGAAACACTCTTTGGCTGAGTGTGGTCTGTGATTTTCACTCTATGGCGGTATTATACTCAAGTAACTTAAAGATGTAGAACTTCCAATCAAATCTGTTCCTCTGATAAGGGGACGCTATTGAAATTTCTTTAAGTCACCCACACTTACTATTGGTAATCGAATTGAACTAGGTGAGTTTCTCGCACTCAAAAGGGTGTGAAATTTCATTTAGGTATAACAAGACTCAAGGACAGAGTAGCGCTGGTTGACTATATGATGGTCATCGCGGCATAGAGAAAGGGAACGGAGCTCCCCCAATCCATGTTGCTGGCTCGTCTGTACATTGAGTTGGCCTATCTACACAAAATAGACAGGCAATCACAGAGTCAAAACACAAAAGGAATTATTCATGTCTAATCCTCTTCTGACGTTTACGGACCTACCTCCGTTTTCTCAAATTAAACCAGAACACATCAAGCCTGCCGTTGAGCAAGCGATTGCTGACTGCCGAGCAAAAATCGATGAAGTTCTACAAGACAACGCTCACCCAACTTGGGACAGTGTGATTGCGCCAATTGAAGAAGCGGATGATCGCTTAAGCCGCATCTGGTCGCCAGTGGGTCACATGAACTCGGTAGTGAACAGCGAAGAGCTACGTGAAGCTTACGAAAGTTGCCTACCAATTTTGTCAGAGTACGGCACTTGGGTTGGTCAGCACAAAGGGTTGTACGAAGCGTACAAAACCATCAAAGCGAGCGAAGAATTTGCAACGTTAACTCGTGCCCAGCAGAAAACCATCACTGATGCACTGCGTGATTTCGAGTTATCAGGCATTGGTTTGCCATCCGATGAGCAGCACCGTTACGGCGAGATCAGCAAACGTATGTCTGAGCTGAGCTCTAAATTCTCTAACAATGTGCTGGATGCCACCATGGGTTGGACCAAGCACATCACAGACGAGAAAGACCTAGCAGGTATGCCAGAATCGGCGCTGGCAGCAGCGAAAGCTGCCGCAGAAGCAAAAGAGTTAGATGGTTACCTCATTACGCTAGATATCCCATCTTACCTACCTGTCATGACGTACTGCGATAACCAAGAGTTGCGTAAAGAAGTGTACGAAGCGTACGTGACGCGCGCTTCTGATCGAGGTCCAAACGCAGGCAAATGGGATAACTCAGAAATCATTACTGAGCAGCTAAAACTGCGCCATGAAATTTCACGTATGCTAGGTTTCAATACTTACAGTGAAAAGTCGTTAGCAACAAAGATGGCTGAAACGCCGGATCAAGTGCTGGGCTTCCTGAATGACCTAGCGACACGAGCGAAACCGCAAGGTGAACGTGAAGTCGAAGAGTTACGTCAGTTTGCGAAAAGTGAGTTTGGTGTTGAAGAGCTGAACGTTTGGGATATCGCTTACTACAGCGAGAAACAAAAGCAGCACCTGTTCCAAATTTCGGATGAAGAACTGCGCCCATACTTCCCAGAGTCAAAAGTCGTGAGCGGTCTGTTTGAAGTGCTAAACCGCGTGTTTGGCATGACCGTTACTGAGCGCGAAGGCGTAGACACTTGGCATGAGTCCGTGCGCTTTTTCGATATCTTTGATGCTGAAGGCACACTCCGTGGCAGCTTCTACCTAGATCTCTACGCTCGTGAACACAAACGTGGCGGCGCGTGGATGGATGATTGTCGTGGTCGTCGCGTTACGCTATCTGGCGAGCTGCAAACGCCGGTTGCGTATTTAACGTGTAACTTCAACCGTCCTGTAGGCGACAAACCAGCACTGTTCACGCACGATGAAGTCGTGACGCTATTCCATGAGTTTGGTCATGGAATCCACCACATGTTGACGCAAGTTGATACAGGTGCTGTTTCAGGTATTAATGGCGTGCCTTGGGATGCGGTTGAGCTACCAAGTCAGTTCCTAGAAAACTGGTGTTGGGAAGAGGATGCGCTGGCGTTCATTTCTGGTCACTATGAGACAGGTGAGCCGCTACCGAAAGCGATGCTAGATAAAATGCTCGCAGCGAAAAACTTCCAATCTGCGATGGGTATTTTGCGTCAGCTAGAATTCGGCTTGTTCGATTTCACGCTTCACACTGAATATGACCCAGAAGTGGGTGCGCGTGTACTGGAAACTCTGGCGAAAGTGAAAGAGAAAGTCGCGGTAGTTCCTGCGGTTGAGTGGGCGCGTTTCTCACACAGCTTCGGCCATATTTTTGCTGGTGGCTACAGTGCGGGTTACTACAGCTACCTATGGGCTGAAGTGCTGTCGTCAGACGCGTATTCTCGCTTTGAAGAAGAAGGCATCTTCAACAAAGAGACGGGTCTAAGCTTCCTGAACAACATCCTAGAAATGGGGGGCAGTGAAGAGCCAATGGAGCTGTTTAAGCGCTTCCGTGGCCGCGAGCCACAAATCGATGCACTGTTGCGCCATTCGGGTATTGCGGCGTAAATTGAGCAAAAAACATCAAGGCCAACCGAACGGTTGGTCTTTTTTGTACATTTTTTATAAAAAATTTTACGGATTTACGTTGCGGTTGATCGGGTTCTGCAACGATATCAATGTCTCCGTGGACTGAACCTCATCAATGGCTTGCAGCTTGTCGATCAGTACAAATTGCAGCTCTTCAATCGATTTGCACATCAATTTGACGAATATGTTATACGCGCCCGTGGTGTAGTAAGCTTCAACGACTTCGTCGAGCGCGTTGAGTTTTTCTAACGCGGAGTGGTAATCACGAGCTGCATTGAGGTTAATACCAATAAAGCAGCACACATCGTAGCCAAGCTTTTTAGTATTGATGATCACCTCCGTTCCTTCGATGATGTCCGCCGACTTCATCTTCTCGATACGCACATGGATAGTGGCAGGGCTGACATCGAACTGCTTTGCCATTTCTGCGTAGGGCGTTCTGGCGTCAGCCATCAGTGTTTTTAATATTGCGCGGTCAAGGTCGTCGAGTTTCGGCAGGCTCGCATTCATACTATGATTTCCGTTAGGGATAGAGTTTTACCTCCCTTTTATACTCATAGCGGATAGGATTCACAAGGTTTGGCAGGAGTAACTGCGGGTTAACTCCGAGCTATGGAGATAATGTGCAGCGTTTTCTGGTTATTGCCGCGCTATGTTGGAGCGCGTTTGCTACGGCCTCAGATCCGAAGGTGTTGGTCGTGCACTCCTATCATCAGGGTTTTTTCTGGACGGACTCCATACAGCGAGGCATCGAGCAACAGCTGGGCGATCGAGCGCTGGACATGCGTGTGCTCTATCTAGACTCGAAACGTAACCAGAGTGAGCAGTTTTTTGCACAACTAAAATCCTTATATCTTACGAAATTACGCAAAGAGCGATTCGATGCCATTTTAGTGAGCGATAACAATGCGCTTGAACTCATGCAGCGTTTAGCCCCAATCATCAAAGACACCCCAGTTATATTTAACGGCATTAATAACTACCATCCTTCTTTACATCGTTCTCTGAATGCAACCGGAGTCATGGAAGATGTCGATTTGGAAGCGAATCTCGCTCTTATTGAGCGCTTACATCCGAACTACACACAAGTTCTCATCGTCAGTGACCACTCGGTGACCGGTGAGGTGTTGCGTTATCAAATCGACAATTTTGTCCTCAAGTTCCCGCAATATCGAGACAAAATCGTACAAGTTGTCCCAGACAGTATCATCGATCTAAAACAACAAGTCGCAAAACTGAGTTCCGATAAAGTCGTCTTGTTCTGGACCTATTACCGAGATAAACAAGGTATGGTAGGCAGCGAGCGTGACTGGGTTGGTGTCAACAAAGTCTCAAACGCGCCGCTGTTTATGGTGCATGACATTGGTTTGGGTCATGGCGCAGTTGGAGGGGTTATTCAAAGTGGTTATCTGCATGGTATTGAGAGTGCAGAGATGCTTGAATTCGTTTTGGATAACCCTGATCAGCCTCTGCCAGCCGTGAAAAAAAGTGATTCTGAAATAAAGCTCGATTACCAAGCGGTAGCGCGTTGGGGATTGGGGGCTGAACAAGAGGTTTCTGCGGTATTTTTTAATAAGCCAATGAAGCTTTCTGAACGTTTTGCCAAGGAAATTCGCCTGTTTGGTAGCCTGTTTGTGGTGATGTCGGTGGTCATTTTGCTGATGGGTTATTATTTACAGCGGATGCGTCGAAGTGAGAGCGCTGTGCGAGAAAGCCAGGCTATTCTAGAATCGATTTTCGATCAGAGCATGCAGTATATGGGCATTTTGGATGCCAACGGTGTGCTTAAATCGGGCAACGATCACCTTCAATCCTTACTTTATCACCAAGGACTGCGTTTAGACCGACCACTTTGGTTTCACCCCAACTGGAGTGAAAAAGCACAAGCGTTGCTTGAGGAGTATTTCCACGCGCCTCACCATCAAGTGTCGACGTTTGAAGCTGAAATTTGGAGTAAAGAACACGGCGCATTGGTGTTAGAAGTTTCGCTCAAGCCTTTTTCTCAGCAAGTAGGGAATCATAAGCAATACTTGTTTGAAGCGCGCGATATTACCAGTCGTAAATTGATGGAGGACAAGCTCTACCAACGTGAGTCAACCTTACGCAACTATTACGAGCAGCAGCCCGTGATGATGGTGACACTTGATAGTAATAACCGAATTCAAGAAGTGAATCGATTTGCTCAACTACTTCTTGGCTACAAACCGATGGACATGCTCGGACATCGCCTGAGGGAGTTCTATTTTGATGACAAAGTGCTGTTCCCTCGCCAAGTGTTATTGCAACCCAACCAGCAAGTGCATGGTGTTTGGCGACGTGAAGTCGAGTATCGTCATGCAAATGGTCATCGTGTTTGGGTGCGCGAGAATATTCGTCCGCTGAGTGAATCTGAGCAACTGCTGATTGTGGGCGAAGATATTACCGAAACCAAACTGCTCTCCGAGAAATTGGAATACCAAGCTCGCTATGACTTACTGACGGGGACTTACAACAGAAACCATTTTGAACTAGAGCTTAAGACCGCACTGTGCGAAGTGGACAGCCATCGTCGAGTCCACGCCATGCTGTACCTCGACTTAGATCAGCTAAAAGTCCTCAATGATACGGTTGGGCATGATGCAGGTGATGCGGCGATTCAATTCTGCGCCAGTATGCTGGAAGGCGTTCTGCCGTACAATTCCATCTTGGCTCGAATGGGAGGCGATGAGTTTGCGGTGTTACTCAAAGACTGTGACGAATATGGCGCCATCAATATTGCCAAACTGATCATCTCGACACTAAGCGAACACCTCTTTATTTGGGAAGACACACGCCTGTTCATCAGTTGCTCAATTGGTATCCGTATCATCGATCATACCGCTGATACGCCACAAATGGTGCACGCTCAAGCAGACTCTGCTTGTCACGCCGCTAAAGAGCAAGGCCGTAACCGCTATAATCTATTCAGCTTAGATAACGAAGAGTTGCAGCGTCGTCAGATGGAAATGCAGAGCGTCAATTTGGTGCATGAGGCATTGTCGAATCAACGTTTAGAACTGTTTGCTCAACCGATAAAAAGCTTACAAAAGCACGAGACTCAAATGTATTTTGAGATTTTGGTGCGTATTCGCAATGGGTACGGTGATTATGTTTCTCCTGCGCTGTTTATCCCTGCTTCCGAGCGCTACAACATTGCCCATTGGATTGATAAGCAGGTTATTACTCAAACGCTAGAGTGGTTTGAACAGCGTCCTGAGGTGATTGAACAGCTTGGTCGCTGTTCGATAAACCTTTCAGGTCAATCTATGGGGAATCAAGAGTTTATTGACTTCTTATTGGAGCGATTGGAAAGTTCGACTCTGCCGTGTGAAAAAATCTGCTTAGAAATCACCGAGACAGCGGCGATGAGCAATCTGGATCAAGCCATTGAGCTGTTTACCAAGCTAAAGGCTTTGGGTTGCATGATTGCATTGGATGATTTCGGATCTGGATTGTCTTCATTTGGTTACTTAAAGAAACTTCCTGTCGATATCGTGAAAATTGATGGTCTTTTCGTGCAAGATATCAACGTAAATGAAATGGACCGCGTGATGGTTCGTTCAATCAATGACTTGGCGAAACAACTAGGCAAAGTGACGGTGGCGGAGTTTGTCGAAAATGACCAGGTCATGCAGCATTTGATAGACCTCGGTGTGGACTACGGCCAAGGCTACGGTATTGGTCATCCTAAGCCGCTTTCTGAGCTAGTGGAGCAACTGACGGTTGTATAACCTCTGCGTAGCAAGCTCAACCTAGCATTAATAGGTAACTTAGGTATACACTCAGCGCCAGTTACCTCGATTTTTATTGGAGCCTCCTTTTGCAACTGCAATTGATCTGTGAAAACCTGTCTCAACAATCTCATCTTGATGAACTCGCTGCGCGTTGGCGGCTTTCTCATACTGACGATAGCGATTTTGCTTTGGTGCTAACCACCGAGCGTTTGGAGCTACGTAAAGTGGATGAGCCAAAGCTGGGTGCAATCTTTGTGGATTTGATTGGTGGTGCGGTCGGTCATCGTCGCAAGTTCGGTGGTGGTAAAGGTCAGGCAATTGCGAAAGCGGCGGGGTTGAACAAAGGGGCAACGCCAACCGTGTTAGACGGCACGGCAGGTCTTGGTCGTGATGCGTTTGTGCTCGCCTCACTAGGTTGTAAAGTGCAGATGGTCGAGCGTCATCCAGTCGTTGCGGCTTTGTTAGATGATGGCTTGGATCGAGCGAAACAAGACCCAGAAATCGGCACCTGGGTATCTGAGCGCATGTCGCTAATCCATGCTTCTAGCCATGATGCGTTGGAACAATTGGCGCAAGATAAAGACTTTGTCCAGCCAGATGTGGTGTATCTTGACCCGATGTATCCGCATCCAGAAAATAAAAAGAAGTCGGCGCTCGTGAAAAAAGAAATGCGCGTTTTCCAATCGTTGGTTGGCGCCGATTTGGACGCCGATGGCCTACTAGAACCAGCCATGGCGTTAGCCACAAAGCGTGTAGTAGTTAAACGCCCAGACTATGCTAACTGGCTGAACGAGAAAAAACCGACCATGGCGATTGAAACGAAAAAAAATCGCTTCGATGTCTATGTTAAAGCATCGATGGCATAACTTCCTGACGGCTCAACTTTTCTTGTCACAGTACGGTGTATCGTGCTGTGACTCAGCTTCTCTTTCCTCGTCTCTATTGATAGTTTTCTCTTGCTAATTCCCTTTCCTGACTGTATATCTAACTAAGAATTATTATTATTTCACTTGTTGTGATGCGGTCGATAACTGGGAAGCTGGAGTAGTAGAATGGCTAAACGTTTATGTAAAATGAGTCGCAAACAGATCGCGGCAGAACTTGGTGATATCCATCGTTTAGTTGTCGCACCAAAATTCGTTTGTCGTTCTTGCGCACGCTCTTCATCGGCCAAAGATACCCTTTGTAAGCCAGCCGCAATTCCTCCACAAAAATGCCAAGACAAGCCATTGAGTGAGCAACAAGCATGTGGCTTATTGGTTGAAGCTCTGCCATCACAAGCGATTCCAGTGACCACTAAACAAAGCAACGAAAAAGCCGCGATTGTGAAGCGTGTTGTTGAGCGCGTGAAAGAGAAAAAACAAGCCGAAAAATCTCCGGAGCCAGTAAGAGCCGACGCATCAGTATGGTTTGATTTAGCGGATAAAAAATCGCTCAAGAAAGCGAAAAAAGCACTGAAAAAGCACTATAAGCAGCAAAAGAAGTTGCTAAAAGTGGCGAAAAAACAACAAAAGTTACTTAAGCGTCAGCGTAAACTGGAAGCGCGTAATGCGAAACTAGAAGTGTTGCTGCCAACGCCACCTAATGCTTTGATGAACGCAATCTCACAAGCCAAAGTGCATTAATCAAATAAAAAAACGCTCTCCAGTCGGAGAGCGTTTTTTATTGTCGAAATGTTTATAGGATTAGCTGCGTTACTTATTGGCGTAGCTCATCTCTACGCGCTTTTTCACCCAGGTTTCGTTAATCCATAGGGATAGCATGATGATCGCACCGCCAATGGCGAGTCGCATGACATCAACATCGCGGTTCCAAATCACAATGTTTACAATCAAGCCCGCCGGAACCAATGCATTGTTCATTACTGCCAGTGCACCTGCGTTCACCATAGTCGCGCCTTTGTTCCAAGCAAAGTAACCAAAACCAGAAGCAATCAACCCAAGGTATGTCAGAATGCCCCATTGTGTTGCAGTGGTAGGTAGTTTGTCGAGGTTACCCATGAGCGCGAAAGCCACGGTTGCTACACAAAGTGCACCTAAGTAGAAGTAGCCAAACACGGTGTGTTGTGGCAAATCGACGGGTTCACTCTCCATGATATATTTGTAGCCCACCTGACCGATGGCAAAGCAGAGGTTTGCTCCTTGTACGACCAAAAAGCCCAGTAGGAAATCTTCATTAATGCCTGCAAATTTAATCCAGGCGGCACCAAATACGGCTATTGCAGCGGTAACTAAGTACCAAGGTGAAAAGCGACCTTTCAAGAAGTCATAGATTAGCGTGACGTAAATGGGTGTGAATACGGTGAACAGCAATACTTCTGGCACGGAAAGGAGCAAAAAAGATTGGTAGTAGAAGCAATACATCAAGCCGAGCTGGAAGCCACCGACGGTCATCAGTTTCGCGATCAGGGGTTTGCTAACGCCACGGAATTTCAAAAAGGGAATGAAAACCAGGCTCGCCAGTGCCACGCGCATGAACACCGAGAACCAAGAATCAACCTGACCGGCGAGGTAAACGCCGATCAGGCTAAATGAGAATGCCCAAAGTAGGGTAACTGCGGATAGATAAGCCATGGATGAGAATCTTTATCAACAACAAATGTGCCCGCAGTCTAACCAAGTTTTATCGCTGCGCCAATCAGTCTTTTAGCGGTACGACCAGCATATCGACTGGTGAGCAGTTAATCAGCTGTCGAGTCGAAGATAGAATCTTGCTCCAGAAATCTTGGTGATGACCACAAACCACCAAATCAATACTGTAATCTTGAATGGTATCGCACAGCTCATTACTCAAATCGCCACTACCGACTAAAGTATGGGCAATTGGGTATTGCGCATATTCAGCGAAGTTTGCCAATTGTGTGCGCGATGCTTCCATTGCTTGATGTTGCGCTTCTGCCATATTGATATCGATAAGCCCGGTGTAGAGTTCTGCGTAGTTCACGTCGATGTGAATAAAAGAGACTTTCGCATCCAGAGGTTTAGCCAGTGATACGGCTTTCTTAATCAACACTTTACTGTCGTCTGAAAGGTCGACTGCCACAAGTATGTGTTTGTAACTCATATTGCTATCTCCTTGTAAGGTCATAGTTTTAGATTAGCACCAACCCCAAAAAAAATTTGCTGAAGTGATCTCATATCGGTGCCGTAGGTACAAAGTCTTGTCTCAGTAATCATGTTATAGTGGCGTTATACCCAAGTGACTTTGATATGCTGAAATAAGCGTAGTGTTACTGACTAGAGTTGAAGTGAAACTTCGCCGTGTCTGCCAGACCAAGCTATTCTCGCAGCGTCATTTATTTCGAGGTTACTTGGGTATATTGCATGCACAATAATAGGAGTTAACATGCTGTCTCAAACTATGGTCGAACAATTGAATGAGCAAATTAACCTAGAATTTTTCTCATCCAATCTATACTTACAAATGAGTGCTTGGTGTGAAGACAAAGGTTTTGAAGGTGCGGCTGAATTTTTACGCGCTCACGCCGTAGAAGAAATGGAGCACATGCAACGCCTATTCACTTACGTGAGTGAAACTGGCTCAATGCCAATCTTAGGCGCTATTGATGCGCCAAAGCATGACTTTGCGAGCCTAGGTGACGTTTTCCGCGAGACATTTGAACATGAGCAAATGATCACGGAAAAAATCAACAAACTGGCGCACGTTGCATTTACTAGCCAAGACTACTCAACGTTTAACTTCCTACAGTGGTACGTGTCAGAACAGCACGAAGAAGAGAAGTTGTTTAAAGGGATTTTAGATAAGATCGAACTGGTAGGTGAAGACGGTAAAGCGTTGTTCTTCATTGACAAAGATCTAGCACAAATGGCGAAAGAAGGTTCATCTTCAATCATGGATGCTCCAGCTGCGTAAACGCGTTTTGGGACGTTGTAAGTAGCGGGTAAAGACGAAGTGTTGATCGTCTTTTTCTCTTGAGCATTGTTGAAGATGTAGGGAGGAAAAGATGATCAGTGGAGACACAATCTTATTTGCGCTAATGGTGGTAACTGGAGTTAATATGGTCCGGTATCTCACCGCTCTTCGTTCTCTAATTTATATCATGCGTGAAGCGCATCCGCTGTTATATCAGCAAGTTGATGGTAATGGTTTTTTTACCACTCATGGAAATGTCACCAAGCAGGTGAGGTTGTATCACTACATTAAAAGTAAAGAATATCATCATCACCACGATGAAATTTTTACTGGTAAGTGTGAAAGAGTGCGTGAATTGTTTGTTCTATCGACCGCGTTGCTCGGCGTGACGCTACTTGCAGCCTTCATTCTCTAAGAGTCAATAATCTAGATAGTTGTTCTGTCTGAGATTTTGCGGACATACAGAGCGCTTAGAGTTTAAGCGCTTTTCCCTTTCGGTATTTGTCGGTAGAATGTCGCGCCTAGAAAGCAAGGATGTGCAATGTGCACATCCTTTTTTATTTTGATTCGATACCAATCAGTCTAAGAGCTACCGATGAGTAAGAAATTTGATGTTGTTGTAATTGGCGCAGGCGCAGCAGGTTTAATGTGTGCTGCAGAAGCAGGCAAGCGAGGCCGCCGTGTTTTGGTGCTCGATCATGCTAAAAAGCCAGGACGTAAAATCCTTATCTCGGGCGGTGGTCGTTGTAACTTCACTAACTACGACGTTTCAGCTAATCACTATTTGTGTCAAAACCCGCACTTTGTTAAGTCGGCGCTCTCCCAATACACTAACTGGGATTTCATCTCGATGGTGTGTAAACATGGCATTGAGTTCGAAGAGCGTGATCACGGCCAGTTGTTTTGTGTCGATGCATTTACGGCCAAAGATATCGTGAAGATGTTGTTAGCTGAGTGTGACATGCCGAACATCGAGCAGCGTTACCAATGCGATGTTCATTCGATTGAAAAAATTGATGAAGGCTTTCGTTTGCATGCTGGTACTGAGATTGTCGAATGTGAGTCTTTAGTTATCGCAACAGGTGGCTTGTCGATGCCAAAACTGGGAGCGACACCATTTGGTTATAAAGTCGCGGAACAATTTGGTCTTCGAGTTATCCCAACCACGGCAGGTCTTGTACCATTTACTCTGCATAAAGAAGACAAAGAAGACTTTGCTGAGTTATCTGGTATCGCGGTACCTGCGGAAATTACGGCTGAAGATGGCACCATGTTCAAAGAAGCCCTGTTGTTCACACATCGTGGGTTATCTGGTCCAGCAGTGTTACAGATTTCTTCATTCTGGCGGGCCGGACAAAAGGTGTTGATCAATCTTGTGCCAAACGATGATGTTGCTGAGTTATTAGAACGCAGTCGTGAGAAGCATCCAAATCAGTCACTCAAGAATACGCTTGCCAAAGTGCTGCCTAAGCGTCTGGTTGAAGTCTTAATTGAACGTAAAGAGCTAGTCGATAAACCGCTAAAACAGTTCAATCAAAAGGAGCTTGCGGCGATTGTGGAGCGCCTAGAGCATTGGGATATCGCCCCGAATGGCACTGAAGGCTACCGAACTGCGGAAGTGACACTCGGCGGTGTCGATACTGATCACTTATCCTCGAAAACCATGGAATGCAAAGACATTAAAGGGCTTTATTTTATTGGTGAGGTGATGGATGTGACTGGTTGGCTAGGGGGCTACAATTTTCAGTGGTGCTGGTCGAGCGGTTTTGTTGCGGGGCAGTGGGTTTAATCAAACACCAAACGCAGCCTAACTGCATAAAAGATAAGATACAAAAAGAGCACTGAGTTGTATTCAGTACTCTTTTTGTATTCTCATAGCGAGTTACTCGTCTTGATACTTTTCGAGTTTGTTATAGAGCGTTTTCACGCTAATGCCTAACTCCTGCGCTGATTCCGTTTTATTGCCTTGATTCTCTTCAAGGGTATTGAGAATGGCGGCTTTTTCTAGCTCTTCTAGCGAAACGCCCGCCGGAACAAGGTCTTCGATGCTGGTGCCTGTTTCCAATGGTGGTGTGTCGAAGATCAGGTGTTCATCTCGGATGGTGTCATCAGCCAAAATAAATGCACGCTCGATCGTGTGTTTGAGCTCACGGACATTACCTGGCCAGTCGTGTGCAGCGATTTTTTGGATCGCAGAGTCAAGAATCGTTTTGGTTTTTGCCTCATTGGCGTTGCGGTGCGCAATAAAGTGCTTGGCCAGACCGACGATATCACCGCCTCGTTCTCGCAGTGGCGGTATCGTTAATGGGAAATGCGATAAGCGGAAAAACAGATCTTCACGCAGGAACTGCTCCTCAATGGCGATTTTAGGATCACGGTTTGTAGCAGCAATGATGCGAGTATTAGCGATATGAACTGTATTACTGCCAACTGGGCGATACTCTCCGGTTTCTAGCACCCGCAATAGCTTCACTTGATGCTCGATAGGCATCTCGGTGATTTCATCTAAAAATAGGGTGCCGCCCTCTGCCTGCTTAAATACACCTTGGTGAGTTTTATTTGCTCCGGTAAAAGCGCCTTTCTCATGGCCAAACAGTTCACTATCAACCAATTCAGGGCTAATGGCACCACAGTTAATCGCTATAAAGGGCTGCTGTTTACGCTCACTCGCTAAGTGGATGGTCTGCGCCACCAGTTCTTTGCCTGATCCACTTTCACCGACAATAAGGACGTTGGCTTCTGTTTTAGCAACGCGCCTGATCATACGATAGAGCTGATGCATCGGAGAGGAAGAGCCGACCAAAAGACCAAATTGGTCAAGATCGCTGGTGGACACTTTACGCCCTTGATCTTGTTTGTGTTGATAGTACTGGCTGACTTCACTCAGGGTGTCCGTCAGAATGGCAATATCAACGGGCTTTCTGTAGTGAAAAATAGCACCCAAGTTCATCAGCTTATCCAAGTTCTCGTTTGGAGCGCCAGAGCTAATGATGATCAAGTCCATATCGTAGATGTCTTCGATATTAGAAAGACGTTGATAATCTGCACTAGTAAAGTGGGCGACTTCAACAATCGCAACTTCCGGTTTGAGTTGTAGGAAATCTTCAATCCATTGGTCTGCGGCATCGATGTCATGCAGACGAAATTTGTTCAGTTCCTGGCAAGAAGCGATGGCATTTTTAAGTGATGGATCTTGTATTCTTAGAAACAGGCTTGGCATCGACATAGAAATGTCCTCTTTACTATGACAGAAACAATGTACGTGGATTATTCTCACTTCACAAGACAAAATATTGTCAGCATAGATTTAAGGATTTGTTCGGTATTTTTATGTTGTTAGCCCCTTTTTGATATATATCGGTGAGAGCCATCAGTAGATATTTCCTTTTGTTCAGATTTTTATTTTTAAAATAATAAGTTTGCTATTAATTGATTCTGGGGAAATAGCCTTTCTGTTTTATCAGGTTATTTAGGCACAAGTGACGGAGGCTTTATCACCGATTAAAAATTACATTTTTTACGTGTAAATAATTCATGCTTATACTTTATTGCTCATCTCATTTTTACCTCTTTCCTTTATTAGTCAATTAAAAACAATGAGTTATAAAGTTGGCACATGGTTTGCTCCTAGGGAAGTGCAACGTCAATAAAGGAGAATTACCATGAATAACATCGCAGCTAAAATTGTACTTACGTCAGTTCTTGCTACTTCATCTACAGCAGTCTTAGCGAGTGATAAATGGGAAAAAGAATCCATGGACGCTTGGCTAGATGGTAAAGCTGAAACCACACTACTGCTAAACAGCAATCTCAACTCTTTTGATATCAATACCGATGTAGAGAATCAGGTCGTTACCCTTTCTGGTTCGGTAAACAATGATCTTGAAAAATCACTTGCCGAAGAGCTTGTTACTGGTCTTGATGGTGTGAAAAAAGTAAACAACGAATTGTCAGTAGTGAATGAAGGCAAGAAAGAAACTGATTCAGAAGCTTTAGCTACACTGACCGATTCTAAAATCACGACTATAGTTAAAACGCGCCTACTAATGGATACCAATGTGAGTGGTACGGATATTGATGTAACGACAGAACGCAAAACGGTAACGTTGGCAGGTAAAGTTAATTCAGATGCGGAGCATGATCTTGCAATTTCAATTGCAAATAACACCAATGACGTAAATAAGGTGATTGATAAGCTAGAAGTGGTTCAATAATAGCGAGCCGAGTGATTTAACCCACTTTTATTAGGAGGTAACACTATGGTTCGTTGGATGTTTATTTTTCTGGCACTGGCACTAATTTCTGCACTATTAGGCTTTACCGGTATTGCAGGAGCTGCTGCCTCTATCGCGCAAGTGATATTTTACCTATTCCTATTGTCATTAATTGTATCAATAGTGATTGTTCTGCTGGGAAGAAAAAACGTAAATAGATAGGAGATTCCATGCGACTTACGTCATTTATTTACCGTATCGCCGCAGTATTCGGTTTGGTGTTTGCGTTGGCAGCTTGTAGTGAAGAAGGGCCAATGGAACAGGCCGGCAAAAAGATAGATGAAGCCGCCGAAGAAACCCAAAATGCGATTGAAGATGAATGTGAAAACATTAAAGAAAACCTAAACGCTGAAGACCAAGATTGTTAGCCGAATCAGGTTAGGTTTTTACGCATAGCTATGTAAGAGAGGGGCGGTCAATCACCGCCCTTCCTTTTGTCCCAATTGTTTACAATCAGATAAGGAGTCAAAGATGAAAAACATATTTGATGTACTGAAAGAGAGTCATGAAAAGCAGCGCCTTTTACTCGATGCTCTGATGGAAACGTCTGGAGATTCCCCCGCTCGTGAAGAGTTTTACCACAACCTTAAAGAGGAACTCGAACAGCACGCAGCGGCAGAAGAGCGATTTTTCTACGCGCCTTTAATAGATAGCGATAAGACCATTGATCTCACTCGCCATGGCATCGCAGAGCATCATGAAATTGATAAAGTGATTGCACAGCTTGATGCAACCGATATGAGCTCGCCAGCGTGGCTCAACCTAATGAAAACCTTGCGTCACAAAGTGTTGCACCATCTTGAGGAAGAAGAGCAGCGTTTCTTCCAGTTAGCCGGTAAGGTAATGACCGATAAGCAGAAAATGAAACTAGCGGATGGTTATGTTGAAGAGATGGCAAGCTAGGTAGAGTGTTGGACCTTTTCGTGCCATTTCGGCACGGGAAGGCACTCAATCAAGGCGTTTACTCAAGTTCATGTATCCAAGCTCAATCCCCCGCGTATTCTAACTTCCACTAAAAAGTGCACTCGCTGAAGGCAAGGAGAGCGAATGTTTATCATCAAATATTATATTCTTGGCGCTCTGATCAGTTTATTGGCCGCTATATATACGCCTCAAATTATCGTTAGTCTGCTGTTCTTGTGGATATCTCTTTCTTTAGCGTTGGTCAGCGTAGCCTACGTATTCGACATTCCCTCTATTTTTAGAAAAAACCAAGATGGCAAGATTGTCAGGTGGATTCGCTGGGCATTCATTCCATTTTTATTGGGGGCTAGAGCGTATAACGCCTGGGAAAGACGGCGTGATACTGTGCCTCCAATCCAAAAAGTCAGCGACAATTTATACCTATCTCGCCGTTTGTTTCAGAGTGACTTAGATTTTCTCGAATCCAATGAGATCTCTTGTATTGTCGATGTCACCGCAGAATTTGCAGGCCTTGAAAGTGCGATGACCGACAAGCAGTTTCATTACCTTTCGATTCCGGTACTCGACCACAAAGCCCCAACGCTAGAGCGCCTTCGCCATGCGATTAACTGGATTGATACTCAAATCTCGTGCTCGCGGGCTGTGGTTGTGCATTGTGCGTTAGGGCGTGGTCGTTCAGTGTTTGTTGTGGCGGCGTATTTACTGAGCAAAGACCCGTCACTGACGGTTGAATCTGTGATGAAAAAAATCAATGACGTACGTAGTACCGCGAGATTAAATAAATTACAGATTAGGACGTTACGAGCGATCAGTGAAAAAGGCGTACTGGGGCTGGATCAATCCACTTGGATGGTGGTTAACCCTGTTTCAGGTGGCGGCAAATGGGAGGAAAACGAACAGCACTTGATTCGTGAGCTAACCAAAAAATATCGCTTGAGTATTCATCAAACCACCACAAACCTCAGCGCCGAGCAGCTAACACAACAGGCAAAAGAAAGTGGAGCTAAGCAAATCATCGTAGCTGGTGGCGATGGCACAGTAACAGAGGTGGCTAGCCAATTGGTGGATACCGACCTAAAACTCGGTATTGTTCCGCTCGGAACTGCCAATGCGTTATGTCATGTGCTCTATGGCGTTGGCGCAAAATTCTCACCGGTCGAAAAAGCGTGTGAAGCGTTGCTTGGCGGACACTGCCAACGTATTGATACTGCGGAATGTAATCAGCGGCTTATTTTATTGGTCTTAGGCATTGGGCTAGAACAGAAAATGATCGAGCACGCTCAGCGAGAAGAGAAAAATGTTTTTGGACAACTCGCTTACCTCACCGGCTTTTTTAATGCTGTAGTGGCGGAAGAAACGCAAGCTTTAACCGTATCGTTAGACGCTCCAACTGAAGATGGAAACCACGACAAGAATACACAAACGCTTGAAGTCCATAGTTTTGTCGTTGCGAATATCGCTCCATTTAGTACGTTGCTTGCCCAAGGTGGTGATGCGCCGCAGCCTGATGATGGCAAGCTGCATATCACATATTTAGATAACACCGAGTCTTTAGGCGGACGTCTTATCGCATTGTCGGATCTGACATTAACGAGCGTAGGCGCACAGGAAGAATCGACACATTTTCAATACGCGACGGCTCAGAGCGTCACTATTTCTGCGAATAAACCGATTGAGTATGTGATTGATGGTGAACTGTATTCTGATGAGCAACTGGCAATCAAGCTGCGTCCAAAGTCATTGAACGTATTTGTTCCAAGCCAGAGACGTAAATCAGCTTCGCTTTAACACTGTAATCCGCGGATAACGCGCCATTTGCTTCGTATTCTACATGGCGCTTTTTCTGTGTTGTTTGATGATTTGGTGTGCGTCGTAAAAAGGCTATTAAGGTCGCTGCGTAGATGCAGCGGCTTTTTTTCTATCTGCACCTTTTACTAGGTTGATTGGGGATGTGGTTTAAACAAAGTGAAAGAAAGAAGGGCGAGTACAATTACTCACCCTGAGGTAAGTGCTTTTCAATTTCATCGTTTTCAACTTGTAAAGCAGCTAACCAATAAGAAACAAGTGCGGTTAAGTTGGTGTCGTCAATGGCTCTAAGCAGGGCTTTTAAATCATCTAACAGTAATTTATTCATAAAATGCATTTCTTTGTAATTGCCTAACTCGGCAACGCCGTATTCGGTGGCATTTTCTGCAATGAATTGTTCACCATCTTGATCGAAGAACAGCTTCGCCATCTTTTTGATCATCACTTTTTCTATTTTCACGAATCGATATGCCGCTCTTGCGAGTGTCATATGTGATTGCGGGTTAACGAGAGGCAAACACGTTTGGCGATGGTGTGTCATTTTTACGAGTAGCTCCCTTACTCGATTGTTATCCAATGTCATAGTGACCTCTTTATTTATGACTATTGTCGTGGGACATTTCTCGTGATGGTTATGTTAATGCGCCTGTGGGCTTGTCAGAAATGGCCAAAGCAAGTTGGCCATTTCTTTGCTCAATACCGAGCTTTGTTGCAAAGGCGACCACCAGGTTTTAGCTAATAAGGCTGATGCTGCTGAGTTTTTCTTTGCAGCTTTTTATATCGCTACGAACTTTCAGCAGAACCGAGTTATCCGCCTGCTCTGGGTGGGAAGTAATCAAATTCTCAATCTCTTTGAGTACCTTGCTTTCGACACCTTCAAGCTGTTCTAAATACATTGACTCTTTGTCAGAGGACACTTCCTTCATCACGTCGCTGTAAACCTCACGCGCCTTGATGGTGTAGGAAACCGGAGTGTCGTCGGCAGATTCTTCATTGTTACTTGCTAGAGAGTAGGGAGTGAGCTCAATGACTGCACGCTCACGTACTCTGAGCAGTTCTACCAACACATTATTCAAAGAAGTGTTGTCGATGTTCTCGATGGCCTTGTTGTAAATTTCATTTCCGCTTTCGATAAGCTCAATGATTGAGGCGATGTTTTCATTTTTCATATGCCACTCCTTATTTACTGGTGATAGGGGTGTTTGAGCGTATGGAATACAAACACGATGTTTCGTCTTCAGTAGCAGGTTGTATGCCAATGAACTTTAAGTCTTATTAATCAGTGGCTTAATGTCTTGTTTTGCAATAACTTGCTAACAGTCGGTAAGGCGCTAAGAAAAAATTACAAGAATGGCGGGGAAAGCCTGGAAAGAATTACACGTACAGATACGGCTTTTTATCGAAACAAAAATAAAACCAATAAAAAACAATACCTTAAAATTCTGGCATGGATATGGCTTTGTAGGGAGTAAGTGAGGTCAAACATTGTTTCACTTGATTCACTACTCAACTCATTAATGGAGGCTAGTTATGGCTACTACAAAAGAAAGCACAGTAAAACCTCAAGAGCAGTTAGAAGAAGCATATCACTTAGCGGAGCAAGCCACGACGGAAGCTGTTGGCGCGATGAAAGACCAAGCCAAAGAGAAGCTGGATGTCGGTGCACAGCAAGTTCAGCAGGCGACCAAGTCGGCAGAAAATGTAATCAAGGAGCGCCCATTGCTGAGCATAGGCTGTGCCTTCCTTGCTGGTTGGGCGGTTTCGAAGCTGATCAAATAATAGTGGTCACCAAGGATTAAGCCACACAACAGAAAGGCGAGGCTTCACATGAATAACTCAGGGCAAGTTACCAATCAGCAATCAGGCTCGGCGGCTTCAGACAGCGGCCGAGCCCCTGATGGGGCAGAAGAACAGGATATCCAACAAACCATTAATGGTTTGAGCAGCATTCTTGCGCAATTGGACCAACTGACGAAATCGCTAAAAGTATGGTCAGGTTCAACGTTGGATTTGTTCCTCTTGGAGATGAAAGTTAACGTGTCCGCAGTGCGTCAGATTTTGCTGTGTACCGTTGTTTTTACTCTATTGTCGGTATTGTTTGTATTCAGTTTGTGCCTTGCCTCTGGGGTGGTGGCTTATCAGTTAACTGCCAACGTGTATGTTGCCGTGGGTGTATTTATCACATCATTAGGCTTGGCATTATTTGCTTTAGCCTGGTGGCAGAAGCGTTTAGTTGGATTTCTTGGATTCAAAAATACGACAGAACAATTACAGGAGGGGTGGGATGCGCTCGCTACAAAAGCTCAATCGAGCCATGCGGATCAAGCGGATGGAAGGTAAAGCGTCTCTAGAGCAATGCTGTTTGTCGATGGAAATGTTCACGTTTACCACCAAGAAGTTTGTGAGAGAAAACCCTTGGACGACATTAGGCATTAGTGCTGTCGTTGCCGTTACCGCAGCAAAAGCAGGTCGATTGTCTCGACTGACTTCTTCTATTTCGTCAATGGGGCTATTGGTTAGCAGCGTGTCTGATATTACCGATTCGCTCACAAAGCCGGTCGCGGCAGCTTCTCTGGATGAGTCAGATGCGGAGCAAAATGGAAATGCAGCAACACAAGTAAGCAACGCTGCGACGACAGAGGGCGAACCACTCTAATAGCGGATTTCACCGCAAAATTTTCTTACCGATTCTGAGCTTATTATGACAGCGAAATTGAACATTCCTGCCAACACTGCGATTGGCGCAACGCTTCTCGTCCTGTTACTCGTCCCAGGGCTGTATTTTGCCAAGCCAATATTGTTACCTATTGTGCTTAGCACCTTTATTTCTCTGCTGTGCAGCCCTTTCATTAATTATCTTGAAGACAAAGGTTTACCACGTGCTATTACCGTCGTGTTGACGCTGTCATTCCTCGTTGGCGCCTCAATTATTGGTCTTGCCGCCATGTCGGAGCCCGCCAAGCAATGGTGGTCTGAGCTGCCCAGTATCGTGAAAAATGTGTCGCAAGAAGTAAGCGAAGTTACTAAAGCTTCGGCTGATCACCTTAATACTCCATTGAATATCGCCAACGATATGAGTATGGATGAGGTCGGGAACAACACCGTATTTTCTTTGGTAAAAACGCTCGCGACCACTACGCCGACGATTTTGACACAAGCGATGATCGTGCTGTTTATGGTTTACTTTATGCTCAATCATGGACGAAGCTTATTTCGAAAGTCAGTGTCTTACTTACATGGGTTCGCCAAACAGCGCCAAGCGATTGAGTTGGTCAAAGCGCTACAGAAAGACCTATCTCGATACATTGGCACCATCACTTTAGTGAATGCTGGGCTGGGGTTGAGTGTCGGGGCCGTGTTTTTTGTTCTAGGCCTTGAAGATCCATTTCTATGGGGCGCATTTGCAGGCGTGATGAATTTTGCGCCGTACCTCGGCCCTGTCATATCCATGGTGAGCTTTGGCTTTGTTGCTTATCTTCAGTTGGAGTCGGTCAGTTTTATGCTGACGGTGGTGTCTATCTATTTACTGCTCAATTTGATTGAGAGTCAGTTTGTTACACCAACACTATTGGGGAAAAGGTTTAACTTAAACCCGTTAGTGATTTTTGTTTGGCTTGTTTTTTGGGGCTGGCTTTGGGGCGGAATGGGACTATTGATCGGTGTGCCGTTGCTGGTTTGTATCAATATTTTGGTTGATCGTCTAGAGCTATGCCAATCAACCCAAAATCAAGCAAAACAAATCACCTCCGCGGACGTGGCACCGCGAGAGTGACTTGAGGAGCAAGCTGGTTCAACGAAACAGTTTTTCAGCGCTCACTGGCTGACTAAATAAATATCCCTGACCATAAATACAGCCTTTTTCGAATAAATAATCGGCTTGTTCCCGAGTTTCTATCCCTTCCGCGACGACTTTCAACGACAGCGTTTTTCCCATGGCAATAATGGCATTCACAATCGCGTTGCTGTCGCTATTACTTGGGACATCACTGACAAATGAGCGGTCAATTTTCAGTTTGTTGATTGGCAAACCTTTCAAGTAAGACAAAGACGAATAGCCAGTTCCAAAGTCATCCAGAGAAATCTCAATACCCAGTTCTCGTAATTGATTTAACGATGCAATGGCTTGTTGAGGGTCGATCAGTAAAAAGCTCTCTGTGATCTCCAAATCTAACCGTTGGGCAGGGTATCCGGTGTTATCGAGGATGGTACTTAATCGCTGAATGAAATTTGACTGCTGAAGCTGCAACGCAGAAACATTGACGGCGATTTTGCCAAACTCGATGCCCTGGTCCAGCCAAGCATTACCTTGCAAACAGGCTTGTTGTAACACCCACTCACCAATGCTTTGAATCAGCCCTGTTTTTTCTGCAATTGGAATAAAGTCTGCTGGTGGTACAAGGCCAAACTCTGGATGCTGCCAGCGTAATAAAGCTTCCACGCCGACAATCGTATTTTGTTCCAAATTGTATTGCGGTTGGAATTCTAACCGGAGTTGTTGTTTTTCTATTGCTTGATGCAAAGCGGATTGAATGCGTACATGGGATACGGATTTATCGGTCAAATCCGGTGAGTAAAACGCGTAGCCGTTGCGTCCATTTTTCTTCGCTAAGTACATCGCGGTGTCTGCGTTTTTCAGTAAGGTTTCACTGTCTTGACCGTCTCTTGGGTACAAGGCAATACCAATACTTGTCGAGACACGAAGTGAGTCGTGGTTTGCCAAGTCGAATGGTTGCTGGAATACGCTTAGAATATCGCCGACGGTTTCCAGTAAGGCAACATCACTATGGATGTCTGGCAAAATAATCACAAATTCATCGCCGCCAATGCGAGCCACATGCGCATTGAGGTGAAGCACATCTTGCAGACGAATCGCTAACTTAGACAGCAATTGGTCACCACAGAAGTGGCCCATGCTATCGTTGATGTGTTTGAAATGGTCGATATCTAAGAATAGGGTGGCAAACGTCTGCTGGCTTTTGTGTCCGGTTTCGATGTGTTGCTCGAGTAAGCTAAGTAAATGAGTGCGATTAGGTAGATTGGTTAATGGATCGTAAAAAGCCATGCGCTGCAGCTTTTCTTCGTGTGCCTTACGCACAGAGATATCTTCAAACACACAAATGTAGTTAATAAGGTGGTTTTTATCGTCCATTACGGCGCTAATGGTCGCTAATTGCGGATAAATGCTGCCATCTTTCTTTCTGTTGATGAATTCGCCTTTCCATTGGCCTTTGTTTTCGAGTTGATGCCACAACTGTTGATAGAAACCTTGATCATGATGGCCTGAGCGCAGAATTCGTGGGTTTTTTCCTATCACCTCTTCAGAGCGGTAACCTGTAATTTGGGTAAAAGCCGTGTTTACATCAATGATGTTGGCATTGCGGTCTGTAATGACCATGCCTTCTTGCGAATTGTTGAAAATTTGGGACGCTAAGGAGAGCTGCGTTTCTACCATTTTTCGGCGGGTGATGTTACGTGTCATCCCCAGAATGCCGATTAAGTTTCCCGCATGATCACGGACAGGAGACTTAATGGTTTCTAGCCAAGTGGGGTTATTGTTTTCATCAATTTGACGGCATTCTTCAACAATATTTTGCGTGCCCGTGGCTACCACCAATTTATCGGCATCAATGAATTTTTCCGCACGTTCATGGCTAAACAGAGCAAAATCGTCTTTTCCAATGATTTCACTGTTGGTTTTTTGCCACGCATTTTCTACGCTTCGGTTGGTCATCGAATAAAGACCATCTATGCCTTTTATCCATACGTGGTCTTCAAGGCAGTCGATAAACTCTTGTAGTGTTGGTGTTGGCTTTATTTCCGCGCTTTGATGTCGCGTTTGTTCTTGCTGACAGTGCAAGTTGATATCAAAGCTGATCCGCCCCGCGATTGCGCTTAGCCATGCCGAAACAACCGTTGATTGATCATTAGGGTGAGTCAGTGTCAGTACGGCAAGCAATTCGCCATTAGGTAGCCAAATCGGTCCAATGCTCAAGGTTTGCTCTTCAAAGGGGGTATGGCTAACTGTAAAATCTGTCGGCGTAAAGTGATCGACAACTTGCGTTATCACATCGACGATAGCACGATGATTTTGGGTTGAGGTGGACACCTCAGTCGATAGCCACTGCTGAGTATCGCTCAGAGTATAAAGCTGTCCCTGAGCTTGAGTTACATTACAGCATTGTCGCAGAACGTGTTGCCAGTCTGCCATCAAAGGCGAAGGAATAGCGAAGCGAAACATAATTAATAACGAGTCCTAAATCGCCCAAAGGTAATTATATTAGAATCTAGCGTAAGCTATTGGGCTTTGTGAGTATCGTATCCAACGCGTAGCTAAATCCTAGCAGCGTAAAGTGCTTTCTATCATTAAAATGTTATCTATATCTCTTTTTTATCCAACTTATTGCATCGTTTTTTAGGGCTTTTGATAGGTGATTAAGAAGCGTTTACCGCTTTGGTTTTCTTGCCCCATGAGACTTGCTGAATGACTAAGCCACTGATGATCAATACCAGGCCAATCAAGGTTGAAGGGTGAATTTCTTCGCCGATGATGGTAGCTAACAACATGAGTGAGATAAATGGAGAAGCAAAGATCAGATTACTGATACGCGCGGTGTTTTGCGTTGATTTGAGTGCGCTCAGCCACAAAACGAAAGTGATCCCCATTTCAAACAGTCCGACATACGTCACCGCTGCCCAGCCTTTAGCTGAGATTGCCTGCCAGTCAGCACCTTCATAAAGACTTAAACCAATGGCGAATGGAATAGCGACCAAAAAGCCGAGCAGAACGCCAACCACAGGGTCGGCCTTATTTTTGGTATTTAAAATCCAGTAACCGGCCCACAGTAGCGTTGATAGCAGCGCAAGACCAACACCCAACGGGCTCTCAAATTCCATGCCTAAAAGATTGCCTTGTGTGGCAATCACTATCACGCCGACATAACTAAAACCGCAAGCCAGCCAGTCCTTACCACGGATCTTTTGTCCTAAGAAAACAGCAGCCATTAGCGTTAAGGTGATGGCCCAGCTGTAGTTGATCGCTTGAGCCTGAGATGCGGGCAGCAAGTCATATGCTTTGAACAGAATAACGTAATACGCCAAAGGGTTAATCAACCCAAGCAGTAGGTAATACCAAGGGTTTGAGAAAAATGTAGCGCTTAGCTGGCCCAGTTTACCTTGCACACCACAGATTACTGTTAGCGCAATCGCAGAGATGATGCTGGCAATACATAGCATTTGAATCGGCGTAAATTCTGCCAACGTGAGTTTAAATGCGGTTGCAACGGTAGACCAAAGTAATACTGCTGAGAGCCCAAATCCTAGGGCGCGACGCTCGTTCATGATGCCTCTGCGTGATGATGTGCCGCTCGGTTTGGATAATTTGAGCGGAAGAAAGAATATTATAGGAAGGCCTAGTGTATGCGAGGATTTTTCATCCAACAAACTGGACATTTATCCAGTGTCTAAATACCATTGTTATAGATACAAAACACAGGCTAACTCGCTATTATGCAATGGATTCTTGAGTACCAATCTCTCATTCTCTCTTCTCTTTGTGCTGCCACGCTTAGTGGTGTCGCTGCCGGTTGGTGGGTGAAACAGCGTTTTATCACCCAAACTCAGCTTCTCGAGCAACAACTTTTTTCAGAAAAACAGCTTCATCAACAGCAACTTGAACAGGTCAAGCAAAGCCTTGCCGATGCCCAGCAAGAGTTGGATGAATTAGATGATGAGCGCGATAAAGCCGCGTTTGAAGTACGCCAAACACATGGAAAGCTGATGGCAGCAATGGAAAAACTGCGTTACTTCGAGGCTGTAAAGCAAGAGCGCCAGCAATACTTTGATGAGCTTGGTCAAATGCGTGAACACAAATCACGTCTAGAAACGCAGCTGCGTGAACAGCAAGCTCGCCATGAGCAAATTAACCAAGCTAATGCCGAAAAACTGCAAATTTTAGAACAAGCGGAAGCACGCTTGAAACAACAATTTGAGCACTTGGCCAACCAATTGTTTGAAGAAAAAACCGCGAAGGTCGATTTGCAAAACCGTCAGAGTTTAGAAGGCTTGTTGTCACCGCTTAGAGAACAGTTAGAAGGGTTCAAAAAGCACGTTAATGACAGCTTTAGCCAAGAAGCTAAAGAGCGCCATACCCTAGTGCATGAGCTGAAAAACCTGCAACGTTTGAACGAGCAAATGACGCGCGAAGCGGTTAATTTGACCCAAGCGTTGAAAGGGGACAACAAACAGCAAGGTAACTGGGGCGAAGTGGTGCTCGCTAGGGTACTTGCCGAATCTGGCTTGCGTGAAGGGCACGAATATCAGACTCAGGTGAACTTACAAAATGAAGCAGGCAAGCGTTACCAACCTGATGTCATTGTGCATCTCCCACAAAACAAACAAGTGGTTGTGGATTCTAAAATGGCGCTGGTTGCTTATGAGCGCTACTTCAACGCCGAAACTGATGCTGAGCGCGATCAGGCTTTGAATGCGCACTTAGCTGCTCTACGTGCACATATCAAAGGGTTAAGCATGAAGGACTACCACAAACTCAAAGGTATTCAGAGTTTGGACTATGTTCTGATGTTTATCCCGGTTGAGCCGGCGTTCCAAGTCGCGATTCAAGCCGATCCAAGTTTGATCAAAGACGCGATGGAGCAAAACATCATTTTGGTGAGCCCAACAACGTTGCTGGTGGCACTGCGCACCATTGATAATCTATGGCGCAATGAACGCCAAAATGAAAACGCCAAAATGATTGCGCAGCGTGCGACAAAACTCTACGACAAATTACGATTGTTTGTAGACGACATGGAGGGGCTCGGCGGTGCGCTGGATAAGGCGAATCAAAGCTATCAAGGTGCGATGAACAAGCTTGCCACAGGGCGCGGAAATGTGATTCGCCAAGCCGAAAGCTTTAAACACTTGGGAGTTGAAATTAAACGACCGATTTCTTCCGACCTCGCGCAGTTAGCGCAGAGTGATGCATTTTCAGAAAATGACCCGTTAGTAGAAAGACATCCGGCTGAGGATAAAGTAAACTAATCGCCCGCAGTGCAGTGGGCGATTTTATTTGTCAACAAACGCCCCGTAGAGGAAAGCGCTGCCTAAGAGGAATTAGAATGACGGACACAAGTTTGCAATCCAATACAGCGTTAGAGAATGAAACCACTCACTTTGGTTTCTCTACAGTGGCAAAAGACGAAAAAGTGACTAAGGTTGCCGAAGTATTCCACTCCGTGGCAACAAAATACGACATCATGAATGACCTGATGTCAGGTGGTATTCACCGCCTTTGGAAGCGCTTCACTATCGATTGTAGTGGCGCTCGCCCTGGCCAACGTATTCTTGACCTAGGTGGTGGTACGGGGGATTTGACGGCGAAATTCTCGCGCATTGTTGGCGATGAAGGCCATGTCATCCTTGCCGATATCAATAACTCAATGCTTAACGTTGGTCGCGATAAACTGCGTGATAACGGTATTGTGGGTAACGTGCATTACGTTCAAGCCAACGCAGAAGAACTGCCGTTCCCAGATGATTATTTTGATGTCATCACCATCAGTTTTTGTTTGCGTAATGTGACTGACAAAGACAAAGCGCTTCGTTCAATGTTCCGCGTACTGAAGCCAGGCGGCCGTCTATTGGTGTTGGAATTTTCAAAACCAGTGCTAGAGCCGTTATCGAAAGTATACGACGCATATTCATTCCACTTGTTGCCGAGAATCGGTGAGCTAGTTGCGAATGACTCAGAGAGTTACCGCTACCTAGCGGAGTCAATCCGTATGCATCCAGACCAAGAAACGCTGGAAGGCATGATGCAAGACGCAGGTTTTGAAAACACCAAATACTACAACTTAACTGGTGGTATTGTGGCTTTGCATCGCGGTTATAAATTCTAAGGGTTAACGGCATGCCATTTGAACCACTTATCACCGCTGTGATTGAAACGTCACTGAATACACTGATCAAAGACGACCCAGCATTGGGCCGTCGTTTAGCGCGTCTAAAAGGTCAAGTTATTCAAGTTCACCTGAAAGAGATCAATAAAACACTGACATTCGTTTTTAGTCAGCAAATTGATGTGCTTGGTCATTACGAAGGGCAGCCTAACTGCTATCTATCGCTCAACTTGAGTGTGTTACCAGAGCTGCGCGATCAGGCCAACATCACTCGTCTTATTAAACAAGATAAACTTGAACTCGAAGGCGATATTCAATTGGCGCAGAAATTCTCTCAGTTGATGGTGGATTGCAAACCAGATGTTGAAGAGTGGTTGTCTCGCGTGACTGGCGATGTCGCCGCACATACCTTTGTGCAAGGTTCAAAAAACATCGGCAACTTTCTTGCGTCTCAAGCAGAAAAACACCAGCGTCATCTTGCGCAAGTAGTGACTGAAGAATGGAAACTGGCTCCCGCTCCGTTAGAAGTGGCCTATTTCTGCGACCAAGTTGATGAGGTTCGCAGCCAGGCTTCTCGCATTGAAGCTCGTTTAACGGCTTTGCTGAATAAGCTGGATGCAGATAAGCCTGCATTGGAGAAACCATGACGCCAGCAGAACTAAAGCGCTTATACCACATCGCCAAAGTACAACTGGAATACGGCTTAGATGAGCTGCTTCCCGATCACCAACTGACCAAAGCTCCGCTTTTACTGCGCAAAAGCTTGTTTTGGATTAAGAACAAGCACCCAGAAAAACCACTCGGTGAACGTCTGCGTTTAGCACTGCAAGAGCTGGGGCCGGTTTGGATTAAGTTCGGTCAGATGATGTCGACGCGCCGTGACTTATTTCCTCCGCATATCGCTGATCCCCTAGCTTTACTTCAAGACCAAGTCGCTCCTTTTGATGGCGAGTTGGCAAAAAAGCAGATGGAGCAAGCATTAGGTGGTCCGTTAGAAAAATGGTTTACCGAGTTTGATATCAAACCACTGGCGTCTGCGTCGATTGCTCAGGTACATACTGCGCGCATAAAAGACACTAACCAAGAAGTGGTATTAAAGGTTATCCGCCCAGATATTCGCCCAGTCATTGATTCAGATCTAAAACTGATGCACCGAATGGCGCGTATAGTCGCCGGAGCGATGCCTGAAGCACGTCGTTTAAAACCAGTTGAAGTCGTGCGTGAGTACGAGAAAACCCTGCTTGATGAACTCGACTTGCGACGTGAGGCGGCGAATGCCATTCAGTTGCGCCGCAACTTTGAGGGCAGCGAAGAATTGTATGTTCCTGAAGTTTTTCCCGACTTCAGTAATGAAACTGTCATGGTTTCTGAGCGAATATATGGCATTCAAGTCTCTGATATTGAAGGCTTGAAAGCAAATGGCACCAATATGAAATTGCTCGCGGAACGCGGTGTGAGTGTGTTCTTCACTCAGGTGTTCCGAGACAGCTTTTTCCATGCCGATATGCATCCGGGTAATGTGTTCGTCAAACCCGAACATCTAGAGAACCCAATGTGGATAGGGATAGATTGCGGAATCGTTGGTACACTTAATAGCGAAGACAAGCGTTATCTGGCGGAAAACTTCCTGGCGTTTTTCAATCGTGACTACCGCCGAGTGGCGGAGTTACATGTGGATTCAGGGTGGGTGCCTGCGGATACCAATGTCGATGAGTTTGAGTTCGCGATTCGCATTGTGTGTGAGCCTATTTTTGCTAAGCCATTGTGCGAAATCTCCTTTGGTCATGTGTTGTTGAATTTGTTCAACACGGCACGTCGATTCAATATGGAGGTTCAGCCACAGCTTGTACTGTTGCAAAAAACGCTGTTGTACGTGGAAGGGCTTGGTAGGCAGCTATATCCTCAACTTGATTTGTGGGAGACCGCAAAACCATTCCTGGAGGAATGGATGATGAATCAAGTTGGGCCGCAAGCTCTAGTGAATGCGATTAAAGACCGCGCACCATTTTGGGCAGAGAAATTACCTGAACTGCCAGAGCTACTTTACGATAGCCTGAAACAAGGTAAAGCGATGAATCAACGTATGGATCAGCTTTATCAAGGGTATCGCCAGAGCAAGCGCCAGCAGGCGACAGGAAAGTTTTTGTTTGGCGTTGGCGCGACTTTAGTCGTATGCTCGGCAATATTGGTGAACGATGCTTTTGAGCAGCTTTCGTTGGCCTGCGGTATCGCAGGTGTCACATTTTGGCTGCTTAGTTGGCGAGCTTATCGTCAATAGACGTTAAACTCTTGAAATATTTTTGTTTGTTTAAAGACCCGAGGTAAAGAGAATGGGTGGTATCAGTGTTTGGCAACTTCTAATCATTGCTGTAATTGTTGTATTGCTATTCGGAACAAAGAAACTACGCGGTATCGGTGGCGATCTGGGTGGTGCCGTTAAGGGCTTCAAAAAAGCGATGAGCGAAGATGAACCTGCGAAAAATGACAAAGACGCAGACTTCGAACCAAAAAGTCTAGAAGAGCAGCAGAAAAAAGAAGCTGCTCCTGAAACGAAAAAAGACAAAGAGCAGGCGTAAAACGTGTTTGATATCGGTTTTTGGGAACTGGTATTAATATCTGTTGTTGGTCTGGTCGTTCTTGGGCCGGAGCGTTTGCCTCATGCTATTCGCAGCGTGTCTCGCTTTATCGGTGCCGCTAAGAGTATGGCAAATAGCGTCAAAGACGAATTGTCACACGAGCTGAAAGTCCAAGAGCTGCAAGAAAACTTGCGCAAAGCAGAACAAATGGGGATGGATGATTTGTCCCCTGAGTTGAAATCTTCAGTTGAAGAGTTGAAGAAGGCAGCGCAATCTGTAAATCGTCCTTACGCAAAGAACACCGATTCAGAGGCTGAGCCTGTAAAAACAGAGCCAGCAGTCGAAGAGGCCGTGAAAGCGCAAGAGAGCAAGGTTACAGCGGCAGATAAGAAAGCCGAATAGTCTCATTAGGAGGAGCTACTAGTGATTGGTAGCTCCTTTTTGATCTGGTTTTTAATAAGAGGTTTGCCATGTCTACCGTCGAGCAGACACAACCTTTAATTAGTCATTTGTTGGAGCTTCGCAACCGACTACTGCGCTCAATCCTCGCAGTGTTGGTCGTGTTTGTCGGACTAATTTATTTCTCTAACCACATTTACGAGTTTGTTTCCGCACCTTTAGTAGAACGTCTACCTGAAGGCGCGACCATGATTGCTACGGATGTAGCGTCACCTTTTTTTACGCCACTTAAGCTGACGTTAATTGCTTCGGTATTTATTGCGGTGCCGTTTATTTTGTATCAAGTTTGGGCCTTTGTAGCGCCAGGTTTGTACAAGCATGAACGTCGATTGATCATGCCACTGCTGTTTTCTAGTTCGCTATTGTTCTACTGTGGAGTGGCATTTGCCTACTTCGTGGTATTTCCATTGGTGTTTGGCTTCTTTACCGCCATCTCTCTTGGTGGAGTAGAGTTTGCAACTGATATCTCGAGTTATCTCGACTTTGTGCTGGCGCTATTTATGGCGTTTGGTATCGCATTTGAGGTGCCTGTTGCGATTATTTTGTTGTGTTGGACTGGGGCCACTACACCAGAAGATTTAAGACAGAAACGTCCTTATATTATAGTGGCTGCGTTTGTCGTAGGTATGGTGTTAACGCCACCAGACATGATCTCGCAAACCTTACTCGCTATTCCGATGTGTTTACTGTTTGAAGTCGGTTTGTTCTTCGCGCGTTTTTATACTCGTCGAAGCGAAGAAGTAGAAGCGGAAACCGAAGAATAAGGCTAATCTAGATGTGAAAAGCGGCTCAATTGAGCCGCTTTTTTTTGCGGTTGGTTTTTTCTTGGGCTAATTACTTAACTTTCATGACGTAACCACATTTTGTGCATACGTATACTTCCTTGATGCCCAGCAGCTTTTGAAAAAAACTGCGCGGTACGCGTTGTAAGTAAGCACCATGTGTACACACTTCAACTTCCATATTCATGCTGTTTTACATTTGTGCTAATTAATGGGCGTAAATCAGTATAGAAAAATAATGTGTCGAGTTGTCGACAGTTTTGCAAAGCGGACGAAGTAAAGTGACGATATGAGAAGTAAGTAGAGTTGCTAGTTAATTATTATGTTTATCAATAATTTTGTATGGATTGTTCTACTATTTCAACGGGTTGAATCGTTCATTCAATAGTTTAGGTGATAAAAAAGCGACGTTGATTTCGTCGCTTTTTCAATTCTCGTGAATTAAATATTAAACAGCTTTTTGGCATTCTCAGTCGTTATGGCATCGATGGTTGCGATGTCGACATCACGCAAGTCGGCAACACGTTGTGCAACGAGAGAAGTGTAGGCTGGTTCATTACGTTTACCACGGTGTGGCACCGGCGCTAAATATGGACAGTCGGTTTCTAAAATGACCCACTGCATATCCAAATGTGGAATGACTTTATCCATCCCGCCATTCTTAAAGGTTGATACGCCACCCAAGCCTAAGTGGAAGCCTAGCTCATTGATTGCTTGTGCTTCTTCTAAGCTGCCTCCAAAACAGTGGAATACACCACGCAGACGACCATCTTGCTCTTGTCGTAGCAAAGTGAGTGTTTCTTCAATCGAATCACGAGTGTGGATAACGACCGGTAAATCCATCTCTTTTGCCCAGTTAAGTTGAGCTACGAACGCCATTTCTTGCTCAGCACGATAGGTTTTGTCCCAATACAGGTCGATACCGATTTCGCCCACCGCAATAAACTTGTGTTTCTCAAACCAGCCGCGGATGATCTCCAACGTTTGCTCAACGTTGTTATCCACATAGCAAGGGTGCAGCCCCATCATTGAGTGGCATACGTCAGGATATGCCGCTTCGGTTTTTAGCATGGGCTCAATTGAGTCCAGATCGATGTTTGGCAACAGGATTTTATTAATGCCTTGCGTTAAGGCGCGTTGTACTACTTCATCGCGGTCGTTATCAAATTCGCTAGCATAGATGTGCGCGTGGGTATCGATCATCGTTACTCTCTGTGCTTCATGGTTGGTTTCGTATTCGAAGTATACTTGAGTGTGAGTGCTGGGTCATTTTCAGTTTTTTTCATTACCTTTTTCCAGATTGTCACTCGCAACATGCATCAAGAGTGATATGATTTTGTTCACCAGATGATTTGATCATCATAACCGTCCAGACAAGGAGAAAATGGTGTCTGTATCAATTCAAGGTCCATTCCCTGCACGCCGCATGCGTCGTTTACGTAAGCACGATTTTAGTCGTCGTTTGATGGCTGAGAACCAACTTTCTGTTAATGATCTGATTTACCCAATGTTCATTCTTATGGGTAAAGATCGTCGTGAGAGCGTGGAGTCCATGCCGGGTGTAGAGCGTTTGTCGATTGATTTAATGCTAGAAGAAGCACAATACCTTGCAAATCTAGGCGTTCCAGCAATCGCGCTTTTCCCTGTCGTAAACCAAGACGCTAAAAGCTTATGTGCTACTGAAGCCTACAACCCAGAAGGTTTGGTTCAGCGAGCAGTACGAGCACTTAAAGAACACATTCCTCAAATTGGTGTAATCACAGACGTGGCACTCGACCCATTCACGACACATGGCCAAGACGGCATCATCGATGAAGATGGCTACGTAATGAATGATGAAACCACAGAAGTATTGGTTAAGCAGGCTTTGTCTCATGCAGAAGCGGGTGCTGACGTAGTCGCGCCTTCAGACATGATGGATGGCCGAATTGGTAAGATCCGCGAAGCATTAGAAAACGCGGGCTACATTCATACTCAAATCATGGCTTACTCGGCTAAGTACGCATCGAACTACTACGGACCATTCCGTGATGCGGTTGGCTCTTCTTCAAATCTAAAAGGCGGCAACAAGAAAAACTACCAAATGGACCCAGCAAACATTGATGAAGCGATTCACGAAGTGGCGCTAGACATCAATGAAGGTGCGGACATGGTGATGGTTAAACCTGGTATGCCATACTTAGATGTAGTTCGCCGAGTAAAAACTGAACTTCAAGTACCGACATTTGCTTATCAAGTCTCTGGCGAGTACGCGATGCATAAAGCGGCGATCATGAATGGCTGGCTCAAAGAGCGTGAAATTGTGATGGAATCACTATTGTGCTTCAAACGTGCAGGTGCAGATGGCATCTTAACATACTTTGCGAAAGACGTTGCTGAGTGGTTGGCAGAAGAGAATGCACAAACTGCTCAACACCTAAATCGTACTCCGGAAGCGACAGAAGAGTAATTATCGCTCAGTGAGAAATACCAGACCAACAAGAGTTGTTCGTCTGTATATACCCAAGTAACCTCAGGCGGATTACAACAGTAACAATCCAAGGTGCTTGGGTATTTTTATTTTGGAGAAGAGAATAATGACAATGCTGATTCGTGAAGGCACATTGGAAGAAGCACTTCAAGTTGTGGCGCGTGTTACCGAGTTTTCGAAAGGAGAAACGGTAGACTCCATGACTCAACGTTTAGAAGAGAAAAACAGTTTAATCCTCGTTGCAGAAAAAAATGGCACGATTGTCGGCTTCAAAATAGGTTACGAATTAGAGGATGGTGTTTTCTATAGCTGGTTAGGTGGTGTTGTCCCTGAAGCTCGAAATGAAGGCGTGGCACAACTGCTTTTGGAAGCTCAAGAGGATTGGGTGGCAGAACAAGGCTACAACACATTAAAAGTGAAATCTCGAAACCAGTTTCCGGCTATGCTTCGCTTGTTATTGAGAAATGGCTATATAATTGAAAAGTTTGAAGAAAAAGTAAATCTTCGAGAATCTCGAGTGCATTTCATTAAAGCAATGTGAAAATAAATGAGATTTTTTCTCATTTAACTGTTGACTACGAAATGAGAATCATTATTATTAAACCTGTCTTAGGGAATGAGGAAAGTTCACAAGGACGTTGAGTGACTTATTAACAGAAGTTAATTAACTGAAAGTTGAGAAGTGATGAAACATTTTTCCGAGAACTTGCACGAATTCTTTTTGACACGACATTGCTCACATTGCTTCCAGTGTAATTTATAGCTTCTTGGTTAAGCTGCTCTATTTACAGAATTTGCTTTACCACTTCTGCTAGGCGACCCCATTCGGGTCGCTTTTTTCTTTTCTACGATTTCTATTTGACGTCACTATTAATATCTTTTCCACATGCGATGATCATTTTAGGATCGTTGATCTTCTCGCCGTTATGCGAATTTGTTGTTATTAATCAATGGTTTGGGTTGGTGTTTTCTTGTGTTTTTTGTTATTGGATAACCAGTGGATAATTTCTATAAACAGAGTTATCCACAGGAAGTGGTGTTTTCGTGAATAAAGTCGGAAAAATTTACGCGACCTAGATCGAGCGAACAAGATAGATTCAGATCAGCAGTCATGGCATCCTAGGCAGATCTCTCAAGTACTGAATTGGATACAGACAATTATGGCAAGTATTCCTGAAAATCCGTTGATCCTTATCGACGGCTCTTCTTACCTATATCGCGCTTTTCACGCCTACCCGGGCACCATGAGCAATGGTGAAATTCCAACTAATGCCGTTTACGGCGTCGTGAACATGTTACGCAGCATGATGCGTCAGTTTGCGTCTGAGCGCATCGCGGTGGTTTTCGATGCAAAGGGAAAAACCTTTCGTGATGATATGTATGCAGAATACAAAGCGAATCGTCCGCCAATGCCGGATGACCTGCGTTGTCAAATTGAACCATTACACAATGTTATTCGTGCAATGGGTTTGCCGCTGATCTGTGTTCCTGGCGTCGAGGCGGATGACGTCATCGGTACGTTAGCATACCAAGCATCACAAAAGGGCATGCCTGTATTGATCAGTACTGGTGATAAAGACATGGCGCAGCTAGTGGATGATAACATTACTTTGATCAACACCATGACAAACGTCGTAATGGATCGTGAAGGTGTGGTTGAAAAGTTTGGCATTCCACCTGAGTTGATCATCGACTACTTAGCACTGATGGGCGATAAAGTAGATAACATTCCTGGTGTACCGGGTGTCGGTGATAAAACGGCGACCGCACTACTGCAAGGTATTGGTGGTCTGACGAAGTTGTATGAAAACCTCGATGATATTGCAGGGCTTGGTTTCCGTGGTTCTAAAACCATGGCGAAAAAGCTCATCGACAACAAAGAAAATGCCATGCTTTCGTATGAGCTCGCGACCATCAAATTGGATGTTGAGCTTGAGGAAACGCCAGAATCATTGCTGAAAGCGGAACCAAATAAAGACGAATTAGTGAAGCTGTATGGCCAACTGACGTTTAAATCTTGGTTGAATGAACTACTTGAAGGCGGTTCTGGATCAGTGGAGGCCGTAGAGCTTGCAGGATCTTCACAAGCTTCTTCTTCTCAAGCCGAGATGGAAACTTCTGCGGTAACAATCGATCGCAGCCAATATGAAACAATTCTGGATAAAGAAACCTTCAATGCTTGGCTAGATAAACTTCAAACGGCTGAGCTGTTTGCATTTGATACGGAGACCGATAACCTAGATTACATGCTAGCGAATCTAGTTGGTTTGTCATTCGCTGTCGATGAAGGTATTGCGGCTTATGTGCCAGTTGCACATGACTATTTAGATGCGCCTGAACAGCTTGATCGTGATTGGGTACTAGAACAGCTGAAGCCAATTCTTGAAGATGCAACGAAAGCAAAAGTCGGTCAAAACTTAAAGTATGATGCGTCTGTACTCGCTCGTTACGACATTGAGCTAAAAGGTATCAAGCACGACACGATGTTGGAATCGTATATCTACAACAGTGTCGGCGGTAAACACGATATGGACAGCTTGGCGCTTCGCTTCCTACAGCACAGCTGCATTTCTTTTGAGCAAATTGCAGGTAAAGGCAAAAATCAGCTTACGTTTAACCAAATCGAACTGGAACAAGCATCGCCATACGCGGCAGAAGATGCGGATGTGACCCTTCGTCTGCACAATCGCTTGTTTGCTAATATCGAGCAGGATGAAAGCCTGAAGACAGTTTACGAAGAGATTGAAATGCCGTTGGTGCCAGTTCTTTCGCGCATTGAACGCACTGGGGTCTTTATCGATGAAATGAAGCTGAGTGCGCAGTCGGTCGAGATTACCGCTCGCCTTGATGAGCTTGAAAAGAAAGCGTACGAAATTGCAGAGCAAGAGTTTAACATGAACTCGCCAAAGCAATTACAAGCCATCCTATTTGAAAAAATGGGTTTACCGGTTGTGAAGAAAACGCCATCAGGCACACCATCGACGAATGAAGAAGTTCTGCAAGAACTCGCGCTAGACTACCCACTACCAAAACTGATTTTGGAATACCGTGGTCTGGCGAAGCTAAAATCAACTTACACGGACAAACTGCCGAAGATGATCAACCCATCAACGGGTCGTGTGCATACTTCTTACCACCAAGCAGTGACCGCAACGGGTCGTCTATCTTCTACTGATCCGAACTTACAGAATATTCCAATTCGTAACGAAGCCGGCCGTCGTATTCGTCAAGCGTTTGTCGCGCCATCAGGGCATAAAATCTTAGCGGTCGACTACTCGCAAATCGAACTTCGCATCATGGCGCACCTTTCTGGCGACCAAGCTTTATTGGATGCATTCCGTGATGGCAAAGATATCCACGCGGCAACCGCAGCAGAAATCATGGGTGTTTCTATTGAGGACGTTTCAAGTGAGCAACGTCGTCGTGCGAAAGCGGTTAATTTCGGTCTTATTTACGGCATGAGTGCGTTTGGTTTGGCGAAGCAATTAGGCATTCCTCGTGGTGAGGCTCAAGCGTACATGGATACATACTTTGAACGTTACCCAGGCGTGATGCAGTACATGGAAGACACACGCAGCACGGCAGCAGATAAAGGGTATGTTGAAACGATTTTTGGTCGACGTTTGCATTTACCAGAAATCAAATCGCGCAACGGGATGCGTCGTAAAGCTGCTGAACGTGCGGCAATCAACGCACCAATGCAAGGTACGGCTGCGGACATCATTAAGAAAGCGATGCTGTTGGTTGATCAGTGGATTCAGGAAGAAGGCAATGGTCGTGTGAAGTTATTAATGCAAGTACACGATGAATTGGTCTTTGAAGTTGAAGAGTCATCATTGTCCGAAATTGAAAGTAAAGTACAGAAATTGATGGAATCTGCAGCAGAGCTAAAAGTACCGTTGGTTGCAGAAGCAGGTCACGGTGATAACTGGGATCAAGCTCATTAGTCACTTTTAGACCAAAATAACCAATTAATTATGAGCCAGCGCACAAACGCTGGCTTTTTTTTGAGATTAAAAAAGCTAGCGCAAAGTTAACTTTGATGTTGCTTAATAAAAGTTTCATGAAAAAAAACTACAAAAATTCTTTGCAATTCTGACCAATTGTTGTACATTAATACTCGTAGGGTACAGAGGTAAGATGTTCTATCTTTCAGACCTTTTGTTTCACGTTATTGGATTAGGCTGATTCAGCCGCCCCAGTCAGTTTTTGACTGGGGCGTTTTTTATTGGGCGAAAGAAAATAATTCCTTTGGATCAGTAGCTTAAAGTAAGCCTTCAAAAACCTTCTTTTTTGACCTTTCTAAGTCACTGCAAAATCTCGATTTTTCCTTCAAATTTATTGCGTTATTCATCCTGTAAATTTACGCCAGTCACACTATTATTTTTTCTTGAAGGAAACTAAGTTACATCTTTTTGAAGCTTTGCTTGGCTTAACTGTCTGAATTGTAACGCTATTGGGTGTTTTTCGAGTGAATGTTTGGTGATGCACAGGAAACAAGAGCGCTTTTTAACCTATTGAAATCGAATCTCAGTTCAGCAATGCTTCGTCACATAACAATAATTACCAATTTTTCTCTCCCGTTATCCCTGCCAGGAAGGCGGGGATTTTTATTGCCTGTTATTTAGTTCAGATAAACAAAAGCCCCACCAAATGGTAGGGCCGTGTCGAAGAAATTTAACAAATATTGTTAATTATTCTTCATCGCTCGCAGGTGTCTCTTGTTCGTCTTCTTCTATCAGGTGCGCTAGTGCTGGTGCAAACCAGATATCCAGTTTTGCACGTAGCTGATCGACACCTAATCCTTTCAGTGAAGAGAACACATCAACAGAAACGTCACCACCGAAAGTTTCTACTTGCTTACGAACTTTCAGTAGAGTTTGTTTGCGTGCACCACTTTTTAGTTTATCTGCTTTGGTTAGCAAAACTTGCACAGGAATGTGGCTATCGATGGCCCAGAAAATCATTTGTTGGTCGAGATCTTTCATTGGATGACGAATGTCCATTAGAACTACTAAGCCTTTTAGGCACTCGCGTTTCTGTAGGTATTCACCCAAAGATTTCTGCCATTTGTTTTTCATCTCTACCGGTACTTGAGCAAAACCGTATCCAGGCAGATCGACAATGTGACAACCTTCTTCTACTTTGAAAAGGTTGATTAATTGCGTACGACCAGGTGTCTTTGATGTCTTGGCTAAGCTTTTTTGATTAGTTAGACGGTTAAGTGCACTCGATTTACCAGCGTTTGAGCGTCCTGCAAACGCAATTTCGACACCTTCGTCTTCCGGCAGGTGACGAATATCGGGTGCGCTGGTGATGAAATGCGTATTTTGGTAATGAATTTTTACGCTCACTGTTAACTCCATCTCGACTTTGTGTAGTCGATTGATTACTTTTTTGTGAAAATGTGTAAAATAACCGTGCTCGGCATAAGGTCGCCTATTGTACCATGAGTGTACGCGGTATGTTCACATTCCGTGGTACTGGAAGCTTGATAATTATAATGGAATGTCATGAAGAAATTAGCGCTAATTTTGAGTCTTTTAGCCAGTTGCTCAGTATGGGCCCAAGGTAATATTGAGGCTGGTAAAGCAAAATCACAAACCTGTGTCGCCTGTCACGGAGCAGATGGCAACAGTGCAATAACAACGTACCCGAAACTCGCAGGCCAACACGCTAAGTATCTTGAGAAGCAGTTAAAAGAACTTAAGCTAGGCATGACAAGTGGTGGTAAACAAGGTCGTTACGATCCTGTAATGAGTGGTATGGCAATGCCACTGAGCGATGAAGATATCGCAGACCTATCTGCTTACTACGCTTCGCTACCAGTTTCAGAAAACTCAACACCTGAAGATGTAGTAGCAAAAGGCAAAACGCTTTATACCGCTGGTGATGCCGAGCGTGGCCTAACCGCATGTATTGCATGTCATGGTCCTCGTGGCAATGGTACTGAGCTTTCAGGTTTCCCGAAAATTTCTGGTCAGCATGCTGACTACATCAAAGCTCAGCTAGAAAAATTCCGTGATGGCGACCGTGGCAATGATATGAATGCCATGATGCGCGACATCGCGAAGAAAATGACAGACGAAGATATCGAAGTGCTGTCTAAATACGTTGGCGGTCTGCACTAATATACCTAAATCGCTCAAGATCCTGCATCTTGAGCTGGTTGGGTAGATGTCCCTACATCGTTCGAGCAACTTGTACAAAAATGCCCTAGTGAATCCACTAGGGCATTTTTGTTCGTGACAGATATCACAGTCGAGTTTGGATACGAAAGCGATAGTTGGCTCGGCAGTTTGTGAGACATTTGCCATACTTGATGTTGGCTTTTTCTTGTTAGTGTTTTTAAGTTTTTGATTAAATGATAATTTTGATTTTTTAGAAAAATAGGCGGATTATTTTTTCAACCCATTACTTGTGAGCATAACGGGATGGCGTAAAGTAGAAGTCGTTCACAGGGAGTGAATGTAAGGATTTAAGACCACGGTTTAGGTCTCCAAGGATGTAGCTCGGATGCTTGGTGATTTAGAAAGGGATTTAGATAGGTAGGGAGCCTATCAGATAAGGATGGTCATCTCGTCTGACGGTTAAGACAGTGAAACGGATCAGGCACAGGAAGTTGCTCAGTAGACAGGAAGTAAACGGATAGCCAAAACTCATCAGGAAGATGAAAAACAACTCTTTTTGGCAGGGAAAGCTCTAAAAACAAAGGGATCATTGGTGCACGAAATGTGTGCAACACAGTTTCGCCAATTGATGGCACTTAGAAAGCGACAGTCTGACTGTCGCTTTTTTTATATCCGTTGACTTGCTCAGTCGTAACTTGAATTGAGATTACAGCACTTACTTTAGCTTTATAGGTTGTAAACAAAGTTTTTTAACAAAAATTGCTGAAAAAATACTCAACAACACTCCAATCCGAGTTCACTTTCTGGTATGTTTCGCATCCCTGTTTGAGGAAGTCAGCATGCATACCTGTCCTTTATGCCAAAATCAGCGCACTCACCATTATTTTGAAGATAAGCGTCGTGAATATCTTCAATGTGAGCAGTGCAGCTTGGTATTCGTAAATCCAGACCAACGTTTGGATGCGGAAAGCGAAAAAGCTCACTATGATTTGCATGAGAACAACCCCGATGATTTGGGTTACCGACGCTTTTTGTCGCGTATTGCTGACCCGATCACAGAGCGAATTTCTCCACAATCAAATGGTATCGACTTTGGTTGTGGTCCTGGTCCAACGCTCTCCTTGATGCTGGAAGAGGCGGGGCACAACATGGCGTTGTACGATCTCTACTACCACCCTGATACGTCGGTTTTAGAAAAAACGTACGACTTCATGACAGCAACAGAGGTGATAGAGCACCTCTACCACCCAGATTTGGTGTGGAAGCAATGGTTGAATTTAGTTAAGCCAGGGGGCTGGATAGGCCTGATGACGAAAATGGTCATCGACGTGGAGGCTTTCAAATCATGGCATTATAAGAACGATCTCACTCACGTAGTGTTCTTTAGTCGTGACACGTTCCAGTTCCTAGCAGAGCGGGATAAGCTCGAACTCGAATTTATTGGTAATGATGTAATTTTACTGAGGAAACCCCAGTAATGAGCCGTAGTAAAAAATCTAGAAAACCGGGTGCCGCTGGTGCACCTGAGTTTGTTGTAACTCGTAACCGTACAGAATCTGATGTGGAAGGCCGCTTACGCAAGCGTGCTAAAAAGCGTAAAGGTCTGAAAACGGGTAACCGTAACTCAGAAGTTAACGAGCAGAAAAAGCAAGCTGCTGCACAAAATCGCGACCCGCGCTTAGGCAGCAAAAAGAAAATACCTCTGATTGTTGAACCTGCGAAGAAAATGACGAAGCAAGAGCGTCGTTTGTCGGCAGAGCAAGAACTAGAGATGCTAGAAAATGACGCGCAATTGAACGTGTTGCTAGACCGTATTGAAGCGGGTGAAAACCTGGGCACAGGTCTACAGAAATTCGTCGATGAGAAACTCGATCGCATTGAGAAGCTAATGGACCAACTAGGCTTGTTGGAACCTGAAGAAGAGGAAGACTTCACTGCACCTGCTGAGAAAAGCACGCGCAACGATGATGACTTGCTGGCAGATTTCGACGACATTAATTTCGACGACTATAAAGGATAATTAAGCTATGAATGTAACCTTATTAGCTATTGCTGGTGTTGTGATTATCATCGCACTCGCTTCTTATGCAGGTTACCTTCTGCTTCAATTGAAAAAGCAAAAGGAATTGCAGCTGAAGCATCAAAAATTGGCGATAGACAAACGTAACGCCAACATTTTTGAGAATGTGCATACCTTGTGTCAGGCGGGCATTCAAGGCCAGTGCGATTTATCTGAAATCAGTATCCGTGTGTATAACATCATGGATTATGTACAAGGTGAAGACCGCGTTGATTTCGATAAAACGTACCCTGCGATTTCTGAGCTTTACCACATCGTGAAAGATATGGCGCGTGGCGAAGAACGCCAACAACTTGCCAAGAAAGAGCGTATGCAACAGAACTTGACGCGTCATAAAGCGGAAAGCCGCCTCACTGATGCGATTATTGAGGAGCTCAAAGTGTTGCAGAAAAACGTCCAGCCACTGAATAATCAAATCAATATTCAGATGATTTAAGCGCGACCTCCAATAGTCTCCTTATGGCTAATGGGGGTATCGTGATCACGCTAGCACTTCTTTAGTTTTATACTTAAAAAGCCAGTCGGCGTTGCCACGCTTGTCATCGTCGTATGGCAAAATAGCGGCTCTGAATATCGGGTGACGGCTTTCGTTGCCCTAGCATTTAACGGAAAGTACCACCATGTCGAATCAACACACTGAATCGAAACAGCAAATCGTCTGGGATCAAGCGGTATTGGATAAGTACAACTATTCCGGGCCTCGTTATACGTCGTACCCAACGGCGCTGGAGTTTCATGAAGCGTTCACCATTTCTGATTATGATATGGCATGCACTCAATACCCAGAACGCCCATTATCGCTGTACGTACACATTCCGTTCTGTCACAAGCTTTGTTACTACTGTGGATGTAATAAAGTCATTACACGCCACTCGCACAAAGCGGATGAATACCTCGACGTGCTTGAACACGAAATTCGTCAACGTGCTGCATTACTTGTTGGTCGCACTGTGACGCAATTGCATTTTGGTGGTGGTACACCGACGTTTCTCTCTGAAAAGCAAATCACGCGTGTAATGAGCCTGCTACGCCAAGAGTTTACTTTTAGTAGCGATGCTGAAATCAGTATCGAGGTTGACCCGCGTGAAATCGAGCTGACCATGCTGGATCATCTGCGTAGTGAAGGCTTCAATCGCTTGAGCATCGGTGTGCAGGACTTCAACAAAGAAGTGCAAAAACTGGTGAATCGTGAGCAAGATGAAGAGTTCATCGTTGCGATGGTTGCGCGCGCAAAAGAGTTAGGCTTTCGTTCGACGAACCTAGATTTGATTTACGGTTTACCGAAGCAGACCAAAGAATCTTTTGCCAAGACTCTAGAACAAGTGCTAGAGATGCAGCCGGCCCGTCTATCCGTGTTTAACTACGCGCACATGCCACAGCTATTTGCAGCGCAGCGTAAGATTAAAGACGAAGACCTGCCAAAAGCAGAGGAGAAGATGGCGATTCTGCAAGACACCATCGCGACACTGACTGGTGCTGGCTACCAATTTATCGGTATGGACCACTTTGCTTTGCCGGACGATGAACTTGCTGTTGCCCAGCGCGAAGGTATTTTGCATCGCAATTTCCAAGGCTACACCACACAAGGTGAATGTGACTTGGTTGGCTTTGGTGTTTCTGCAATCTCGATGATCGGCGATGCTTACGCGCAAAACCAGAAAGAGCTGAAGAAATACTACGCTCAAGTCAACGAACTTCGTCACGCTCTATGGAAAGGGGTCTCTCTGGACTCCGATGATTTGCTCCGTCGTGAAGTGATTAAGCAGCTGATTTGTAACTTCAAGTTAGACAAGAAAGCCATTGAGTCTGAGTTTAAAGTGAAGTTTGATCAGTACTTTAAAGAAGACTTACAGCTACTTCAGACCTTCATCAACGATGAGCTGGTGGAAGTGGATGACAATGAAATTCGTGTGACGCTGCGAGGTCGTTTGCTGATCCGTAATATTTGTATGAGCTTCGATAAGTACCTGCGAGCAAAGGCACGTCAGCAACAATTCTCTCGTGTTATTTAATCAGAGATACAGATTCAAGATATAAAAAATGCCAGCAGATGCTGGCATTTTTTTATGTTTTCGCTGGATTTAAGCGCGATCTTTTACTTTTTCTCTCAGTTCCGATTTTTCTGCTTCTGAAAGGAACGCAATCTCAAGGCCATTGATTTGCGCTTGGCGAATCTGGTCTTGGCTCAGGCCAGCGGCTGGTGCCGCTACTTCGTATTCGTATGGCAGTTCGATGCCTTCAATCGCTGGATCGTCAGTGTTCAAACACGCAAGAACGCCATGCTCTAGGAACTGCTTGAGAGGGTGGTTTTCTAGCGTTTCTACCGTACTTGTTTGGTAGTTTGACGTCAGGCAAGATTCAATACCAATGCGGTTTTCTGCTAGGTAATCCATCAGTTTTGGATCGTGAATCGCTTTTACGCCGTGACCGATACGAGTTGCGCCCAGCTCATTGATTGCTTGCCACATGCTCTCTGCACCTGCTGCTTCACCAGCATGGACCGTTACCCCAAGGCCAGCATCGCGTACTTGCTTGAAGTGAGACACAAAGCGATCACCCGGTTGGCCTAGCTCGTCACCCGCAAGGTCGACGGCAACGATGTGATCTTTCTGGCTCAGAATGCCGTCCAGTTCTTCTTGACATGCGTCAGTACCAAATGTACGACTCATGATACCGATCAGGTTGGCTTTCACGCCAAAATCGCGCATACCCGCTTGCACACCGTCCACGACGGCTTCAACAACCCCCGCTACTGGTAGCTTGTGTTTCATCGCCATGTAGTAAGGAGAGAAACGCAGCTCAGCGTAATCGATTTGTGCATTTAGCGCGTCTTCTACGTTTTCGTATGCGACACGACGACACGCATCTAGATCGCCCAGTACCGCAACACCCCAGTCGAGCTTAGAAAGGAAAGCAACAAGAGAGGGTTCCGCTTCGACAATTTGAACGTGAGGAGTGAGAGACTCAATATCGTACGCTGGTAGGGCAATGCCAAACTTTTGGCCTAGCTCAAGAATCGTTTTAGTACGAATGTTACCGTCGAGGTGACGGTGCAAATCAGTTAGAGGAAGGTTCTTCGTTATCATTTTGTCGATCCGGATAGTTATGAACTGGAACAGGGCCCAAACATCATCTGTGACAATACATGGGTAAGATTTGCAGTTAAGTATAAATAACAGTTGGGTAGATTGTCAGTAGAGGATGACTAGGAAATCAACGATTCTGGCTCTTTTCTATTTCATGTTCACCAAATGTGTTGGCCATTCTTCTAGTGGCATAGGGCGGCTGTAGTAGAAGCCTTGCACCTGATTACAGCCTAAAGAGCGCAGTAATTGTGCTTGATTGCTATCCTCGACACCTTCCGCGACGACATTAGTTTTGAGACCTGCTGTGATATTGATGACGGCAGCGACGACTGAACTGTTTAAGTTTTCTTGTGTGAGTTGATTGATGAAGGTGCGATCAATCTTCAAGCAGGTAAACGGCAGAGAGTGGAGGTAACCCAGTGATGAGTAGCCGGTGCCAAAGTCATCTATCGCGATACCAATACCCATTTCACGCAGTTTAGTCATATTTTCTAGTGTGGTCGGTGCGCTATCAATGATGCGTGATTCTGTGATCTCTAGTGTGAGGTTACTTGCTGGTAATTTCGTGATATCCAATACGCTTATCACCGTATCGACAAAACTTGGGCAAGATAGTTGATTAACGGAGATATTCACATGCAGTTGGAAGTCCGACGGCCACTGTTTGCTTTCGATCGCTTGGTAAGTGTCGCGACAAGCTTGTAACAGAATCTGTTGGCCGATGGCTTTGATCATGCCGCTTTCTTCCGCGATTGGAATAAAATCTAATGGTGACACCATACCTGAGTCGCTATGCCAACGCGCCAGTGCTTCGGCGCCACACACTGTGCCACTGACGAGATCCACAATCGGTTGGTAATGAGGAATAAACTCTCGGTTTTCAATGCCAGTTTGGATCTTGGTCAGCATTTGCGTACGAAACTTTGAAGCGCTCGCTAGTTCTGGGCTGTAGTGACAAACACCAGTCAGTGAGTCTTGTTTAGCGTAACTTAATGCGATGCTGGCGTTGCGTAACCATAAAGGCATGGTTTCGTTTGGCTGGGTTTGTACAATACCAAGTGAAATCTTCATCACTACATTCTCGCCTTCCACCATAAATGGGGTGGAAAAGAGTTGCTGTAATCGACGTTCGGTTTGTTTAATTTTGGTTTCAGTGTCGACATTTGAGAGAAACACCGCGAACTCATCACCACCAATCCGAGCCAATAATGCGTTGTCACGAAACTGCTGTTTTAGCCTTTCAGCGATGCTGACCAACAACTGGTCGCCGTTGTGATGACCCACACTGTCGTTGATATCTCTAAATTTGTTGATGCCAAGTAAAAATAAACTGCCGTGACAAAGATCAGACTGATTTTCACAGATTTCGACCAAACCCTGACGGCTATATAAGCGTGTTAGAGAGTCATAAACCAACTGTTCACGCAATGCTTTGAATGAAGCTCTTAGATTGTTCGCCATTTCATTAAAAGCATGAACCAGTACGGTTGTCTCATACACATAACCAGGCTTTGGCATGCCGCTATCCCAATCCCCATTTGCCAGGTGCTGAGCGGCGGCGGCCGTCGCGTTAATTGGTCTGGTAACTCGGTTGAAAATGATCCAACTGATGGCGATCCCAAATAGGCTTACAATAATGCCAACGAGCCAACTCTCTTGCTGGCTTTTCGGTAACAGGCCGAGAAGCTCAGACTCCGAAATGGAGGTGCCGATAAACCATGTTAAGCCGTCTTGGTCTCGATACGGGGTTAGCCGACTGAAAATACGTTGGCCATCATGTTCAAATGAAAAAGTATAAGGTTGCTTGGTGTTGTTGAGATCGAAAGACCGGACGCGGCTCGCACTGATTTTGATGATCGGGTCTGCGTTTTCAGCGGCAAGCAAACGCTGCCCTTTATCCGAAAATTTTGTGCCCCATGAGATGACGCTTCCCGGGCCTGAGTGAGCGATTAAACGATGATCTGGGTCCATGATGTAGACCGACGCTTTAGTGTTGTATTTTAACTCGCGCAGGAATTCGTTGAATGTATTGATACGAATGTCTGTCACCAAAACACCAGCAAATTGGTCGTGTTTGTACACCGGCGTCATGGCTGATAGCGTAATATCCTGGCGTTCATCAGCGTTGGTATAAATTTCAGACCAAGTGGCGTTTTGGCTCTCCGCAACGGGCTTATACCATGGGCGAGTGCGAGGATCGTATTGGGAGATAACCGTTCGAATGTTGTTACTCACATGGTTGGTTCCATAAATAACCAGATCACCATCGGTGTGGCGATCTTGCACCATTAAGGTGTAATCGTCGGAAAGTTCGCGGCGAAAGCCTGCAAAGTCGCCGTTTTCTGAACCAAATGCGATTACATCCAACTGCGGTATCGATTGGTAAAGATTTTTGAATGCACTTAGCAGGTAGTTTTGAATGTCTGAGGTATCGTGAGGGCGATAAAGGTTGTGATAGCTGACGTTGTGCGCGAGAGCCATAACCGCAGTAAAAGGCTTACGTAGATAGCTATTGAGGTGGTCGTGGACACTTTCGGTTAACACGGAAAGTTGCTTGTCACTGATATCCGTGACCACTTCTTCGTAACTTTGTTTTTGGACGTAGACAATGACACCGATCGCCAGTAAGAAGATCATGACAAATGGAATCAGAACAGCAGTACGCAGTGTAATTTGAGTCGTAGCAGTAGACATCGCCTAATCACATAGATAGTGGTGCGCCACAATTGTACTGATGTTTTTATTAATATCGAGTGACAAACGACGCTCGTTGTTAACGCACCACGTAAGTGATTGTCAGTACAATTCTTTTAATTTTCTGGTGAGTGTATTTCGCCCCCAGCCTAATACTTTAGCGGCATCTTGCTTATGACCTTTAGTGTGCTCTAAGGCTGCTTCTAATAAAATGCGTTCAAATTCTGGTAAAGCGTAAGAAAGTAGTTCTTTATCTCCTGCTGCGAGTGAATGCCGTGCCCAATCCGCCAATTGTTCTTGCCAACTACCATGTGCAGAGTCTGAAATGGATTTTTTCTCTTCGAGTAGTTCGCTTGGCAAGTCATTTGGTAACACTTCGCTACCACTGGCCATAACGGTTAACCAACGGCAAATATTCTCTAATTGACGAACGTTGCCAGGCCAATCAAGGCGGTTAAGAATCTCCACGGTCGATGGGTGGAGAGTTTTTGTTTCCACACCAAGCTCATCAGCCGCACGGATAAGAAAATGCTGTGTAAGCTTTTCAATGTCTTGCTTACGCTCACGCAGTGCCGGGATCTGCACGCGAATCACGTTTAAGCGATGAAAGAGGTCCTCACGGAAGTCACCTTCTTGCACCAGCTTTTCTAAGTTCTGGTGTGTTGCCGCGACAATTCGTACATCGACACTGATCGGAGAGTGACCGCCCACTCGATAAAACTGCCCGTCAGCTAGAACGCGTAGCAAACGAGTTTGAATGTCCAATGGCATGTCGCCGATTTCGTCTAAAAATAGAGTGCCGCCATTGGCTTGTTCGAATCGTCCTTGACGAACATTGTTTGCCCCCGTAAACGCGCCTTTTTCGTGGCCAAACAGTTCTGATTCAATCAAGTCTTTGGGAATCGCCGCCATATTGAGCGCAATGAAAGGTTTGTTAGCACGTGGACTGTGACGGTGCAGTGCATGAGCAACGAGTTCTTTACCCGTGCCCGATTCACCGTTAATCAAGACTGAAATAGAGGAGCGAGAAAGACGACCAATGGCGCGAAACACCTCTTGCATCGCTGGTGCTTCACCGATAATTTCAGGCGTTTCTGCTGGAATGTCTTCTGGAGAGAGCTGCTCGCGTTTGTTTTCGTGGCTGTGTGCAATGGCTCGTTCAACCAGAGTTAAAGTTTCATCAATATCAAAAGGTTTTGGTAAATATTCAAAAGCACCTTTTTGGTACGCATTCACTGCCGCATCTAAATCTGAATGCGCGGTCATGATAATCACGGGAAGGTCTGGGTAATCGCGCTGTACTTGCTTTAGTAGCTCCAACCCATCAATACCTGGCATGCGAATGTCTGATACTAGAACATCCGGCACTTCGCGTTCGAGCGCCATTAACACGCTTTCCCCATCGGCATAGGTTTCACATTTGATGTTGGCAGAGGAGAGCGTTTTCTCCATTACCCAGCGAATTGAACTGTCGTCATCAACGACCCAAACATATCCTTTACTCATGTAGTAATCCTTGCAGCAAACCGAAAAACTGACGCGACTTGAAGTCCATTAGCGCACTCAGATCGGCAGATAAATAGTAAATGTTGTGTGACCAGGCCAGCTTTCTACGTCTATTTTTCCATTGTGCTGGTCGATCAAATTTTGCGAAATAGATAGCCCTAATCCAGTTCCTCCCTCGCGGCCACTGACCATGGGATAGAACAGCGTGTCTTGTAGTTCCGGTGGAATACCTGGGCCGTTGTCTGTGATTTCGACACGAGCAGCGAGTTTACAGCGTTTGCCGTGAATATTGGCTTGATGCACCGTTCTGGTGCGAATGGTTATGTTCCCGTGCTCTTGATGGCTAAGAATTTGTGCGGCGTTACTGACGATATTAAGCATTGCCTGCTCGATTTGGTCTGTATCCATCAAAATCTCTGGCAAGCTTGGGTCATAATCTCGTTCAATGATGATTGAGCGTTGTGACTCTAATTCAACCAGTTGGCGAACCTTTTCAAGAATTTGGTGCAGATTCTCTTGTGTCTTCTTACCTGGCTTCTGAGGTCCTAGTAATCGATCCACGAGCGCCCTTAAACGGTCTGCTTGCTCAATGATGATGTGTGTATATTCGGTGAGAGAGGGCTCTGGCAGCATTTTTTCTAACAATTGCGCCGCACCGCGTAAGCCGCCAAGCGGATTTTTAATCTCATGTGCAAGCCCTCGGACTAACAGCTTCGCTGCTTGTTGTTGGGCGTGTTGGTTCAGTTCTTGAGAGAGTCGGCGCTGCTGATCAATTTTGCGCATCTCGACCAGAAGCATCAACTGCTTTTGCCAAGTGATAGGGCTAACCGTCACCTCTAGCATTAAAGGGCGGCCATCAACAACGAAAGTGACGTCACTGTCGGTGATGCTTTGGCCACTTTGCAACGGTTGAGTGAGCAGCGCGAGATCCAGCGACGCATGCTGAATCAATTGAGAAAGTGATTGTTCAATAATTCGTTTAGCGCTTTGAGAAAACAGCAATTCGGCAGCCGGATTGGCATAACGGATGGCCAATCCATCATCAAGAATCAGCGTTGCTGTCACCATATTGTTGAGAATGGCACTAGGAAGACTGGTATCCACATTACGTCCTTGTTTTGCTTTAAGATTGTGCGATGCACAATAATGGTGCAATTGAACGTTAAGTATGGCGAATAAATCTTAGAAGAAAAAGTGAAAAGCACCGCTGTGATGTGATTTTTTTTCACCAGATATTCTATTTTGCCCCTTTTACGGTCGGCTTAACACTTGCTCTATGTAAATGCACCGTTATAGGGCTAGTAGATGCAATAAGCTTGCCGCTTCTTTTCGCGTGCACAGCAAGTGTGTGAGTGCCTCGGTCAATATTGTTTAACTGCCACACTATATGGTTTTGTGGTGCACCATAGGGTTTTCCATCGAGTAACAATTGCAATTGCTCACCGATACCAAGCTTGCGATTGGTTTCTAATTGAATATTGATGATGCCTCGATTGTTACGGATGGTCTCGTTGTGCTTGGGGGTCTGCATTGAAAGTTGTAATGGAAGAGGCTTCTCGGTTGTTTTCTCTGGCTTGTTTTGTGATGCAGTAGATGGCGTAGTCTGAGGTGCGAGCGATTCAGTACTTTCTACCTCAGGAGCTGGTGCGCTGGCTTCAAGGTTTGGCAGTGCGATCGCTTTTGCTCCTTTGTTTGGCGTATCACTAAAGTGAACCACGCCATTTTCATCTACCCACGTATACGCGACCTGCGCGAAGGCGGTAGAGGCGATTAACAATCCGCTGAGTGCACACAGTGATGGAATAAGCTGAACTTTCATTGCTCACCTTCTCTTGTTCGATGATTTCACGTTTCAATGGCTTAGCTCTTTGACCTGTAAGGAAAAATTCTAAGCGTATTTTTATTATCCTCTTATGTTAAACGTCGAAGCTTGAGTGGCGAATACAAAAAAGGCCCGCCTGCGAGGCGAGCCTAATATTTTATTGCTGTGTTTACATTTTACACAGTGTCGACCTTACACAGAGTAGTAAAGTTCGAACTCAACAGGGTGAGTTGTCATGTTTACACGCTCTACGTCCTGAGACTTAAGGTCGATGTATGAATCGATGAAGTCGTCAGAGAATACGCCGCCCGCTGTTAAGAACTCACGATCAGCATCTAGCTCTGCTAGCGCGTCTTTTAGTGAGTATGCAACAGTTGGGATTTCTGCTGCTTCTTCAGCTGGAAGATCGTAAAGGTCTTTATCCATCGCTTCGCCTGGGTGGATCTTATTCTTGATACCGTCAAGACCAGCCATAAGCATTGCTGCGAAACATAGGTATGGGTTCGCCGCTGGGTCACCGAAACGAACTTCGATACGACGTGCTTTCGGGCTTGGTACCACTGGGATACGGATTGAAGCAGAGCGGTTACGCGCTGAGTAAGCTAGCATTACTGGTGCTTCGAAGCCTGGTACAAGACGTTTGTACGAGTTTGTTGATGGGTTAGCGAATGCGTTGATTGCACGAGCGTGTTTGATGATACCACCGATGTAGTAAAGCGCCATTTCAGATAGACCGCCGTACTTGTCACCAGCAAATAGGTTTACGCCATCTTTTGCTAGAGACTGGTGAACGTGCATACCGCTGCCGTTGTCGCCAACAAGTGGTTTAGGCATAAACGTCGCTGTTTTACCAAACGCGTGAGCAACGTTGTGTACAACGTACTTGTAGATTTGGATTTCGTCAGCTTTGGTTGTTAGCGTGTTGAAACGAGTTGCGATTTCGTTTTGACCCGCCGTTGCCACTTCGTGGTGGTGCGCTTCAACAACAAGACCCATTTCTTCCATTACTAGACACATAGCAGAACGGATGTCTTGAGATGAATCTACTGGAGCTACTGGGAAGTAACCACCTTTAACGCCTGGACGGTGACCTTTGTTACCTTCTTCGTAGTCAGAACCTGTGTTCCATGCCGCTTCTACGTCGTCGATCTTGAAGAAAGAGCCTGACATGTCCGTCGAGAACTTCACGTCATCAAATAGGAAAAATTCTGGCTCAGGACCGATAAGTACAGTATCTGCAACACCTGTAGAACGCATGAAGTCTTCAGCGCGTTTTGCGATAGAGCGTGGGTCACGGTCGTAGCCTTGCATTGTTGCAGGCTCTAAGATGTCACAACGGATATTTAGTGTTGCGTCTTCCGTGAATGGGTCAAGCACAGCAGAAGATGCGTCAGGCATCATTACCATGTCTGATTCGTTGATACCTTTCCAGCCAGCAACTGATGAACCATCGAACATTTTACCTTCTTCGAAGAAGTCTGCGTCGATTTGGTGAGCAGGGATCGAAATGTGCTGCTCTTTACCTTTTGTATCAGTGAAGCGTAGGTCAACAAACTTAACTTCGTTTTCTTGGATCAGCGATAGAACGTTTTCTACTGACATCTTGGATAACCTCCAGTGTTAATAAGCGGTAAAAGCTCGATTTATGAATTATTCATGAAACCTGGCATTGATTAATCAATTTGACTTTTCATTAATCGATGCTGTTTTAACTAAAGCCAAAACCGTGCCAAAAAAAATATTCCATTAATTTCAAGCAATTGTGTTTTTGAATGCTAGTTTGGTGCACTTGCTTGCACCAAAATGATCTTTGCTTGCACTATTATGGTGCCAAAAATCATTGTTGCACCATAATGTGACAGGTACATTGCGTATTCAGCCCAGTTTTTGAGCAAGAGTCAATTTGAATTATGCATCGATTAGAATAAAGTTGCGTTTAATCAATTCGTTCTGAGGAAGAAAATGGGCATTAAGCGTAAAAATCGCAGAAATGCTCGGGAGTAGATCACATATTTCTAGGCTTTTTGCTAAAATCTGGTACATTATGGCCGTTTTTTTAATCAGCAAATGTCGCCAGAGAGCACCCGTTCTCAGCGTGGGGGCATTTCATCTATCTAAGTGAATCAATATCCATGGCTACTCCACAGATTGATAAATTAAGAAATATCGCGATCATCGCGCACGTTGACCACGGTAAAACCACGTTGGTTGACAAGCTGCTACAACAATCAGGCACGCTTGAGTCTCGCGGTGAAGCTGAAGAGCGAGTCATGGACTCGAACGACATCGAGAAAGAGCGCGGTATTACCATTCTTGCTAAAAACACAGCAATCGACTGGAACGATTACCGTATCAACATCGTAGATACTCCGGGACACGCGGACTTCGGTGGTGAAGTTGAGCGTATCATGTCGATGGTAGACTCTGTACTACTTATCGTTGACGCAGTTGATGGTCCAATGCCTCAAACGCGTTTCGTAACACAAAAAGCGTTTGCTCACGGTCTAAAACCAATCGTTGTAATCAACAAGATTGACCGCCCTGGCGCACGTCCTGATTGGGTTATGGACCAAGTGTTCGACCTGTTCGACAACCTAGGTGCAACTGATGACCAGCTAGACTTTAAAGTAGTTTACGCATCAGCACTTAATGGTTGGGCTTCTCTAGAAGAAGGCGAAACTGGCGAGAACATGGAACCACTATTCCAAACTATCGTTGATGTTGTTGACGCGCCAAATGTTGACCTTGATGGTCCACTACAGATGCAAGTTTCTCAGCTAGACTACAGCTCTTACGTTGGTGTTATCGGCGTGGCTCGCGTAACTCGTGGTAGCGTTAAACCAAACCAGCAGGTAACCATTATTGGTGCTGATGGTAAAACTCGCAACGGTAAAGTGGGTACAGTAATGGGCTACCTTGGCCTAGAGCGTCACGAAGTGGAACAAGCTAACGCGGGTGATATCATCGCAATCACTGGTCTTGGCGAGCTGAAAATTTCTGACACTATCTGTGCACAAAACGCAGTAGAAGCATTACCACCATTGTCTGTTGATGAACCAACAGTAACGATGACATTCCAAGTAAACACGTCTCCATTCGCGGGTAAAGAAGGTAAGTTCGTAACGTCACGTAACATCCTTGAGCGTCTTGAGAAGGAACTGGTACACAACGTTGCACTACGCGTTGAGCAAACAGACGATCCAGATAAATTCCGCGTGTCAGGTCGTGGTGAACTTCACCTTTCTATCCTGATCGAAAACATGCGTCGTGAAGGCTTCGAGCTAGCAGTATCTCGTCCAGAAGTAATCATCAAAGAAGAAGATGGTCAGTTGATGGAACCGTTCGAAACGGTAACTATCGACGTAATGGAAGAGCACCAAGGCGGCATCATGGAGAACATCGGCCTACGTAAAGGTGAGCTGAAAGACATGTCTCCAGACGGTAAAGGTCGTGTGCGTATGGACTTCGTTATGCCATCACGTGGTCTGATCGGTTTCCAAACGGAATTCATGACACTGACTTCAGGTTCAGGTCTTCTTTACCATACGTTTGATCACTACGGCCCTCACAAAGGCGGTAACATCGGTCAACGTGTAAACGGTGTACTAATCGCGAACGCGATGGGTAAAGCGCTAACTAACGCACTGTTCAACCTTCAAGAGCGTGGTCGTCTATTTATCGGTCACGGTGTTGAAGTTTACGAAGGTATGGTTATCGGTATTCACAGCCGTGACAACGACCTAACGGTAAACGCACTGAAAGGTAAGCAGCTAACCAACGTTCGTGCATCTGGTACAGATGACGCACAGGTTCTTACTCCGCCTATCAAGATGACTCTTGAGCAAGCACTAGAATTCATCGATGACGACGAGCTAGTAGAAGTAACGCCTGAAAGCATCCGTATCCGTAAGAAGTTCCTAACGGAAAGCGACCGTAAGCGTGCTTCTCGTGGCGCGAAATAATTTTCGTTAAGCGATTCAATTAAGAAGAAGCCTCGAGTTATGCTCGGGGCTTTTTGTTTTCTGGAGTTGAATATGAACCCGATTATTATCACCGGTGGGCCTGGTGCGGGAAAAACAACACTGCTGAATGCGCTAGACGCGTGTGGTTATGCCACGTTTCCTGAAGGGTCTCGCGACTTGATTGAGCAGCAAAGCCAGTTAGAAAATGGTATTTTGCCGTGGACGAATTTACCTGAGTTTGCCAAGTTATGCCTTGGGTTGATGGACAAACAAAAGAGTGATGCGCGTTGTCATGATGTTGCGTTTGTTGATCGCGCCATCCCCGACATCATTGCATACCTACAAGTGGGCGGCTGTAAGGTTGACCAAGCTTTCTTAACCGAAAGCGCTGGGTACCATAGTCAGGTGTTTACTTGTCGACCTGAAGCATCCATTTACGTACAAGATGAAGTGCGTCCGCACAGCTTTGAAGAAGCATTGGAGATTCATCAGTCGTTAGTGAGTGTCTATACTGAGTTGGGTTATGAAGTGGTAGAAGTGCCATGGGGAACTGTACCAGAGAGGGTAGGCTTTGTTCGAAGAGTCATCGGTTTACTCGGTGAGGTCGCCGACTAAAACCTCCTCACTAGGAGGAGGTCTAAATCATTTACTTTTGATTGAGCTTTTGTAGGAATTTATCGGACTCTGCAATCGCTTCGTTCATTTGTTTGATCGCAAACTGAATGTCTTTCTCTAAGCTAGAGAACTCACCTTGCAAAGAACCAATCGCACTGGCGTTAAGGTTGTGTTTTAAGTACAACGTGTTGTCACGTAGCGTATCCAGTACCGGTGTCATCTTTTTCTCTGCACGCTTCATAGCGCTAAGCATGGTTTTGTACGAGGCTTTGGTTTCACGTAGTTTTTGCTCGCTTGAACGACGCAGTTTCGCACTCGAGTACAGCTCTAGCTCATCTTGCCACTCATCAAACAGTGCGCCGGATACGTCTTCAATCGCAGCAATACGGTCACGTACGTCTTGAGCCGCTTTTTCGCTATCTTCGTATTTGTCATTGATGTTGTTGTAGACATTTTCTAGCTCACCACCATCAAAGTTGGTGATCGCAGACAAGGCTTCAAGTGCACTGGTGAATTCTTCTTGTGCATCTTGTTGAGATTCTTTGGCATCTTCGACGCGGTCGACCATAATATCTCGTTTATGATACCCAACCTGCTCCATTGCTGAGTAATAAGCAGATTGACACCCTGTTAAAGTGAAAATTGATAGTACAATTGCTAATAAATAAGGCATTCTTATGTCCTCGGCGCTAATTATGGGATGAACTATGAACCAGTTATCAGAGAGTTACAAGGCGAGATTAATCAATCTACTGCCAAGTTGCGTCGCGTTTTTTAAGTATCTTCTTAAGCGATTAACGCATGACCGTGTGAATGTGAACGCGGGCTATCTTGCCTACATTACCTTGTTATCCATCGTGCCAATGCTGACGGTATTGTTATCAATATTGTCGAAATTTCCCGTTTTTGCGAACGTTGGTGAGGTGCTGCAAGGCTACATTATTGAGAATTTTGTGCCAGCTTCTGGAGAAGCTGTACATACGGCATTACAGGAATTTGTGGCGAATACGGGCAAAATGAGCGCGGTTGGCGGTGGTTTTTTATTCATCGCAGCGGTCATGCTGATTTCCAACATTGATAAGAACTTAAACTACATTTGGCGAGTTAAAGACAAGCGCCGTTTAGTCTTTTCATTCTCTATGTATTGGATGGTACTCACGTTAGGGCCGATCATGGTCGGTGCGAGTATTGCGGCGACGTCGTACGTGACTTCGCTGCAAATTTTAGAGAACGAGACATTATCTGGTGCGTTTAATTTATTTCTGCGTTGGCTACCGTTGTTGCTGTCCTTTTTTGCTTTTCTTGGCTTGTATATTCTAGTGCCGAATAAAAAAGTACACCTCGCTCATGGTGCCATGGGGGCAGCAGTCGCCGCGATACTGTTCGAGTTGAGTAAAAAAGGCTTTGCGCTTTACATCACTCAGTTTCCGTCTTATCAGCTCATCTACGGCGCGTTAGCGGCGATTCCTATCTTATTTGTTTGGGTGTATTTATGCTGGATGATCGTGTTATTGGGGGCGGAAGTTACGGCTGCGCTTGGTGAGCGAGAGCACTGGAGTGAAGATTTAGACATGATACACTCGACCGCTGAATCTCAGTTAACAGATGAAGGAAGCGAGAGTAGTGATAGCGCTAATTCAACGAGTCAGTGAAGCAGCCGTCCGCGTGGATGGTGAAGTCGTAGGAGAAATTGATCGTGGTCTGCTGGTCTTATTGGGCGTAGAGAAGGACGACGATGAAGCTAAAGCAAAGCGTTTAATGGAGCGTGTTGCAACCTACCGTGTGTTCGAAGATGACGAAGGCAAGATGAACCTGAACGTTAAACAGGTGGAAGGTAAAGTGCTGGTGGTTTCTCAATTTACGCTGCCTGCGGATACAAAAAAAGGCACGCGAGCTGGCTTTTCTCGCGGTGCGCATCCTGTTGATGCAGAGCGCTTGTATGATTACTTTTCTGACTTGTGTGAAGAAGTCTTACCCACACAGCGTGGCCGCTTCGCTGCCGATATGAAAGTGTCCTTGGTGAATGACGGTCCTGTGACGTTTTGGTTGCAGGTCTAATCTGGTAACACAGGCGCCATAGTCTAAGCTTTAACTCCAAGCTCATGGAATTGGCTTGGAGTAATTTTTCCGACACTGATTAGTGTTGTGCTTTCAAAGGATTGATATGTTCAAACTCATTACTCCCAAAACCGATAATCAGATAAACAAGTATTATCAGTTTCGCTGGCAACTGCTTCGTGAGCCATGGCGTATGCCGATCGGCTCAGAGCGCGATGAATACGACGAAATGAGTCATCACCGCATGATTGTTGATGGTCGAGGTCGTCCTATGGCGATTGGCCGTTTATACATTACGCCGGACAATGATGGCCAGATCCGCTATATGGCGGTTAAAAATAATCGCCGTAGCAAAGGGATGGGTTCGCTGGTTTTGGTTGCACTAGAGTCGTTAGCACGCCAGGAAGGAGCGAAACGCTTGGTGTGTAATGCCCGTGAAGATGCCATCGCCTTTTATGAAAAAAATGGCTTTGAGCGTCGAGGTGAGCTGACCGATGAGCGTGGCCCTGTGCGCCATCAGCAAATGGTGAAGCAACTGGATCCGATGGCCAATGTGTTACGTCGCCCTGAATGGTGTACTGAGCTTCAACAGCGCTGGGAGCAACAAATCCCAATTAGCGACAAAATGGGGATCAAAATTAACCAGTACACGGGTTACCAGTTTGAATGCTGTGCGCAGCTTAATCCTAACCTTAATCCGCATAACACCATGTTCGCTGGGTCAGCTTTTACCTTAGCAACCCTGACAGGGTGGGGGATGACGTGGCTGCTGCTTAAAGAGCGTGGGCTGCACGGTGATATTGTGTTGGCCGACAGCTCGATTCGCTATCGTCAACCAGTCGAACAAAACCCCGTGGCGAGTACTTCGTTGGATGGGATCAGTGGTGACCTAGACCGATTGGAGTCGGGACGCAAAGCACGCATCGTTATTCACGTAGTGATTTATAGTGGTGACACGCCAGCTGTTGATTTTGTCGGTACCTATATGCTGATACCGAACTACTCGCAGTTACTCAGTTGCTGATGGGGTAAGCGCCGACTGATCTGCTGGGCGCTTATCTGTTTCACCTTCTTGCTCTGTCGGTGAGAGGGTTTGTTCTGCTGCGGAATTCGTGTCGGGTACTTCATCTTCTTCGATAACTTCTTCGTAAAGCTCTTCCTCTTGAGTCTCCAAATTGATGTTATCAATTACGATTGGCTGCTCGATGGAAGGTTCATTTTTCTGTGGAGTCTCAATATCAGTAGGCTCGGCCAGTTTTGATGCGTTCACGCACTCATTACGGTGGGTTTCGCCACTTAGTAGATCGCCTTCAATGTTTCCGCACGACTCTTCCAATTGATAAGTAATGCCACTTAGCGGGTTGTTGGCCATATCAAATGTTCCCCAAACCTTACCACTTATGGCTTTTCCTGAGATGGTGACCGGCGTTATGGCAACTTCCCCTCGTTGCGCGCTTAAACGCAGTGGACTTAAGGTAATGGCTTTGAGCGAATGATCCGCTTGGGACTTCAAGCGGGTATCTCGGAGATTGGCTTCCACTTCACCCGATAAGCTGTAGGCCAGCATGTTGCGATCACCTGATAACCCTTGTAGATCGAGGCTGAGATCGGAAAAACCATCAATAGCCAGTGTGTCGGGTAAAAAATAATCGTGGAAGAGCGATAAGGGAATACCATCAGCATTGACGTTGAGCGCCCAAGGTTGGCTCGGGGTACTCAAATCTATTTGTCCGATGCCTTCTACGTAGCCTTGCTCGAGTGGCGCAAAAAGGCGAGTCAATTGCCAAAAGCCATCTTTGCTTTGCATGGCAAGTGCTGCGTGAGACGTGAGTATTTGGTCATAGCTGGCGTTGACAACGCTGACTTCCAATTCGCCTTGCCAAAGGCCCCAACGTTGAGCAGACTGTTTAATATCAAGCTGTTGCCCTTCGATATTTAAACCGGAAAGTTGCCAATAAGGTTCGTGAGATAGCTGGATAATTTGGCTGCGCTCAATGTCGAGTCGTTCGATTGCAACATGCTCTAACTCGCTGGTGGCGGCGTGCCACCAATTTAGGTTGTCTTCTGGCTGTGTTGCCCACTTGAGGCCTTGAATAGAGGCTTCTTTGAGCTTCCATTGTGTTGGCGTGAACAATCCAGAAACTTGCACTCGACCTTGCTGCCAATCTAAGCTGAGCTCGTTGAGCTGGATTACTCCTGGCTCGATAGCGGCACTCAAACGTGGCTCTATTGCGGTTTGCTGCTGGAATCGAACGCTATCCGCCTGCAATGACACTTGAGCTTTTGTCTTCCAGAGAGACAGTGGCAGTGTGGCGTTTTCCACAGAAAGATCCAAGTTCTGCCAGTGCCAGTCGCCCCATTCAATATCGGCGTTAAGCAAATCTAAGCTATTAATATGATTAATGTTAAATGGTAGATCGTGCCAAGGTTTTGCAAGCAGTGATTGGCGCTGCGTATTACTCAGTTTCAGCTTGTTGATGGTCACATTTACTAAAGACCAACCTTGAGGATACTGCTCCCCTTGCCCAGATATTTGACTGTTACGCCAGTTAAAAGAGGTGCCATAAAGCGTACTGTCTTGCGGTTTGTAGTCTATATCGACTAAAACTTGATTAAAGGCTTCGCCATTCCAATAGAGTTGGTCGGCCGCAAGTTGAACTTCGCCATATGGTATTAATTGATCACTCCATTGTGGTGATTGAATTTGAAGATCAATGCCATTGGCAGAGAAATGCTCGTCGGCGTAATCAATATTTTTGAGCGCGATTTGATGGAATAATACGTTCTCTAAAGCTGGGAGCTTTGGTGCGCCATACTGCAAGCTCATACCATCAATCAATAAACTATCAACGATCCATTTACCATCGCGATAAACATCGGGATTCATCCATAAATCGACTTGCTCGATGTAAGACGCATCGTCTCCGCTGGTGTTCACGCGTTGTAAAGTTAGGTGATAGGGAAAGTCATAACGCACGCTTCCGGCCCGGAAGGGAAGAGAAAAGGTGTTTGACAGCAAGCGCCAGGTTGCGTCCGCGTAAGATGTTGTTAGCAGCGCAATCGTAGCGGCTGGAATGGCAACTAAGATAACCAGTAACAGAAGTAGAACTCGACGCGCTGTTTTCATCTTTGCTAGAACCTACGTGTGTTATGAAATAAAACTAGATAGGCTTTAGCTTGTATCAATATTCTGTGGTATTCAATAAAAAGCCCCTCAAAAGAGGGGCTTGAAGCAATTTTTGTAACTTGGCCTACGTAAAGGTGATAAGTTAATGCCAACTTTTCACTGCGTTTACGCGACGTCGCTGTTACTCGATTTAATCAATCTGAGGACCAGCCGCAACCAGAGATTTACCTTCAGCGTTGTCTGTGTACTTATCAAAGTTATTGATAAAGCGCGCTGCTAAATCTTTCGCTTTGCTTTCCCACTGAAGTGGGTCAACGTACGTGTCGCGAGGGTCTAGAATGCTAGGTTCCACACCTGGTAGTGACGTTGGTACTTCAAGGTTGAAGATTGGAATGTGCTTAGTTGGTGCTTCTTCAATCGAACCATCAAGAATGGCATCAATAATTCCGCGTGTATCTTGAATAGAGATACGTTTGCCAGTGCCGTTCCAACCAGTATTCACTAGGTAAGCCTCAGCGCCCGCTGCTTCCATGCGTTTTACCAGTACTTCCGCGTATTTTGTTGGGTGGAGCGTTAGGAACGCCGCGCCGAAACAAGCAGAGAAAGTTGGTGTTGGCTCAGTAATACCGCGCTCTGTTCCCGCTAGTTTGGCGGTAAAGCCAGACAGGAAGTGGTACTTAGTTTGCTCAGGTGTCAATTTAGATACTGGAGGCAGTACGCCAAATGCATCGGCTGATAGGAAGATTACTTTATTCGCGTGACCGCCTTTTGATACTGGCTTAACGATATTATCGATATGGTAGATAGGGTAAGAAACACGTGTGTTTTCTGTTTTCGAACCATCATCAAAATCGATAGATCCATCGCCACGTACTGTTACGTTTTCTAGCAGTGCATCACGACGAATTGCGTTGTAGATGTCCGGCTCCGCTTCTTTAGAAAGTTTGATGGTTTTTGCGTAACAACCACCTTCGAAGTTGAAGACACCGTCATCATCCCAGCCGTGCTCATCATCACCAATTAGCGCACGTTTAGGATCAGTCGACAGGGTCGTTTTACCCGTACCAGATAGACCGAAGAATACCGCTACATCGCCATCTTTGCCCATGTTAGCGCTACAGTGCATTGATGCGATGTCTTTTAGTGGAAGGAAGTAGTTCATCATCGCGAACATACCTTTCTTCATTTCACCACCGTACCAAGTACCACCGATAAGTTGCATGCGCTCAGTTAGGTTAAATACGGTGAAGTTTTCTGAGTTCAGGCCTTGCTCTTCCCATTTTGGATTAGTGCATTTTGCGCCATTCATTACTACGAAGTCTGGTTCAAATGTCGCTAACTCTTCTTCCGTCGGGCGAATAAACATGTTTTTAACGAAGTGCGCTTGCCATGCGACTTCTGTGATAACACGAATGCTCAAACGTGTATCTGGGTTTGCACCACAGTAACCGTCAACAACAAACAAGCGTTTGTTAGAAAGCTGGTTTGTGACCAGTTCTTTTAGCTCGTCCCACACTTCAGGAGTGATTGGCTTGTTATCATTTTTCACTTGATCAGACGTCCACCACATATGTTCTTCTGTCGTAGCGTCTTTGACGATGTATTTATCTTTTGGTGAGCGACCAGTAAAGATGCCAGTGTCAACGGCAACCGCACCTAGTTCAGTAACCACGCCGCGCTCATAACCGGTTAGGTCTTCACGCGTTTCTTCCTCAAACAACATTTCGTAGCTTGGGTTGCGAATAACCTCTTTTACGTTATGCAGTCCGTGCTTGGTTAGATCAAGTGTTGCAGCCTTAGTATGTTCCATAACGGTCATAGGTGCTCCTTATAAGGATTTTGTAGGGATTTTGTAAGAATGTTTTAATTTTAATCTGCTCACCATGCTAGCAACGGGGCGGGGAGAAAACAGGGAGATAGCTCAAAATTTACCCATGATTTCAATAAGGTTTTAGGTAACCCGTCACATATTGGTGGGAATAGTCTATCGTGCACGCAATCCTTTGCGCTAGGGCAAAATCATTATTAATTGTTTAAAATTAAGCAGTTGTTTTATTACGCTTGAGGCTAGTTATTACGAGGGGTTGATCACAAAAAGGCCAGCATTAAGCTGGCCTTTTGTAGGGTAAATTACGTGCTTGATAAGCTATGTAAATTAATGCAGGGTTTTCTTGTCTGTAGAAGCTTGTGCATACAGTTCAGTGACTTCAGATTCGTCGAACGTATAAGTTGTGCCACAGTAATCACAATGTAAAGAAACTGATCCAACTTCTGCCAAAATGTCATAAATTTCAGCTTTCTCAACGGTGATGATTGCGGCACCGCTACGCTCACGAGAACAGCCACAATGGAACTCGACAGGTTGCGGCTCGTACAGACGTACTTTGTCTTGGTTATATAGTCGATACAATAACTCGTTCGCTTCTAAACCAAACAATTCTTCATCTTTTACTGTGTCAGTGAGCTGCTCTAGATGTTCGAAATCATCTGGAGAGCCAGTGCCGTCAGGGATCACTTGAATCAACATACCTGCTGCGTGTGCTTTGCCTTCATGCTCACCAGTGCGGATCCATAGGCGCGTTTTTAACTGCTCTGAGTTTGCAAAGTAGCCTTCTAGCACTTCTGCTAAAGTGTCACCTTCTAGTCCAACGACGCCTTGGTAACGCTCGCCGTTTTTCGGTTCAATGGTGATCACAAGGTAGCCCTTACCCATTAGATCGTGAATATTTGCGTCATCGGCAACATCGCCTTCCCAGCGAGCTACGCCACGAACACGTTGGTTATGGTCACCGTTGATAACGGCAAGAGACACAGGACCGTCGCCTTGTAGCTGGATGGTGATCGAACCTTCGAACTTAAGAGTGGCAGTTAAAAGAGTAGTTGAAACGAGTAGCTCACCCAGCAGTTTCTCTATTGCTGCCGGATATTCCTTGCTGGAGATAACACGTTGGTACGCTTCATCCAATTGTACCAACTCGCCACGTACTGAAAGATCTTCGAATAGGTAGCGGTTTAAAACATTATTTGCCATGGAGTGCTTTCCTCGTTGGTAATTCCGGCTTTTATTGGTGTTTGAACTTAATGATGTCTCGGCGCTGCTTTTTATCTGGGCGGCGTTCCGGACTTGGGTTGTGGGCATTAAGCTTACGTTGAGTCGCGTGTTCCTCACGTTTCGCGATACTCTCATTGGTTTCGCGATATAAGGTTTGTGCGATGGGAGCGCCTCGGCGTTGATCTGAGATTTGTTCGATGATCACGATTTTTTCTTCGTTGCCTTGACGAAGTCTGACTTCAGCGCCCACTTCAACGATTTTACTCGGCTTGCTTCGTTGGCCATTATAGTGGACTTTACCGCCATCGACCATGTTACGCGCGATGGAGCGGGTTTTGTAAAATCTTGCGGCCCATAGCCATTTATCTAGCCTAACGGCTTCATTTAGGGAACTCATAGAACACTACGCTATCTAATCACTGCCCGAATACAGCAATGAGTGATGGATTATTCACCTACAGATGGAGTCAAGGCGTATTTTTTTCAAGGGAGTTGGCAAAAACTGCATAAGAAAAAGGTATGAAAGACAACTTGTGATATAGTTCACTGCTCTTTGTTGAGTAATAATTTTATTGCAAATTTAGCAATTTAAAGTCGATAGCTATCGTTATAGCTTAAATGACGGACGTTAGAATAAAGGAATCCATTCAGTGAAACGTTTAGAGCTAAGTGCAGGATTATCAAGCAGACCGCTACTGGCTCAGATCAAGTCCAATCATTATACCATTCAAGCCAAACTTAGCTTGTTGCTTACCTGTCTGTTTATTGCGATAACAGGATGGATACTTGGCAAAATTGTGTGGTTAGCCATACCTCAATCGTCGGAAGTGCCGCAATGGCGTCCATCGGCGAGTAGCGTTGCTGCGAGCAATAAAGGCGACGCGATAGATTTTAATGCCCTTCAGAATGCCAACCTATTCGGTAAATACACTGAGCAAAAAGCGGCGGTTGTAGAACAGCCTATTGTTAAAGACGCCCCTAAGACGCGCCTTAACCTTACGCTGGTCGGTGCGGTTGCAAGTAGTGATGCCAACACCAGCCTTGCTGTTATTGCTAACCGAGGTAAGCAAGCTACGTACGGTTTGGGTGAAGAAATCGAAGGGACACGTGCGACACTAAAAGCGGTATTGGTGGATCGCGTCATCATTGATAACCAAGGTCGAGACGAGACCTTAATGATGGAAGGTATAGAATATAAGAAGCTATCTGAATCGCCGCAGGTAGCTAGGGCGCAAGCTCAGCGAGCAGAAGCAGCGACGTCTGACGTTGGAGAGAAATTAGAGCAAATCCGCGAGGAAATTGCGAAAGATCCACAAAGCGTTTTTAAATACATCACCATTTCACCCGTCAAAAAAGACGGAGACATTGTTGGTTATCGAGTATCACCTGGTCGTGATGCCGCATTATTTAATGATGTAGGACTACAACCTGGCGATATTGCGGTTCAACTGAACGGGATCGATTTAAGTGACCCGTCTTCTTCAGTACAACTGATGCAAGTGATGAGCGATCCGCAAGAATTAAATTTAACTGTTGAGCGAGACGGCCAACAGTACGATATCTATATCCAATTGTAAGACTTAGGCAACCGGCGTAAGTTCAGGGAGACATACGTGAAACATTGGTTCAGCAAAAGTGCTTGGCTACTAGCAGGAAGTTTACTCTGCGTACCAGGTGCAATGGCAAACGAATTTAGTGCGAGCTTTAAAGGCACTGATATTCAAGAATTCATCAACATAGTGGGTCGTAACCTCGAAAAGACCATCATTGTTGATCCTTCAGTACGCGGTAAAATCGATGTCCGCAGCTATGACGTTCTTAACGAAGAGCAATACTACAGCTTTTTCCTTAATGTCCTTGAAGTATACGGTTACGCAGTCGTAGAGATGGACAATGGGGTACTTAAGGTTATCAAAGCAAAAGACTCAAAAACCTCAGCAATCCCTGTGTTAGGTGATGGCAGCGCGCAAGGCGATAGTGTTATCACTCGAGTTGTCGCGGTGCGTAATGTGTCGGTTCGAGAGTTGTCTCCTCTACTTCGTCAGCTGATTGATAACGCCGGTGCCGGTAACGTGGTTCATTATGATCCAGCGAATATTATCTTGATCACAGGTCGTGCGGCAGTAGTGAATCGCTTAGCAGAGATCATCAAGCGTGTTGACCAAGCCGGTGATAAAGAAATTGAATTGGTAGAGCTGCGTAATGCATCTGCTGCTGAAATGGTACGCATTGTTGAAGCACTGAATAAAAGTGCGAATCAGAAAAGCACGCCAGAGTTCCTTGAACCTAAAATTGTGGCCGATGAACGTACTAACGCGATTTTAATTTCTGGTGATCCAAAAGTAAGAGCCCGCTTGAAACGTTTGATTCGTCAACTTGATGTTGAAATGGCGACAAAAGGTAACAACCGAGTTGTGTACCTGAAAAATGCGAAAGCTGAAGATTTGGTGGATGTATTGAAAGGTGTTTCCGATAACCTGCAAGCTGAAAAACAAGCCGGTCAGAAAACATCAGGTGCATCGCGTGGTGAGGTCGTCATTGCTGCTCACGCTGCAACTAACTCGTTAGTTTTAACAGCGCCACCAGATATTATGATGGCATTACAAGACGTCATTTCTCAACTCGATATTCGTCGTGCTCAGGTTCTTATTGAAGCGTTAATTGTCGAAATGTCTGAAGGTGATGGTATTAACCTAGGTGTTCAGTGGGGTTCATTAGAAACGGGTGCTGTAATTCAGTACGGTAACTCAGGAGCCCCGATTGGTCAGGTGATGGTTGGGCTAGAAGAAGCAAAAGATCAAACCCGAACTGAATACTATACCAACTCTAATGGCGAACGAACGCCATATGATGTTACTGAATCAGGTGACTACTCTACGCTAGCGTCAGCACTTAGCGGAGTAAACGGTGCGGCAATGAGTATTGTCATGGGTGACTGGACAGCGCTAATTAGTGCTGTTGCTTCTGACTCCAACTCAAACATTCTATCTTCTCCAAGTATCACTGTAATGGATAATGGTGAAGCATCATTTATTGTGGGTGAAGAGGTTCCGGTTATTACGGGCTCTACGGCTGGCTCAAACAACGACAACCCATTCCAAACGGTTGACCGTAAAGAAGTCGGTATCAAACTCAAAGTAGTGCCACAAATTAACGAAGGTGACTCTGTACAGTTAAACATTGAACAAGAAGTTTCCAACGTATTAGGCGCAAACGGTGCGGTTGACGTTCGCTTTGCTAAACGACAGTTAAACACCTCTGTCATGATCCAAGATGGTCAGATGTTGGTTCTTGGTGGTTTGGTCGATGAACGCGCACTTGAAAGTGAGTCTAAAGTGCCGCTATTGGGTGACATTCCGGTACTTGGCCATCTGTTCAAGTCAACTAGCACGCAAACAGAAAAACGTAACTTGATGGTGTTCATCAAGCCGACGATTATTCGCGATGGTGTGACGGCCGACGGTATTACGCAGCGTAAATACAACTTTATTCGCGCAGAACAGCTTTACAAAGCGGATCAAGGTTTGAAGTTGATGGCTGACGAGAAGATCCCGGTTATGCCAGCCTTTGGCCAGGAGCGTCAGCACCCAACAGAGATCCAAGCGTTTATTGATCAAATGGAAAACAACTAATGGTTGATATGTTAGACACAGCGCCAAGTATGCGTCGTCTGCCATTCAGTTTTGCCAACCGCTTTAAACTGGTGCTGGAGACAGAGCATCCTGAGCGTCCACCTATTCTTTACTATGTCGAGCCGCTTAACCCTGCGGCTCTGGTTGAAGTCCGTCGTGTATTAAAGAAAAGCTTCGTACCGCAACCTATCGATAAAGAAGCCTTTGATAAAAAGCTGACTGAAGCATATCAACGCGACTCGTCTGAAGCGCGTCAGTTGATGGAAGATATTGGTGCTGATAGCGATGATTTCTTCTCTTTGGCTGAAGAACTGCCGCATGATGAAGACTTATTAGAATCGGAAGACGATGCGCCAATCATCAAATTGATCAACGCCATGTTGGGTGAAGCGATCAAAGAAGGTGCGTCGGATATTCATATTGAGACGTTCGAGAAAACCCTTTCGATTCGTTTCCGTGTCGATGGCGTATTACGTGAAGTTCTGACCCCAAGTCGTAAGCTAGCGCCTTTGCTGGTTTCTCGTGTGAAGGTTATGGCTAAACTAGATATCGCAGAAAAGCGTGTGCCTCAAGATGGCCGTATTTCGTTGCGTATCGGTGGTCGTGCGGTGGACGTGCGTGTATCGACGATGCCGTCCTCTCATGGGGAGCGCGTGGTAATGCGTCTGTTGGATAAAAACGCGACTCGTCTTGATTTACATAGTTTGGGCATGACCCCTTCAGTGCATGACAACTTCCGTCACTTGATTGGCCGCCCTCACGGTATCATCTTGGTGACGGGCCCGACAGGTTCTGGTAAATCCACCACCTTGTACGCTGGCTTGCAAGAGATCAATAGCAACGAACGCAACATTCTAACGGTTGAAGACCCGATCGAATTTGATATTGATGGCATCGGTCAAACTCAGGTGAACCCAAAGGTCGACATGACGTTTGCGCGCGGCTTGCGTGCCATTCTGCGTCAGGACCCGGATGTGGTGATGGTCGGTGAGATCCGTGACTTAGAAACCGCACAAATTGCAGTGCAAGCGTCCTTAACGGGTCACTTGGTAATGTCGACTCTCCACACCAACACCGCAGTGGGTGCGATTACGCGTCTACGTGATATGGGTATTGAGCCATTCCTTATTTCTTCTTCGTTATTAGGGGTGCTAGCGCAGCGCTTAGTTCGAACGCTTTGTCCAAGCTGTAAAGAGCCGTATGAAGCCGATGCGGAACAGAAAAAACTGTTTGGTATGGAAGCGCATGAACCGTTAGAACTGCACCGAGCAAAAGGCTGTGAAGCGTGTAACCAAAAAGGCTACCGAGGTCGAACAGGTATCCACGAGCTCATTATGGTTGATGAGCAAGTACAAGAGTTGATTCACCGAGAGTCTGGTGAGCAAGAAATTGAGAGAGCCGTTCGCGCCCATACGCCAAGTATTCGCAGCGATGGTTTAAGCAAAGTGCGTCGTGGCATTACGTCACTTGAAGAAGTGATGCGAGTGACGAAGGAAACCTAATGGCGGCATTTGAGTACAAAGCGCTAGATGCAAAAGGCAAGCATAAAAAAGGCACGATAGAAGGGGACAACGCCCGACAAGTGCGCCAGCGACTCAAAGAGCAAGGGATGATCCCGATTGAAGTGGTTGAGACGAAAGCTAAATCGGCTAAGTCTTCAGGTTCAGTCAGCTTTAAGCGCGGCGTCTCAACATCTGAGCTGGCACTCATCACACGGCAATTGTCTACGCTAGTCCAATCAGGTATGCCTTTGGAAGAGTGTTTGCGTGCGGTCTCTGAGCAGGCTGAAAAGCCGAGGATTCGTTCTATGTTGGCTGCGGTTCGCTCGAAAGTAACAGAGGGTTATCCGCTTGCCGACAGTTTTGCCGATTACCCACATGTGTTTGATGAACTGTACCGCTCCATGGTTGCGGCGGGCGAAAAATCAGGTCACCTCGATACCGTATTAGAGCGACTGGCAGACTACGTCGAAAACCGCCAAAAGATGCGATCTAAATTGCTTCAAGCCATGATTTATCCTGTAGTTTTGGTGGTATTCGCGGTTGTCATCGTTTCGTTCTTATTGGCGACAGTTGTTCCTAAAATCATTGAACCCATCATTCAGATGGGCCAAGAGTTACCTCAATCGACGCAATTTTTACTGGCAGCCAGTGAGTTTGTGCAAGATTGGGGGCTGATTATTTTCGTTGTGCTGGTGGCGCTTTTCTATGGCCTCAAACTGGCGTTGCAAAAGCCAGACTTTCGCTTAGCTTGGGACAGAAAAATCTTGAGCTTACCGCTAATAGGTAAGATCTCTCGAGGTTTGAATACCGCACGATTCGCACGAACGCTTTCGATCTGTACTTCCAGTGCGATTCCAATTCTAGAGGGTATGCGCGTTGCGGTAGATGTTATGTCTAACCGTTATGTGAAGCAGCAAGTCTTGCTTGCAGCGGATAACGTTCGAGAGGGGGCTAGTCTGCGTAAGGCGTTGGATCAAACTCGCTTGTTTCCACCAATGATGCTACACATGATCGCCAGTGGTGAGCAAAGTGGTGAATTAGAGAGCATGTTGACGCGGGCTGCCGATAACCAAGATCAAAACTTTGAATCAACAGTCAATATTGCTCTGGGTGTGTTTACTCCTGCGCTGATTGCATTAATGGCTGGATTAGTGTTGTTCATTGTGATGGCGACCTTGATGCCAATGCTAGAAATGAATAACTTGATGAGTGGATAATTTCGAATTAAGACGTGTCTACTAACGGCATGGCTTTAATCTAACTTTCGGAGAAAAAAATGAAGTTTAAGCGTAGTAAACAACAGGGTTTTACACTTTTAGAAGTGATGGTTGTTGTGGTTATCCTAGGTATTTTGGCAAGTTTTGTTGTTCCAAACCTATTGGGTAACAAAGAGAAGGCTGACCAACAAAAAGCGATTACGGACATTGTCGCGTTGGAAAATGCCTTAGATATGTACAAGTTGGATAACAGCGTTTACCCAACAACGGACCAAGGTCTAGAAGCATTGGTTAGTAAGCCATCTAACCCAGAGCCACGCAACTACCGTGATGGTGGTTACATCAAACGTCTTCCTAATGACCCTTGGGGCAACCAGTACCAATACTTAAGCCCAGGTGATAACGGTACAATCGATATCTTCACTCTAGGCGCAGATGGCCAAGAGGGTGGAGAAGGTCCAGCTGCAGATATTGGCAACTGGAACATGCAAGACTTCCAATAATTGAGCCTAAGCCAGCACTAATGAAACAAATGCGAAAACATAACGGTTTTACATTGATAGAAATTCTATTGGTGCTGGTTTTGCTATCTCTTACGGCTGTGGCCGTGATCTCGACGTTACCGACTAGCCAAAAAGATCTTTCCAAACAGTATGCTCAAAGCTTTTTTCAGCGTTTACAGCTGCTCAATGAAGAAGCGGTGCTGAGCGGTAAAGATTTTGGCGTTCGAGTGGATGATACCAAATCGACCTACGCTCTACTGAGTTTAACCTCAGAAGGTTGGCAGCCTCTGAAATTAAAGCAGATTCCGAGCAAAACCAAGCTAGAAGAAGATATTACGCTACAACTCGAGCTCGGAGGTGGTGCTTGGGATAATGATGAGCGCTTATTCAAACCAGGTTCTCTTTTTGATGAAGACATGTTCGCAGAAGAAGAGGACGAAAAGAAAATTCAGCCACCGCAAGTGTTTATCTTTTCCAGCGCCGAAGTCACGCCATTTACCCTGTCTTTTTTTCCGCAAAATGGTGATGCCTTTAATGACGGTTGGCGAGTCATTGGCAAAGAAAGTGGACAAATTTTGTTATTAGCTCCGGGCGAAGAAGTGAAAGAGGATGAGAATGCGCAATTTTAAGCAAGCTCGCCCAAATTTGAGTCATCGCCGGACGAGAGGCATGACCTTACTGGAAGTATTGGTCGCACTGGCAATTTTCGCTACCGCTGCCATCAGTGTCATTCGCTCTGTGAGCCAGCATATTAATACAATCAGTTATCTAGAAGAAAAAATGTTTGCAGCCATGGTTGTGGATAATCAGATGGCAAATGTGATGTTGAATACCGGAGAACTCAAAGCGAAAAACGGCACAGAAGAGCTGGCAGGACGCACTTGGTTCTGGAAAGTCACGCCAGTCGCCACGACGCAGCCATTGCTGAAAGCATTTGATGTGAGCGTCTCGGTAGAGAAAAGCGCGAGCCCTGTAGTAACGGTACGAAGCTATGTGGCGCAATAATCATCTCCGCGCAAACACGCGCCAAAGGGTAAAAGGTTTTACACTTATTGAAGTGTTGGTATCGATTGCCATCTTTGCCAGTTTAAGTGTCGCAGCGTACCAAGTGGTATCGCAAGTACAGCGTAGCAATGCGCTATCACAAGAACGAACCCAACGCTTAAACGAAATTCAGCGTGCCATGGTTATGATGGATAACGATTTTCGTCAAATGGCGATGCGTCAAACACGTACTAATGGTGAAGAGCCTGCTAGCCGGCTAATTTTTTGGTCCGATTACCTGTTGGACTCCGATACTAAAGGGCTGATGTTTGCCCGTTTAGGTTGGCACAATCCTCAGCAGCAGTTCCCTCGTGGAGAAGTAACCAAGGTTGGCTATCGCTTAAAAGAAGAAACACTGCAGCGAGTATGGTGGCGCTATCCTGATACGCCGGTTGGGCAACAAGGTACTGTTACTCCATTGCTAACGCAGGTCGAGTCATTTGATATGCGTTTCTATGATGGTAAGCAATGGAAAAAAGAGTGGGCTGAAGAAAAAGCGCTGCCGAAAGCGGTTTCTGTTGTTCTCACTCTCAAAGACTATGGAGAAATTGCCCGCACTTATCTCACTCCTGATGGCACATTGAGTCAGAAAGAGGAAAGTTCAGGAGACAGCAATAATGGTTAACCGTCAGCGCGGTGTTGCTTTGATTATAGTGTTGATGTTGCTGGCGATTATGGCGACGGTTGCCGCCAGCATGTCGGAACGTTTGTTCTTACAGTTTCAGCGAGGCGCTAATCAAATCAATTACCAGCAAGCGTACTGGTACAGCCTTGGCGTCGAGGCGCTAGCAAAAGTGGGTATCGAACAAAGTTATAAAGACACCGACACGATTAATATGAGTCAACCGTGGGCGATAAAAGAGCAAGTCTATCCGTTAGATTATGGTCAAGCGGCGGGACGAATTAGAGACAAGCAAGCGTGCTTTAATCTAAATGTATTGAGTCGTGTGCAACCAACGGGTCAGCAAATTACAAGACCATATTTAGTGAATGTATTGCAGCGCCTATTAGAAGAGTTGGATGTCGAGCCATATCAAGCAGAAATCATTGCAGACTCTACTTGGGAATACATTGATGCTGATGACTCTGTCCGTTCGACTACTGGGGTTGAAGACAGCACATATGAAGCGATGAAACCTTCCTATTTGGCATCAAATGGTTGGATGGCAGATGCTTCCGAGTTACGGGCTGTCTATCAGGTGAGTGGTGAAATTTTCCAAAAATTGGAGCCGTTGGTCTGTGCATTGCCAAGTGATGACTGGCGTTTAAACGTGAATACGATTGATGTTGAGCAAACTCCGATTTTGGTGGCAATGTTCTCACCAAACTTAAGCAGTAGTGATGCGATTCAGCTAATTGAAAAACGCCCATTTGATGGGTGGGATAGCATTGATGAATTTTTAGCAGAGTCAGAAATGGCTGGCTTAAGTGAAGATGTAAAGAAAAACGCCAAAGGCTATTTGGGTGTGGATAGCGCCTTTTTTGAATTGGATGCACAAGTGTTGGTGGATGAATCACGTGTACGTATCCGAAGCCTTTTGCAAAGTACAAATAGAGAAACGGTGACCGTAGTTCGCCGTCGTTTTGGAGGGATCAGTGAGCGAGTTTCTGACCGTTCGGCTGAGTAGCGAACAACAAAGTACCATTCCTTGGGTGGTGTGGTCGACAGATCAACAGGAAGTGATTGCTAGCGGTGAAATCGCCGGGTGGGAACACTTAGATGAATTGGTCTCATATGCTGGTCAGCGCCAAGTTGTGGCGCTGTTGGCGAGTAATGATGTGGTCCTGACGCAAGTGGATATACCGCCTGGTGCAACACGCCAATTCGAGGCGATGTTACCGTACTTAGTGGAAGACGAAGTTGCTCAGGACGTTGATGGCCTGCACTTTAGCGTGTTGGGTAAACAAGCGGATAAAGCGCAGATTTGCGCAGTTGAACGTGCTTGGATTCAGACTGTACTGCAACGTTTCTCAAGCCAAGGTATCGCCATTAAACGCATTTTACCCGATGTGCTTGCGTTACCGGTTCGTGGAGATCACAGCAGTGCTGCAATGATTGGCGAGCAATGGCTAATTCGTCACTCTGTGACAGAGGGCGCGGTTGTCGACGCTTCTTGGTTAGACCTTTACCTCTCTTCTTATCTACAAAATCATGAAGGTTGGAAGCTCGATTGCTATAGCTCGGTCCCGGAATCTGCGTTACCTGAAATATGGGAGCCGCAACCAGAAGAAATGACGATGGCTTTACTGGCGAAGGGGGTGACAGAAAGCAAAGTCAATTTGCTGACTGGGATCTTCAAGCCGAAATCTTCTTGGGGTAAATACTGGAAGCTCTGGCAAAAAGCCACCATTGCTGCGGGGGTGCTTATCGTTGTCATGGTTGCGCAGCAGTTGCTCGTGGTCCACAAGTACGAAGCACAAGCTCAAGCGTATCGTGAGGAGAGTGAGCGTATTTTCCGCCAAGTGTTCCCAAATAAAAGACGCATTCCTACCGTTAGTTACCTCAAACGACAAATGGATGATGAAGAGCGCCGCTTATCTGGTGGAGGTGGTCAGCAGGCAATGTTGTCATGGTTGGCGGCATTACCCGCGACGCTTGGTCAGGTCAGCGACTTGGAGATCACTAGCTTTAAATACGACGGACAACGTGGCGAAGTACGTATTCAGGCTCGTAGTTCAGACTTCCAACCTTTTGAGCAGGCTCGTGTGAAATTGGCAGAGAAGTTTAATGTTGAGCAAGGTCAGTTGAACCGTAGCGATAACGTTGTGGTTGGCAGCTTTGTTTTGAAGCGTTTGTGAGGTGATGATGAAAAATTTAATTTCTCAAGCTCAGGTTTGGTGGAGCAGCATCTCGCAGCGTGAGCAGCGTTTGGTCATGGGATGTGGCGCTATTGCCGTTATCGGTATTATTTATTGGGGTTTATTACAACCAATGAGTCAAAGTGCGGAGCTAGCTCAGTCACGTATTCAAAGTGAAAAGCAGTTGCTAGCTTGGGTACAAGATAAAGCGGATGGCATCACTGCACTGCGAAAAAGCAGCGGTGTGAGCTACTCTAGTCAACCGTTGAATCAGTTAGTTTCTTCTTCAGCTCGTCGTTATAAAGTTGAGTTGATTCGAGTACAACCTCGTAATGAGAGCGTTCAAGTGTGGATCAAACCACTCGCGTTTAATCAACTAGTGGATTGGTTACGTTACTTGAAAGAGCAACAGGGTATTGAAGTCGAATTTTTAGATATCGACCGAACAGAGCAAGCGGGCATGATCGATGTAAACCGCCTTCAGTTTAAGCGAGGTTAAGGTGAAGCGAGCAGTACTTTACGTTGTTATCTTTATCGTCTTTTTTTCAGTCAGTCTTTTAATGGGATTACCAGTCTCTTGGGTGTTACAACAAGCACCAACAGTGAGAGGCCTGGACATTCAAGGAGCCAACGGTTCGGTATGGCAAGGTCAAGCTGCTAGTATTCGTTGGCAGCGCCAGAACCTTGGAGAAGTTAATTGGGATTTCCAATGGTCGAGTCTACTGACAGGTAAAGCTGAGTTTGCTGTGCGCTTTGGTCGTGGTAGTGAAATGGACGTTCGTGGGCGCGGTTTTGTCGGCTATAGCTTAAGTGATGGCCCTTATGCCAAAAACTTAGTTGCCTCGATTCCGGCGGTAAAAGTTGTTGAGCAAGCGCGCCTCCCTGTGCCTGTTGGTGTTGATGGGCAGCTTGAGCTGAATATTCGTCATGCGACTTATGCTGCGCCTTGGTGTAAGAACGGTGAAGGCACTTTAGTATGGAATGCCAGTGGTATTCAAAGCCCCGTTGGCAGCTTAGATCTCGGTCCTGTGATTGCCGATATAAACTGTCAGGATAGTGTATTGACGGCAACTGGTGAGCAGAGCAGCAAACAAGTCTCTGCGGCGTTTTCCGCTGAACTGATGCCTAATCAACGGTACTCAACCAAAGCGTGGTTCAAACCTGGTGCAGAGTTCCCATCCAGCATGGGGGAGCAACTGAAATGGTTGGGTAAGCCGAATGCTCAAGGTCAATATGAGTTTAACTACCAAGGGCGCTTCTAACCTATCGTGACAAAATCCAATATCTTAAAAGAGCTGCTATTGTGCAGCTCTTTTTGCTTTTGGATCATTGTAAGCTAAAACCTCTATTCGCTGTACATTGGGAATGAATGGAAATTTAAAACCATGATTTTTAATTGATTTGTTTTCTTTCGTTCAGCTTTACAGGCAATTGGAACATAGTAGGCCAAATACTCCAAGTGCTGTACAGAAGGTCAAAAAGAAAAGGCCACGAAGATATTCGTGGCCTTTCTATTGCTAGAATTTTGTGATCTAAATTTTACCGATAGGGCGCTTAATCTTTGCGTTGTAAAATCTCATTCCAAGGTAAATCCGCATCACCAAGAACAATAAAATTCGGGTTTTCTAGTGTTTCCCGCTCGTTATATGACAGCGGTTCTAATTGCGTGCTGAGAATACGGCCGCCAGCTTCTTCAACAATGCATTGTGTCGCAGCGGTGTCCCACTCACCTGTTGGACCTAGTCGGAGATAGCAATCTACCGCCCCTTCCGCGACGAGGCATGCTTTCAATGCTGCAGAACCGAGCGGTATTAAGTCGTAATTCCAGGCGCTGCTCATACGGTTAGTAATACGATTGATGTCTTGGCGACGACTAATAGCAATTGCGATGCTTTGCTCTGGCTGTTCGTGTTTGTGTGTATGGATTTTGACGCTGTCCGACATGTCGGGAATTTTCCAGGCGCCTTTGCCATTATAAGCGTAGTAAGTCACGCCAGATACAGGGCCGTAAACGACGCCCATGGTTGGTCGATTGTTGTCGACCAACGCAATAATAGTGGCAAAGTCACCACTGCGAGCGATGAATTCTTGAGTACCATCAAGAGGGTCGACTAACCAATAACGTTCCCACTGAGCGCGTTGCTCTAAGCTTATGTCTGCGTCTTCTTCTGACAACACGGGAATGTCAGGCGTCAGATCACTCAAGCGCTCAGTGATGAACTTGTGAGCTGCAATATCTGCACTTGTGACGGGAGTTTCGTCACTTTTGGTGTAGGCCTCGTATTGCTTCTTTTCATATATTTCGAGGATCATTTGCCCAGCACTGCGGGCAATCTCGATGGCTTGAGGAAGTAGGTGAGATAGATCTTTTGTCATTGGCATAAGTGATAGTCCTTACTCACAGTGTTATTCGGTTCTAATGACCGTTATTGGTTATGCTTGTGAGTGGTGTTTGGTAAGTGTTTCAGTGCCAACATTAGCGCTGTGATGCTTCGTGCTTCACAGAAATCCATGTGAGTTAATAACTCTTCGGCTTGCGCAAGTGGCCAACGCACAATTTCCAGTGGTTCAGGCTCATCGCCTTCTTGCTTCTCTGGATAAAGCGCCTGTCCTAAAAATAGAGTCATTTTGCTCGAAAAGTAAGATGGCGCGAGGATAACTTGTTTCAACGGGGTTAACTGATTACAGCCAAAGCCGATTTCTTCTTTTAACTCACGATCCGCAGCTTGGTGTGGTGTTTCTCCTGGGTCAATCAGCCCTTTTGGGAAACCTAGCTCGTAACGTTCAGTTCCAGCGGCGTATTCACGCACCAGTAATAAATCGCCTTGTTCTGTTACAGGGACTACCATTACAGCATCTCGTCCACTTGGCTTCATACGCTCATAAGTACGGTGCTCACCATTGGAAAAACGAAGGTCGAGCGCTTCCACAGCAAACAGTTTGGATTTTGCAACCGTCTGGCATGAGAGTATCTCTGGTGGGGTTCGTTTCGGCATGACGCTGGCTCCTTGGTGTCGTTGGCGTTTACGAGATGCGTAAGATTCTTAATATATGAGAACTCCGCCTGAGTTTCTAGCGGATTTTACGAGTCGAGCTAAGCATCTCACCATCACCTCAGTATCGATACAAAAATGGGAGACCGAAGCCTCCCATTTTCTGACAGTGTTTACTCTTAGTAGTAAGAGTGATCACCACGGTCATGTTCTGTAGCATCACGAACTGCGGTTAGTTCACCAATGAACTGGTTTAGCAGCTCTTTCTCGATGCCTTCTTTTAGTGTTACGTCAACCATAGAACAGCCATTACAACCGCCACCAAATGCAACAATCGCAACACCGTCTTCAGTGATCTCAACCAAGTTTACGTGACCACCGTGGCCAGCAAGTTGTGGGTTCACTTGAGTTTGGATAACGTACTCAACGCGCTCAACCAGTGGTGCGTCGTCCGCAACTTTACGCATTTTAGCGTTAGGTGCTTTTAGCGTTAACTGAGAGCCCATTTTATCGGTAACAAAATCGATTTCAGCGTCTTCAAGGAATGGCAGGCTTAGCTCATCAACGTAAGCTGAAAAACCGCTGTAAGAGAGTTCAGTGTCGGTCGATTCTACTGCTTCTGGTGGGCAGTAAGACACGCCACACTCAGCGTTTTGTGTACCTGGGTTCACAACGAAAATACGAATGTTAGTGCCTTCAGGTTGTTGACCTAAAAGGTTAGCGAAATGCGTTTGCGCAGTTTCTGTAATAGTAATATTTGACACGACGAATACCCGAGTAAATTTGTAGGTTACTGCTGCTATTCTACTCTTGTTGACGTATGGGTCTAGTCTTTTTGATGCTAAGGCATGGCGAAGCGATCTAGAGAGAACGAGGAGCAGGTGTTCTGCAGATGCAGTAAATATCGATGCTTTCTACGCCAACTTCAAGTAGTAAATGACATAATTGTCGGACGGTACTGCCTGTGGTGACTACATCATCGACGATGGCAACATGGGAAGAGTGAGGGCGCTTATTGAGAATAAACGCGCCTTTTAAGTTTTGTTCACGGCTTGTTTTGGTATTACCACGCTGTGATTGGGCGAGCTTTACTCGACGAAAGACCTTCGCATCAAAATTAGTCTGCAATTGCTTGGCGAGGTGTCGGGCTAAAACATCACTTTGATTAAAACCCCGGCGCAGGTAACGCTGCCAGTGCAATGGCACACTGGTAATGATTGGAGCTGGCGTGGTGATGCGCTGTGCCAGTTGCTCGGTTAATGCTTTTACATGCCAAGACTCTCCGTGATCTTTAAAGCGTTGTACTTCCCGTGAAAGGGGAAAGTCGTAATCGCCTAACGTGTACAGCCTTTGCCATGGCGGTGGCTTTGAAAGACATTCACCACACATACTATCCGTACTCATTTCTTCTTTCTGTAATGATAAACCGCAGCGTTGACATCGTTTTACCGGAGTTAGGTATTTTAAACAGTGCTCGCACCAGCGCAGAGTATTTGTGTGGCTTGGTGTTTGAATAGGGAACCGACACAGGCCACATTGACTGCTCAATACACGATGCATGATGTTTTGCCAGTGATGAGATAACATAGCGTTTATTCATGGTGATATTTTACTCAGCCTAACGCTTGGCTGAAGCCGTAGGGAATAAAATAAGTGGGAGAGATTGAGAGCATGAGCACGAAATTACACTGGCAGTCATTTGGTCAGGGACCAGATTTGGTGTTACTGCATGGTTGGGGCATGAATGGTGCGGTATGGCAGCAGACAGTCGAGTCTCTTCAACCTTATTTCCGAGTTCATGTGGTTGACCTTCCGGGGTACGGACATAGCGCCGAATCTCATGCTGAAGATTTAGACCATATTGCTAACTTGGTGGTGCAAGGTGCGCCAGAGAAAGCGATTTGGCTTGGTTGGTCCCTCGGAGGTTTAGTGGCGACGCATGTGGCATTAAATATGCCCGAGCGCGTGGCTAAGTTGATTACGGTTGCCAGCTCACCTAAATTTGCCGCAGAAAAACCGTGGCGTGGCATTCAACCGAATGTACTGAGTGCGTTCACCTCTCAGTTGCTAGAAGATTTCTCACTGACCATTGAGCGCTTTATGGCGTTGCAAGCGATGGGAAGCCCATCAGCGCGTAAAGACGTTAAACAGCTCAAGCAAGCGGTACTATCGCGCCCTCAGCCAAACCCTGAATCGCTGTTAGTTGGGCTAAACATCCTTGCTGATGTGGATCTGCGCGATGCGTTGACGTCTCTTTCTGTTCCAATGTTGCGTCTTTATGGCCGTTTAGATGGGTTGGTGCCAATTAAAGTAGCTAACGATTTGAGTGAACAGTTGCCTCATACCCAGCAGTTTGTTTTTAATCAGTCCTCTCATGCGCCTTTTATCACCGAACATGACGAATTTTGTGTTCAAATCCGAGAGTTTGCTCACGATTGAGCAAGTGCGAACGGAAATACCTCAAGTTGTTTAAAAAGTGGTCGACATAAAGACTGGTGAGGTTTTATTAGCCAATAAAGCTAAGCCATATTGACGAGTTGGGCGACTCTGAGGAGGGTTCGCAATGATTGTGTCACCGACCAACGTAAGTGTGCCACTGATCGCCCCATCCGTGAATGTGCAGACGGAACAAGCAGCTCGCGACAATAAAGTCCGAGAGCCTGTAACGCCAACGGTCGCATTGGCCAAAACCAATGCAGAGCGAAAAGTAAAAGGTGATGACAAGCGCCGACGTCAGTCTTCTTGGGATCCTTCAGAGCATCCTGATTATGATATGGAAACGGAAGTCGACACGCGTTATCAAGAAGAGCCGGAAGATACACTAGAACGGCTTTTTAGTTTGCTTGCGCTCAAATCGTATAGTGAAGACCAGGGGAAAGGCTACGCGATCCGCTTTCGCTTACCAAAGCGCATTTTGGATGCTGCGATCAATGAAGGATTAATGGAAAAGCGCAGGAAGGTGATCAAGTTTCATTATGGTCATGCAGTCGCTCCCCATACCCCGTCAGAAGTGATAGCAGTATTATGACGACTCAATATCCTACTCAAACAAAAACGCTCCAAGCAGGTTGACTGATTGGAGCGTTTTCTTTTTAGTTATGAAAGCTCGTTAGCGGTGAAGCCTAGGTAAGGTTACTTTTTCGCTTTAGCAAACGCTGCAGCAAACGCACCGCCCATCGCGCTGTTCGATGACGAATCATCACGGCGAGGCTGACGACGCTGCGGTTGGTCATTACGACGTGGCGCTGCTGATGAGCGTTGGCTGCGGTTGTCTTGACCCGGTTCGTCGTTCATACGCATCGATAGACCAATACGCTTACGCTGCACGTCAACTTCCATCACTTTCACTTTGACGATGTCGCCCGCTTTCACCACTTCACGTGGGTCAGACACGTAACGATCTGTCAGTGCAGAGATGTGTACGAGACCATCTTGGTGAACGCCAATATCAACGAAGGCACCGAAGTTGGCTACGTTTGATACCACACCTTCTAGAATCATGCCCGGTTCCAAGTCAGATACCGAGTTTACACCTTCTGCAAAGGTCGCCGTTTTGAATTCTGGACGTGGGTCACGACCCGGCTTGTCTAACTCTTTGATGATGTCTGTAATGGTTGGAACGCCGAAGTTATCGTCGGTGTAATCGACCGCATGCAGACCTTTAAGGAAGCTTGAATCACCAATCAGTGCTTTGATGTCTTTGTTGTTCTTCTCAGAAATTGCTTTGACCACTGGGTACGCTTCTGGGTGAACCGCAGACGCATCAAGTGGGTTCTTACCATCCATGATTCGTAGGAAGCCCGCACACTGCTCGAACGCCTTAGGACCTAAACGAGGTACTTTCTTCAAGGTTGTACGTGCTTCAAAGCGACCGTTTTCATCGCGGAAGTCGACAATGTTCTGCGCGATGGTGCTTGATAAGCCTGCTACGCGTGTTAATAGTGCGGCAGAAGCGGTGTTCACATCAACACCAACCGCATTTACACAGTCTTCCACAATCGCATCTAGGCGTTTTGCCAACATAGATTGGCTTACATCGTGCTGGTATTGACCCACACCAATAGATTTCGGATCAATTTTCACGAGTTCAGCCAATGGATCTTGCAAACGACGTGCAATCGACACTGCACCACGCAGTGATACGTCCATATTCGGGAACTCTTTTGCTGCAAGCTCAGACGCTGAGTAAACCGAAGCCCCCGCTTCACTTACTATGATCTTCTGAACTTTCAGGTTGCCACGTTTGATGACGTCTGCGACAAAGCTGTCGGTTTCACGTGAAGCCGTACCGTTACCAATCGCAATCAAATCCACGTTGCACTTACGCACCAACTGCTCAACGATTTGTGCTGACTTGTCGTATTGTTTTTGTGGTGGGTGAGGGTAGATGGTTTCGGTTGCAAGCACTTTACCTGTTGAGTCGACAACCGCGATTTTTGAACCTGTACGCAGACCCGGATCGAGACCAAGTGTTGCACGAGGGCCGGCCGGTGCTGCCATCAACAAGTCTTTTAGGTTAGTGGCGAATACTTCAATCGCTTCGATTTCAGCGCGCTCTTTCATTGCGCCCATTAGCTCGGTTTCCATGTGCATCGATACTTTGATGCGCCATGCCCAGCTGATCACTTGCTTACGCCAGGTATCCGCAGGTGCGCTGCTTAGCGTTACGCCATAATGGTCGGCGATAATCGTTTCGCAGTAAGACTGACGAGCGCCTTCTTCCTGTTCTGGATCAGCGTTCATCGCCAATGTCAGGAAGCCTTCGTTACGGCCACGCAACATCGCCAGTGCTCGGTGCGATGGCACTTTGCTTAGGGGCTCGTTGTGGTTGAAGTAATCTTTAAACTTCTCGCCTTCTTGCTCTTTGCCTTCAACGACTCGTGAGACCAGTTCCGCATTGCGATTTAAGTGGTTGCGAATTTTTTCCAGTAAGTTTGCGTCTTCTGCGATGCGCTCCATGATGATCGCGCGAGCGCCATCCAATGCAGCTTTGGTGTCTGCGATGCCTTTGTCTGCATCAAGGTATTTGCTTGCTTCGCTTTCTGGCTCGGTTTGTGGGTGATTCCAAAGCTGATCTGCGAGCGGCTCAAGACCAGCCTCAATCGCGATCTGACCTTTCGTACGACGCTTGGGTTTGTAAGGTAGGTATAAGTCTTCAAGACGAGTTTTGCTGTCTGCCTGCGCGATCTCTTGTTCTAGCTCTGGCGTCAGTTTGCCTTGCTCTTGGATTGATTTGAGGATGGTTTGACGGCGATCATCCATTTCACGAAGGTAAGACAGACGGCTGTCCAAAGTACGAAGCTGGGTATCATCAAGGCCCCCCGTCACCTCTTTGCGGTAACGTGCAATAAAAGGGACAGTGTTGCCATCATCAATTAGGGTGACAGCGGCGTTGACTTGCTCTGGGCGAACATTCAGTTCTTGAGCAATCATGCGACAGATAGCTTGGCTCATCCGTGTTTTCTCTTTTAATTCGGTTTTGGTTGTATAGAACATTGGGGTCGTTCGAAGAATTTGCAATGTTTTAAATTAACGAGGCAAAAATTTACCGGGCGCTGGTGGACATCAGTCAGATTTATGTCAAAACTGTAATTAAATTGAGAACTTATATCCGCAGTTATCGACTAACCTAATTCCACGGTTGTTGATATCACTAAATGTACCTCGGCTTATACGGATAATCATGATGAAAAAAATGTCTTTGGCGTTAGCGCTTACGAGTGCCTTACTTGTCGCCCCGCTTAGTTGGGCGCAGTCTATCTCAGGAACCACACAAGCTCCCGTTTATCAGCTCGATAACAAATTGGTACTAGGGCGTGTGGAGAGCGTCTACTACAGTGACATTCCGGAACTAAAAGCGGTGCCATTTATTGGCAAGATTGATACTGGTGCAGATACGACATCGATGCATGCGGAGAATATCCATGTCAGTAGCTCACACCCAGATTACCAAGATTTGAAAGATAACGAGTTACTTTGGGCGATTGTCGATGACTTAGGTGGTACGAAGGCAAAGTGGGACGCCGACAGCTTTAAGCCATATCAAGTAAAGGTTAGCTTTACGGTTCCTCACCCTTATACAGGGAAGGAAATACAGATTACCGATGATCTGGAAAGAGTGAGCGCGATTCGCAGTCGAACAAGCAAAAAGCCCATCCTACGCCCGACAATAAAAATGCCGATGACAATCGCTGGTCACACCGTTGATACGGAAGTGAACCTGACCAAGCGTACGCAATTCTCTTCTCCTATCTTGATTGGTAAAACCTATCTCGATGATAACGCATGGGTCTTCGCTGGTTACGATTACCTTCAAGAACAGCCACGCGCAAAAATGATTGGCAAAAAAGAGACGGTTGAAGTCGAAGGTGTGCCATATAAGATCAGCATCTCAACTTCTAGCCGTTATACCAACGTCCATGCACTGGACATCAAGGTAGACAAGAAGCATAACGAAGTCTCTTTTATGTTAGAGGGCGAGAATGGCAAGCGTCATCCAATGACATTACCCTTGGTACGAATGCTGAAAACGACCAAAAGCGAGCGCCCTTTAGTCTATTTACCCGTCAAAGTCGGCGAAAATGAAACTCAACGTTGGTTGGTGTATCTGCGTGATCGCAGTAAGTTCAGTTCGCAAATTCGCTTAGGTCGGGACGTCGCGAGTCAGCACTTTGTTATTGATACGGACAGAGAAAATCTACTGGGTGGCGTAGAAAAAACGTTCAAAAGCGCACTCAAATCAAAACCTCTTGTCGTTTCACCAGAAGAACAGGTCACCATTGATGGTTATACCGTCCCTGCTTACCCCACTTTTACTGTGAAAACGCCATTACTGCGTGTAAATGGGTTTGAAGTAACAGAAAAAGGTAAGGATGAATCCGTCACGTTTTATTTAATGAACGATGAGGGGAAAGAAGAAAAAATCACCAAACCAATGTTGAAAAAGCTCAAGGTTGGCAGCGCGGTTCGCCCTGTTGTCGAAGGAGACTTTCTTCTCGGTAGAAAAGACACATCAATGAAGTTTGCGCTCGATGTGCTTGATGAGGGTGACACTCAACCCTTTTTCGTCTTTGGTCATGACATAGCCAAGGGTGGTGTGTTGCTGAACACTCGCGCAGACCATCTACTAGATGCAAGGCCACTTTTCAAAGCTGGCCATATCGAAGTGGCTGAAGTTGAGGGGATGTCTTTCCCTGTGAAGTTAGACACGGGTGCAGATGTAAGCTCAATCAATGCTAAGAACATCAAGCAGTTTAAGAAAGACGGCAAAGACATGGTGAGCTTTACCTATGAGAACGATCTTGGCATGAAACAGGCGTTTACCAAGCCTGTTGTTGATGTCATGCGTATTAAAGCGAAGAAAGGCGAGAAAGCGAACGTACGCCCTGTGGTTGAAATGCATGTTAAGCTTGGCGAATTAGAGAAGAAGATCCGAGTCAACTTACAGGACCGAGGTCGCTTCCATTACAGCATGATTTTAGGTAAAAACTTCCTAAAACATGGCGCGGTTGTTTCGAGTGATACGAATTACATCGTGACGCAAAAACCGGATTACGAAAAGTAACACTCTGGCCGCCTTATCACCTTGATACCCAAAGCCTGAACAACATTGGACCTTTGGGTATATCATCTCCTTAATGCTGCCAAAGAGCAGCATTTTTTAGTTGAGATAGGAGTTAATTTGAAAACTAAGCTGATTACACGAGAAGGTTACAACAAACTCAAACAAGAGCATGATTACCTTTGGAATGAAAAGCGCCCGGAAATCACCAAGATCGTTACTTGGGCGGCGAGCCTGGGCGATCGCTCAGAAAATGCGGATTACACCTTCAATAAACGTTTACTCCGTCAGATCGACCGTCGTGTCCGCTTCCTTCGTAAATTCCTGCCAGAAGTCACGATCGTTGACTATTCTCCGCAACAAGAAGGCAAAGTCTTTTTTGGTGCATGGGTGGAAATAGAAAATGAGGCAGGAGAAGTGAAAAAGTTTCGTATTGTCGGGCCTGAAGAGATTTATGGCGATGCGAAAGACTACATCTCTATCGATTCACCTATGGCGCGAGCGATGTTGAAAAAACAAGTGGATGAAGAGTTCACGGTACGCACCCCAGAAGGTGAAAAAGAGTGGTTCATCAACTCAATTGAATATATTCAACCGGCCTCGGAAGACTGAGGCTTTATCACCGATTCAAGTCTCATGAAGTTCACTAGGAGTGACTTGGGTCTCAACGTCAGAATATTTGGTATAAAGGCATGGTGCCTTTCTCGGAGAAGTAAAATGAACAAAGCAGTCATGTGTAGTGCTGCACTAACAATAGGTTTCTCACTTTCAGTTTTTGCTCAAGATGAAGTGAAAGGCTGTGACGCTAAAGAGTTAGCGGTAGAGCAACAGCTCGAGTATGCAAAAGCGCAAGGTAATGAACATCGAATTAAAGGCTTGGAGCAAGCACTTTCCGCTATCCAGAATGAATGCTCGGAAGGTGAGCTGCGCCAAGAGCTGCAAGCAGAAGTGGAAGAAAAGACTAAAGAAGTTGAGGAGCGAGAGGAAGAATTAGTCGAAGCTCAGCATTCAGGTAAAGCAGACAAAATTGAGAAAAAACGTCACAAGTTGGCGGAGGCACAGCAAGAGCTGCTTGAGGCCAAACGTGAACTGGAATGGAATTATGGTCAATAGTAGGTGCTGAAAATACCTGCTAGAGAGAGAATAAAGCGCTTAAGATAAAAAGAGTAACAATTTGCTTGAGCACGTTAGGAAAAACAGTGATACATTTTCGACAATAGACGCTTCTGAAAGGATGTTTCAATGCAAGAAAATCATAAAATTTTAGTGGTTGATGACGATGCTCGTTTACGTGCTCTATTGGAGCGTTACCTTTCTGAGCAAGGTTTTCAGGTACGAAGTGTCGCCAATGGCGAACAGATGGATCGCCTACTAACGCGCGAAAACTTTCACTTAATGGTGCTGGACCTAATGTTGCCAGGTGAAGACGGTTTGTCAATTTGTCGTCGTCTACGCCACGCGAACAATATGTTGCCAATCTTAATGCTCACCGCGAAAGGTGATGAAGTGGACCGCATCGTAGGTCTTGAGGTAGGGGCGGATGATTATTTGCCAAAACCGTTTAACCCACGCGAATTGTTGGCTCGCATCAAGGCCGTATTACGCCGCCAAACTGTAGAGTTGCCGGGTGCACCAAGCACGGAAGAAAAAGTGGTGGAGTTCGGGGAGTTCCGACTCAATCTAGGCACTCGCGAGATGTTCCGCGGTGACGAGGCAATGCCACTCACCTCTGGAGAGTTTGCTGTTCTAAAGGCGCTCGTGATGAATGCACGTGAGCCAATGTCACGAGACAAATTGATGAACATGGCGCGTGGCCGTGAATATTCTGCAATGGAACGTTCTATTGACGTACAAATCTCACGTTTACGTCGCATGTTAGAAGACGATCCGAGCAAGCCGCGCTACATTCAAACCGTATGGGGCCTAGGTTATGTTTTCGTCCCAGACGGCAAAGAGGTGTAACCTCTTCACTCCATAGCCAGCACTTGGCTATAGCAACTTCAGCCTTCATTACTTTCCCTTTGAAGGCTGAAATTTCGCGATTAGGGCCACTAGGAACGTTCCATGCGCATCCGAAGTTCACTGACACAATCTATTCTGCTGTTCATCTCTTTGCTTCTCGCGAGCCAAGTTTTCTCTTACTACGCCGTTTTTAACTACGCGTTGATGCCGAGTTTGCAGCAGTTCAATAAAATTCTCGCCCATGAGCTCAATTTGGTGCTTGATGATGAAGGACCTTTAAAGTCTGATGCACCGTTAAGGCGTCAATTATTAGAAAGATTAGGGGTGACGGTTCACAGCCTTGACAGCGATAAGGCGATTGAATTTCATCACGCAATGTCGATTGATTTGATGTCTGAAGAAATGAGCCAAGAGCTGGGTTCGCCTACAGAAGTACGCTTATTGCTTGGCGATGAAAGTTACATTTTGTGGATGCACATCGAAAAGTTGCCGAACTCCATCATTCGTATTCCGTTATCTGAGCTGCAAGAAGAAGATTTTGCACCGCTGTTTCGTAACAGTTTGATTATGGCGCTGCTGATCATTGCTGGTGGTTGGTTGTTTATTCGTTTGCAAAACCGTCCACTTTTGGCTTTAGAGAGAGCCGCGAAAGACGTCGGTCGAGGTGAGATCCCGCCCCCCTTAGCAGAGAAAGGCGCATCGGAGATTCGCTCTGTAACTCGAGCCTTTAATCAAATGTCGAAAGGTATTCAAGAGCTAGAAGAAGACCGAGCCTTATTAATGGCGGGGATTAGCCATGACTTACGAACGCCTCTGACGCGTATTCGCCTAGCGACAGAAATGATGTCTCCTGAGGACAGCTATCTTGCGGAGGGGATCATTAGCGATACGGAAGAATGTAATGAGATCATCAGTCAGTTTATGGATTATCTCAAACCGGTGAACCAAGAATCGTTTGAAGCGGTTGATATCAGTACGATTGCCAGTGACGTCGCCAGTTCTGAAGGTGGTTATGAGGTTGAAATTGAAACAGATCTTAATCTTAACTTGCCGCCAGCCAAAGGAAGCGCGATTGCGATTAAGCGGGCGATCAGTAACTTAGTTGTGAATGCGCTACGTTATGGCAATGGCTGGGTCAAAATCAGCACTGGTGTGACAGCAGATAAGCAGCTAGTGTGGATTTCAGTAGAGGACAACGGACCGGGTATCGAGCATTCCCAAATCGCGAGGTTATTTGAACCCTTTACGCGTGGTGACACCGCTCGCGGTAGTGAAGGCACTGGGCTAGGGTTGGCGATTGTGAAGCGTATAATCAGCCAACATTCAGGCTCTGTGGTGATGCGTAATCGTAGTGAAGGCGGTTTAATCGCTCAAATCAGCTTTCCTACCAAGTAAGTCGATGGCCTGCACCCTTTAAACAAAAAGCCCAACCTAAATAGGTTGGGCTTTTCTTATTCTCAATAATCTTAAGACTCTTTCACTTCCTGAGGAAGTTCATCTTCGTCTTCCAGTTTCTCTGGCAGAAGTAGATTTAAAATGATCGCTGTGATGCCACCTGCTGCAACACCAGTTGAGAAAATACTCTTAATAAATTCTGGCATAAATTGCAGGATCTCTGGTTTTTGTGCGATACCAAGTCCCATTGAGAAGGATAAGGCCATGATCAGAATTGCGCGGCGATCGAGCTCAACACGAGAGATAATACGCACACCAGCGGCAGCAATCGTACCAAACATGACAATCGTTGCGCCGCCAAGTACTGGCTCAGGAATCAGCTGAACAAAGCTAGCGACGCCAGGAAACAAGCCAAGAATCACTAACATGCCAGAAATAAAGTAACCCACGTAGCGGCTCGCGACTCCTGTTAGCATGATGATGCCGTTATTCTGGCTAAACGTTGAGTTCGGGAAGCTGTTGAAAACGGCTGCGATTGCGGAGTTTAAGCCGTCTGCTAACACACCGCCCTTAATGCGTTTCATGTACACTGGGCCTTTTACTGGCTCACCAGACACTTCAGATGTTGCGGTAATATCACCGATGGCCTCTAGTGCGGTAATAAAGAAAATCAGTACCAGCGGAATGAACAGAGACCAGTCAAACGATAAGCCATATTGCATTGGTACGGGCAGTGCTACGATCTCGGTTGCGCCTAGCTGAGAAGTATCTACCATCCCCATAAAATACGCCATGATGTAGCCCACTAGCATCGCAATCACGATTGAAGCCACACGGATGTATGGGTTTTTCGAGCGGTTTAAAATCACAATTAATCCAAGTACCGTTCCAGCCAGAGCAAGTTTGTCTAAGCTGCCGAAGGTTCCTTCATTTAATGCTGCGTAGCCACCGCCCATTGATACTAAGCCGACTTGAATCAGTGTGAGACCGATAAGAGTGACGACGATGCCTGAAACGAGCGGAGTGATGATTCGGCGGGCATGCTCCAATACGCGAGATAGGAAAATTTCTGCAAATGATGCGACTAAAATCGTACCAAAAATGGCAGCCATCATGGTGCTGATGTCTGCTCCACCGGCTTTCAGCGATAGGCCTGCACCAATAATAGGACCTAAAAAGTTAAAGCTGGTACCTTGAACAGAGAGTAAACCAGAGCCAATTGGGCCAATGGTGCGAATTTGAATAAACGAAGACACGCCTGACGCAAACAAAGACATGCTGATGATGGTGTTCGTTTGGTCTGCTGGTACACCCAAAGACTGACAGATGATCAGTGAAGGAGTGATAACCGCGACGAACATCGCCAATAAGTGCTGAAGTGCGGCAAAAATGGTTTGAGGCAAAGGTGGTCGATCGTTGAGTTGATAGACCAGTTCCGAAGATCGGTTTGAAGTTGTCATTGTTTGTCTCGCTAGTCGCAATATGTCCCTAGTTCTCGCTGAATGGGAGAGCAGGGTGGAGTTGACGTCGTTACCTGTGATTGCTGTTAATCAGAGTCAACTCAGGTTGGTGGAGTGTGATCTAACACACTTAAAAATTTGTGCGCGATTATAGAGAGATTTACTCAAAAAGCAAACGTTTGCTTTGTTTTTGACGCATTAAAAAACGAGCCATTTGGCTCGCTTTCAATCATTACGCTTTGGAGTAAATATCCCGCTCACCCAACCAGCGATCGATAATCGCTGTTGCGTTAGACGGGTAATTGTCATGAATATGACGCGCAATACGCTGAACTTCGGGAATCAGGCGTTGATCTCGAACTAAGTCTGCGATTTTGAAATCAGCAAGACCTGTCTGCTTTGTACCCAATAGTTCTCCAGGGCCACGAATTTCTAGGTCTTTCTGCGCAATGACGAAGCCATCGTTACTTTCACGTAGTACTCCGAGACGTTTTTGCGCGGTTTTTGACAGCGGAGAGTGGTACAGCAGTACACAATGGCTAGCAACGGAACCTCGGCCCACGCGACCTCTTAACTGGTGTAATTGTGCCAAACCAAGACGTTCAGGGTTTTCTATGATCATCAAGCTAGAGTTTGGTACATCCACACCAACTTCAATCACTGTCGTTGCGACCAGCAAATGCAGTTTATTGTCTTTGAAATCTTGCATCACCGCTTGTTTCTCTGCCGGCTTCATTCGTCCGTGTACTAGACCAATTTTTACGTCCGGTAGCTTACGTTGAAGCTCTTCTGCGGTATCTGCCGCGGCTTGCGCTTCTAATACTTCCGACTCATCAATCAGGGTACACACCCAATATGCCTGCTTGCCTTCGTTTAAGCAGGCATTTCGGACACGCTCGACGATGTCGTCACGTTTTGTATCTGGAATGGCAACGGTTTGAATCGGCGTTCGACCCGGTGGTAGCTCGTCAATCACGGAAGTTTCCAGATCGGCGTAAGCGGTCATCGCTAAGGTGCGAGGAATAGGCGTCGCCGTCATGATCAACTGATGTGGGTAGGCGCCTTGTTTTGCGCCTTTTTCACGCAATTCTAATCGCTGATGGACACCGAAGCGGTGTTGTTCATCAATGATGACCAAAGCAAGGTGATGAAATTCAACGTGCTCTTGGAATAGCGCGTGAGTACCCACTACCATTTGCGCTTCACCACTGGCAATACGAGCCAGCTCGGCTTCCTTTGCCTTACCTTTGAGTTTGCCCGCTAACCAACCGACTTGAATGCCCATTGTTTCAAACCAGTTTGCGAAGTTGATAGCGTGTTGCTCGGCCAATAGTTCGGTTGGCGCCATGAGTGCCACCTGATGGCCATGCTCAATGGCTCTAACAGCGGCCAAAGCGGCAACCAACGTTTTCCCCGAACCAACATCGCCTTGCACTAATCGCATCATTGGGTGCGGTTTTTCTAGATCGGCTTCAATCTCTTGTACTACTCGGGTTTGAGCGTTTGTAGGAGAGAAAGGCAGTTGGGCTAAAAGCTGCGTTTTTAGTTTATGACAAGGACCGAGAGGTAGCGCTGAATCCTTCTGACCTTTGCTACGCACCGCCAGCATCGATAAGTTTTGTGCGAGCAATTCTTCCATGATCAAGCGGATTTGGGCAGGATGTTTGCCTTCGTCAAACTCATCTAAATTAATGGTTGGTGGTGGGCGATGAATGGTGTGCAGCGCTTGCGACATCGTGATTTGATGGTCATACAACCCAGATGGAAGTAATTCCTGCACTGCGGTTTTATCAAGCAGGGCTAAAGCTTGTTCGGTAAGGTTGCGCAATGTGATTTGGCGTAAACCATCTGTAGTGGGATAAACAGGAGTTAAGCTCTGTTCTACATCGGGCTTTTGCTCGCTGACGTAAAACTTGTAGTCAGGATGAACAATTTCCAAACCCATGCCACCGCGCTTAATTTCACCGTAAGCATGTACTAACTTACCTTGCGTGAAATTGTTCTTCATGGCTGCGGTAAAGTTGAAAAAGCGCAGCGTGATAGTGCCATTACCGTCGCTGATTTTTACCGTTAGCATTTTGCGCTTACCGAAGATGGTGTCGACTGCCATGACCTTACCTTGCACTGCCGCCCAAAGGCCAGCATGCAGTTTGGCAATAGGGTAAATACGAGTACGATCTTCGTAGCGTAACGGAAGGTGAAACAGCAAATCTTGAACGCTATGTAAGCCAACTTTGGCGAGTTTTTCTGCGACTTTCGCGCCAACTCCAGAAAGGGAGGTTAATGGGACGGCAGATAACATTTGGGCGGACATAGAGGGCTCAAGAAAATGGTTAACATAGCAGTATGTTAACCATGGAGCTGTGTTTTTGTACAGGAAAAAATAGTCATGCTTTAGTTAGTGTCATGATTTGACTGATAACCTATCATTCCGAGGAGCTTTAGCGACATCAGGATTCTATTTTCAACAAGTATGTCGCTGAAGTTAACACTATCAGCATCTGTATATTTGAGAATTAGATCCTGAACCACGCTCCTTCGCCGCCGTTCAGGATGACGAAAGTCTGTTACTTGCTTTGCATCTCTTGCCACCACGCGTCATCGGCGATGATTTGACCTTCTTCATCGAGTGGTGGGTAAACGAGCCCTTTTCGTTTCGCGACCTTTGCCAGCACTGGGTGACCACGTTCAAAGAGAATACGGTTGATTGTCTCTTTAGGCAGAGCGCTTTCTTCTCGGTCGTACATGCCTGCGGCTTCACGTTGACGTTGCGCTTCATACAAAATTACGGCACTGGCAACCGATACGTTTAGTGACTGCACCATGCCCACCATCGGGATAATAATGTCTTGATCAGCAAGCTGTTTGGCTTGCTCTGAAGCGCCAACCTTTTCGCTGCCTAAAATGATTGCCGTTGGTTTGGTGTAGTCGATCTCGCGAAAATCGACGGCGGTGTCCGAAAGATTGGTCACCAAAACCTGCATACCTTGCGCTTTGAGTTCGGTAATCGCAGTTTCAATCGAATCGTGAGTATCCACTTCAACCCAGTTACGCGCGCCAGCTGAGGTATGGCTCAGCGTACGCATTTTGTCAGGCCAAATTGCGTGAACTTTGTGTAAGCCTGTCGCGTCAGCGGTGCGGATCACGGCAGAGACGTTGTTTGGCTTATGTACTTCTTCGAGACAAAGTGTCAGATCAGTTTGGCGAGTTTTTAGGACTTGGTGAATACGGTTGTAACGTTCTAGGTTCATATTTATTGAGGTATAAAAAATCGCCACCTAACAGAGTAGGTGGCGATAGAGGTTAGTTCTTTCTGCGTCTGACTCGGGTTGCTTGAGGCATTGCCTTAATCTTACGCATGATACCAGCAAGGTGGACACGATCTTTCGTCGTCAACAGCACAGTCACAGTGTATAGACGACCATCACGTTCTTCCGTTGAAAGGCCATGAATGTTTGATCCTGTTTTCGAGATCACGTTGGTAAGTTCTGCAAGAGCACCTTGGTTGTTAAGCATGTCGACTTTAAGTTCAGCAATGAACTCTTTATCGTAGTCTTCAGACCAAGCGACAGCCATATAACGGTCTGGCTCTTTCTGATAACCACGAACGTTCGGACATGTTTCTCGGTGAACAACCAAACCACGACCAGGCGATACGTGAGCAATAATGTGATCATCTGGGATAGGATGACAACAATTTGCAAACGTCAGCAATAAGCCTTCTGCGCCACGAATCGGAAGCTTCTTCTTCGAGTCCGTTGGGATTGAACTTGTTGTCGTGAGCTCTTCGGTGTCACCAAGGAGACGACGTGCGATCACAATGCTCATCAACTCACCCAATCCAATAGCAGCCAATAAATCATCGATGCTTTCTAGGCGAAGATCATTCAAGACTTCTTGGATATTTTCTGGATAAATTGAATCAATCGAGTGACGGCCAAGTGCGTGATTAAGTAGGCGACGACCTAAAGTAATCGACTCTTCACGACGCATCGTTTTCAGTACTTGTCGAATCTTAGTGCGGGCACGAGAAGTCACGACATAGTTCAGCCATGCCGCATTCGGACGCGCACCAGGGGCACTGATAATTTCCACTGTCTGACCGTTTTTCAATGCCTTACTCAATGGGTAAGGGTTACGATCAACACGAGCACCAACACAAGAGTTGCCTACATCGGTATGTACGGCATAGGCAAAGTCGACAGCCGTTGCGCCTAAAGGTAGTTCAACGATACGACCTTTTGGTGTGAAGACGTAAATCTCATCTGGGAAAAGATCGGATTTTACGTTTTCAATGAATTCGAATGAGTTACCCGCGCTTTGTTGTAGCTCTAACAGGCTTTGCATCCAACGCTGAGCTTTCACTTGCGCAGTGGTACCAGACTTGTCGCCTTTGTCTTTGTAAGACCAGTGTGCCGCGACACCTTTGTCCGCCATTTGATCCATATCTTCAGTACGGATCTGAACTTCAACAGGTACGCCGTGTGGGCCAACCATGGAAGTGTGTAGCGATTGATAGCCGTTCGCCTTTGGTACCGCGATGTAATCTTTCATGCGACCAGGACGTGGCTTATACAAGCTGTGTACTTGGCCTAAAACGCGATAACAAGTATCAGCGGTATCAACAACGACTCGGAACGCATAGATATCCATGATGGTGTGAAAGCGCTGTTCTTTGGTTTTCATCTTGTTGTAGATAGAGAACAGGTTTTTCTCACGACCAACGACGCGAGCATTCAAGCCAAAATCTTGCAGACGGCCTTCTATTTCGCTGTGAATGCGTTGGATCATCTCTTTACGATTACCACGTGCGGCTTTAACCACTTCTTTCAGTACGCGGTAGCGGTTGGGATATAGCGCCTCAAAGCCCAACTCTTCGAGTTCGGTTTTGATATTGTGAATACCAAGACGATGAGCGAGGGGCGCGTAAATTTCTAACGTTTCACGAGCAATACGACGCTTTTTATCTGGTCGAAGCGCGCCAAGCGTACGCATGTTGTGCGTGCGGTCAGCCAGTTTGATCAGAATGACGCGGATATCTTGCACCATGGCCAGAACCATCTTACGAAAGTTCTCAGCCTGAGCCTCTTTCCTATCGCGGAATTTGAGTTTGTCCAGTTTAGATACACCATCAACCAATTCTGCGACAGTGTTGCCGAATTTCTCTTCGAGATCTTCTTTAGTTACATCACAGTCTTCAATGACGTCATGCAGCAAAGCAGCTTGGAGGGTTTCGATATCAAGGCGCATTTCGGCCAAGATACGAGCCACAGCGACAGGGTGGATGATGTATGGTTCACCGCTAGAGCGGGTTTGCCCTTCATGGGCATCTCTCGCTACCACATAAGATTGACGCAGAGCCTCAATCTGAGGCTCTGTTAGGTATTCTTGGGCAACGTCTTTGAGGCTATCGAATAGATACAAATTATAGGCCCGGGAGGTTGTTGAATTCTAAAGTCAGAATTAACGGTTGTGAGCGATGCTGCTTACTGCCGCTAGCTCTGCCGCTTCTTGCTCTTGCTGTTCTTGACGTTCACGAGCGTCTAGAACTTCTTTAGTAATTAAACCTTCTTCGATTTCGCGTAGAGCGATAACCGTTGGCTTATCGTTCTCTTCTGGCACTAGTGCATCTTTACCGCCAGTTTGCATTTGACGAGCGCGGCGAGCCGCAATCAGTACTAGGTCGAAACGGTTGCCAACTTTTTCAACAGCGTCTTGAACAGTTACGCGTGCCATGAGGACTCCAAATAGTTAACTAAAATTTTAGAATGACGAGAAAGTATACAACCTAACTACTTTATTTACTAGCAATTAGACAAGCCACCGTTTGTGGACTTTCTCAGGTAGTTTATTGTGTTTTTCGCACTGGGCAAAAAACGGGAAATTCTTTATGTTTTACAGCGTGACTTTTTTGAAGTTACTCTGCTAACAACGCGTCAAGCATACCTTTATATTTAGCAGCTTGCTTTTCTTCCTTCAATCTTTCAGCACGCAAGATAGCTTTAAAATCCATCAAAGCGGTATCAAAATCGTCGTTTACGATCACGTAGTCGTACTCGTTGTAATGAGAGATTTCCGACTTGGCTTCAGCCATACGCTTTGCGATCACTTCATCGCTATCTTGACCACGAGTGTTCAAGCGACGCTCTAACTCACCGTTTGATGGTGGCAGGATGAAGATGCTTTTGGCTTCTGGCATTTGTTCACGGATTTGGCGTGCGCCTTGCCAGTCGATATCTAGAAAAACGTCGATACCTTTATTTAGTGTTTCTTCAATCCATACACGAGATGTGCCGTAATAATTACCAAACACTTCTGCGTATTCTAGGAAGTCACCTTTAGCGATCAGGGCTTCAAACTCATCTTTCGCTACAAAATGGTAGTGGACACCATTTTCTTCACCAGGTCGCATGTTGCGCGTGGTGTGAGACACAGACACTTTCATTGCGTAGGTTGGGTTGCGTTCCAACATCGCTGAGATCAAGCTAGATTTACCTGCGCCGCTAGGTGCAGATACGATATAGAGAGTACCTTTGCCCATTGTACTGTTCCACTTTTGATTGGATTGATTGAGTGCCGAAGGAAAGTTCGACATTCTTATAACGATAGCACTGGCATTGAGAAATCAACCACCAAAGGGGTGGATGTTGGTGATAATCCCGCCAGAAAAATGGAGGCGAAGAGTATCATGATCTCTATTTTGTTACCAGTTGATCTTTCTGTCTGTGATCGTCCCAGATGAAATAGTTACTTACGCCAGAGTGTTCCTAAACAGCGAAGAAGGAGCGTGGTACAGGACTTACCATCCGCGCACTCTGTTATTAAAACCATTTCTACAACCGTTTAGTGTGCTGATTTTAGGTTTAGAGTCCCGATTTGGCTTGCGTGAGTGACTCTGGTTAAAAATAGGGGTTAATAAAGATAAAACGGAAAAAAGGGGAAGCTTTCACTTCCCCAGGCGTGCGACTGACTCACACTTAATCTTCGAATTATCCTTGAGACTCTAGGAAATTTATCCAAGGGCTAACGGTTGACCTGAATTTTGGCGATTGAGCAGCGCCTTTCATCGCCTGCAAGGCCTTTTGTGGTTGCTTAAGCTCGAAATAGGCCATCCCGCGAATGTATTCAAGTTCTGCCTTTTGCTCTTTAGAGGCACTGGATGCCGCGCTTTCTACAAAACGAGTTGCTTCAGAATACTGCTTGTCTTGTATCATTAAGCGAGCAATCTGAATTTGCGTTTTAGCAGAAGGAGCGAGGTTATATGACTTTTTATAAGCGAGAATTGATTTATCTAGCTCTTTAGCTTGCTGCCAGAAACTGGCTAGGCGGTCATAGTTTTCCTTCGTCTTTTCAATGTTTCCAGCTGCCATTTCCTTTTCAAGAGTTTTGGCTGCTTTATATGGAATACCTTGATAAGCCAAGAAGTTTACAAAGCGTAAATATTCCTTCTCTCCTTCTAGTTTCCCCATTTTGTAAACCATTTCTAGGGTGGCTAGAGAGTTGCGCTCTTGACCTAGCTCCATGTAGACACCAGAAAGTTGCATCCAGTAACGCTTTTTCTGAGGGTACTTTGAAGTCAGAGTTTTGAGTACACTGGCAACGCTTTTCAGCTGGCCTAACTCGTAGTGAGATGCAACGAGAATTAAGTACCAAGACTCACTTGGGCTCTTGCTCATCGCGATGGCTTTTTTGGTTGGCGGGATTGCATTTTTGTAATCTTCCAACTGAACATAAGCGCTCGCTAACGTGATATAAGCATGAGCTTGAGGCTTCTCTTTGGTTGTTTCTGCAACCTTGAACCATTCCTTCATCGTTTTTACAGACAACGTATACTTTTCTTCAGCTAGGTAAAGCTGAGCCAAGCTGTAGCGAACTTGTTGAGCAACAGGAACGGGAAGTGCGTCGAGCTGTAATGCTTCGGCAAAGTATTTTGCTGCTTGCACATAATTGTCTTGTAGCGAATACAAAAAGCCAGTCTGCTGAAGTAAAACTGCTCGGTCGTATTTTTTCGAACTTGTGCTTTCTAAAGCGCTTGCTAGTTTTTCTTTCGCTGCTGAATATTTTTCAGTTGCGATCAACTCTTGCACTTTGTTAACGGTTCGAAATGTCCGATCTGATAACTGAGGAGCTTCTTTTGCCATCGTAGGAGCGGTCATTGCCACTCCTGCGAAGAGAATTAAAGAAGCCACTTTGCTTTTCCATAAACTTTTCATCGTGACTCCTTAATTGGTTGAGAACTCTATTTCTTGCGATAGGCGCGAGCTAACAGGTTTCCCGTCAACCAATTTTGGTTTAAATGTCCATTTAGAGACTGTTTTTCTTGCCGCTCGACCGAGGCCTAAGCGTCGTGGTTGCTCTTTAAGAACTTTGATGTCCTCTACGGCACCACGTGCGTTGACAGTAAACTCTAATAAGACGACCCCTTTTTCTATTCCTGCTTTCGCAGCCTTCCTAGGCATTTGAGGTTGGAATGTCGCTAGAGGTGTTGGACCTCCGCTACCCGCGAGTTGCGCACCTCCACCCTGGCTATAATGTCCAAGCACCGAACCACCTGTAACATTTACGGGTAGGTCAAGCTTTGGCATATCCATTGGGGTCTGCTCCATCACCGGTTTTACTGTCGCTGTCACTTTCATTTCTGGCGGCGGCGGCGGACGCTTAGGCGGTGGTGGCTTTGGAAGTTCGCGTTTTTTCTCCTGTATTTTTTCGTCTGGTTTAATGCGAATAAACTCGACCATACGCAGGTCATCATTCGACACTAACTCGTGGCGCTCTTTGTTTACTAGCTTGTCCATCCCCCAGAACAACCCGAGGGAGACAATGAGCGCCAGTGCAATTGAGGCCAGATACCGCATAAGCTTAATCCTTATTGGTTGCGGCAATGGAGATGCTTTCTACACCTGCCATTTTGATCTGGTCCATAACCTTCACGACTACGCCAGCATTTGCTTCTGTGTCGGCTTGGATAACAACTGCGCCATCAGGGCTTTCTGCACGAAGACGTTCAATATTCGCGCGAACCGCGTCCACTTCGATGCGGCGTTTATCAACCCAAACATCACCCGCCGCACCAACTGCGACCATGATGTTACCTTTTTTCACGGTTTGCGCAGAGCTTGCCGTCGGGCGGTTTACTTCTAGACCAGCTTCTTTTACGAACGATGTTGTTACGATAAAGAAGATCAACATGATGAATACGATGTCGAGCATCGGTGTCATATCGATAGCGGTTTCATCACTGCTATCACTGCTATAGCGTCTTTTCATGACCTATACCTCTAATTCCATTTACTCAGGCAATATGCTTTAGCTTATCTTCCAGCTTTTGCGTTGTGACTTTGGCTAAATGATCAAGACGTGAACTAAAGAACAGTCCTGATAGAGAAGCCACCATCCCGGCTAAAGTTGGGATTGTTGCCTTTGAGATCCCCGAGGCCATTGCTCGAGGGCTTCCTGTTCCTGTTACCGCTAAGATGTCGAATACTTGGATCATGCCAACAACGGTGCCGAGCAAACCCAGTAAGGGACAAAGCGCAATCAATACTTTCACGATTGGCAGGCCCTTTTTATTCTCAATGTCCTGACGAGAAACAATTTCTTGTCGGATCATCTTAGCGTTCCAGCTCTGGTGCTCTGAGCGCTCCTGCCATGAGCCAACGGCTTTTTTCATGGCTTTTGGAGCGACGGCAGCAAAATAGAACCAACGTTCTAACAATACTGCCCACAGCATAAAGCTGAGGATGAAGATGGCGACGAGTACATCGCCACCCATTCCCAAGAAGCGCCTAATTGATTCAAGTTCTCCAACTAACCACCACATAACGCCTCCTTAGCTTTCGGCTTTATGTAGTTTTTCCTGATAGCGAGCGATGAAGCCTGCACTCTGTTCTTCAAGAGTTTGAACCAAACGACGACCTTTACTGTGTACGATGGTGTAAAGGAACAGCAATGGAATTGCGACAACCAGACCTAGCATGGTTGTAACAAGAGCTTCAGAGATACCGCCAGCCATTAGCTTAGGATCACCTGTACCAAATAGTGTGATTGCTTGGAACGTACCGATCATACCCATAACCGTACCCAGTAGACCTAGAAGTGGTGCTACAGAAGCGAACAGTTTGATTGAGCTGATAAAGCGTTCAATGCTCGGTGCGTTACGTAGGATGATTTCGTCCAGTTTCGCTTCAAGATCTTCAAGGTTGTCACCTTTGTGTTCTTGGTAAGCTTGGATAACTTCACCCAGAGGGTTACCAGGAATCACGGTTTCTGATTTCGCTTGCTTACGCATTTTACCGCCAATCACTTGAAGGCGTAGGAAGCAAACTAGAGCAATGATAGCGCCAACTGCACCCATACCAAGGATGACGTAACCTACAATGCCACCTTGATCAATACGTTCTTGAACGGTAGGGCTTTGTACAAGTAGAGACAGAATTACACCACGGGATGGGTCAATAAACAGTGGCTCATAGCTGTTTGACGCTGACTCAAAGCCCGCAACATGACGTGTAATATTGGTGCGAGGTTGTCGAGAGAGTTCTTCGAACTTACCTGTTTGAGGTACATAAGTAACGTACTTACCATCGGCAATCGCGTTAAATTCACCGACAAGAGTAACATCGCGAACCGCTTCTTTACCTTCGCCATAAACAACCGTTGCTTGGGTTGTTGCTGTCTCGCCTGAGGCAACCACTTGTTGAAGAATGGTATGCCAGAATGCTTCTAGCTCTTGTGTTGATGGCAGTTCTTTGCTTCCAGCCAGTTTCGTTAGTAGAGCGTCACGCTCTGGGAACTGAACAGCGTTTTGAGAGGCTGCAAATAAGCCCTTAAACTCGCCCGCATACTGGCGGACCACACCAAACATTTCGCCCAAAGTACCAGAGCGAACACGTAGGGTTTCTGTTAGTTCAGTTAGCTGCTTATCGTTTTCATCAAATGTTGCTTTAAGTTGATCGCCCAGTGCTTGCTGCGCAGCTAACTCTTCGCGAGCTTGTTGCAATAATACCGCTTGCTTATCGCGATTGTTCTTGAACTCAGCTTCACGGGCTTTATTCTCTTTTGACTCAACGATGCTTTCTGATTTTACGTTTTTGAGTAGTTCAGATAGGTTTTTAGGCGTTTCTGCTTGTACGCCTGAAGCCATAAATAAGCTCGCTAGTAGACCAGCGGCTAGAGTTTTGAATCCTTTCATCTCTTATTCCTCCCCAGCATATACAGGCAATTTGATTAGCGCTGGTGGCGCTTGCTTCTTCGCGATACGAAGGCCTTGCTGTACCGCTATGCGGTAGCTTTCCGGTAATGTTTCCCATTGACGTGTTTGTTGGTTCCACATACCTGTCTCACCACCGTCTGGAGATTGGAATAAAAGCGCCGTGCGACCAATACGTAGGAAATCGTAAGTCACGGTTTCCCCATTTCTATCTAGGCTAGCTTTGTAAGATTCAATTGAGCGAGAGAAGCCTTCTTCAATTTGGTAGGCTTCCATCACTTTACGGAATTTCTCAGAAGTCGTTACGTCGGCGCGATCCATGAGACGACGCAGTTCTTGGACACGTTTATTACGTTCTTTTTTCTGGAAAGGCAGATCGAGAGTCACAAACTCATCGAGTGCATCGATCATTTTAAGTGTTAGTGGCACTACTTCTGTTGCCGTTTGATCGATCTGAGCAATTTGGTTATTTAATGAGTCCAATTCACCTTGCTGTGATTGAACCATACGATTAATTTGCTCGTTGTAGACTTTCATGCTGTCGATTTGACGTAGTAAGCCTTTGTATTCTGCCAACATGCCTTCAGTACTTTCGGCATAATTGTCGATTTTTTGTTGCGAAGCTTCTGAAGATTGATTTGCTTTTGCTTGTGTGGAAACGACAGCACCAGAGTTGGCCGCTATAGAGCTACTACTGATAGTAAGCAATGCTGCAGCTATGGCACTGAGACCAAATTCCTTGAATTTCATGGTTGCATCCTTGTCAGTGTTTTAGTCAGTCGAAAAGGGCGCGGAAAACCCGCGCCAAATATTTTTTAGAAGTCGTATGATGCCTCGACGTATAGCTGACGTCCGATTGGATCGTCATACCCAGTTGCATAGAATGGAGAGGTATCGCTTAGAGGATCTGCAGGCGGTACTTTGTCAAACATGTTGATAGCACCAAGAGTTACACGACCACTCTCGTTGAATTGGTAAGAAGCCGTTAGGTTCCACGTTGTCATACTAGCGATTTCTGCTTTGTAACCCGCTTTTTTAGCAGAATCACAGTCATCAAAGTAGTAACGGTTTGCGTAGCTTGAACACATACGGTCGCGGTATTTACCAAATAGGTTGATAGCGACATCTTCATATGCCCAGCCAAGATTTAACGTTGCGGTGTATTCAGGCATGAAATCTCTTTCATCCGTTACAGGCTCGCTGTCGTTTTCTTGATATTCAGCAATCAAGATCTTCGTTACAGCAACACGCGTGTTAAATGAACCGAACTCATTAGTGTCGTATGCGTATTTGATCGCTAGGTCAATACCAGAACGCTCTTCATACGACTGGTTCACTGGACCATAGGATACCGACTTGATGGTGCCATCTGGGTTACGAACGACTTCAGTACCTGGGTATTTACCTGGATCGTTAATTACGTCTTGGTAAGTTGGTGCTGTTACGACGTCTTCCATCTTGATGTGGTACCAGTCAACAGTTACACCAAGATCATCCACAGGCTCCCACGCTAGGCCCAAGTTAATGTTTGTACTTGTTTCTTCTTTCAGCTCAGAGTTAGGGCCATTAAGCGTATCGAAGTACTGAGTATCACACTCTGGGTACTTGTCTTTATCTTGTGGGCCGCTACCACCAGCGTTGGCACAAAGCACAGGGTCAAAACCAGAACCAAAGCCTCGAGTTTGATCACCAAATAGTCGCTTCAAGTCTGGAGCTCGGAAGCCTAGACCGTAGCTACCACGTAGCAATAGGGTGTCAGTAGGACGGTATGCTAGGGCTACTTTAGGAGTGAATGCGCCGCCAGTTGCCGAGTCGTCGAAGTAGTGGTCGTAACGACCAGCGACAGTCATTTCTAAATCTTCAATGATAGGAATAAGAGCTTCAACACCAAGACCAATCTGATCGCGGTCACCGCCGCCTGATGTTCCACCTAGACCAGAGAAACCACCAGCTGCTGTTGTCGCATCAATCGTCTCATTGTAGTCAGTACGGTTCCATTCACCATAAACAGCAAAGCCAGACATACCTGCAGGAAGTTCAACCAAATCACCAGCCAGTGAGCCGTTAACAGAGTAAAGCTTTGAGTAAGCTTCTTTGCTTGAAGTGCCGCTGTATTTGTCTACAACGTCTTGAGAGATAGGCCCTAGAAGATCGACATCACCATTTTGTACAGCTTGGTCGAGAGTTAGGAAGATTGCTGGGTTGCTTGTTTCAACGCTTTGCTCAGAGTAACCAGCGGATAGGTCCCAATCATACGTATCAGCAAGCAGGCCGTTCAAGCCTAAGGTTAAGCCAAAAGAATCGGCTTCAGTGTTACTTTCGCGTGGTCCAAATTCGACCATACGGCGAGTGTATTCGCCTTCGCCGCGGAAGTGAGTGGCATCAACTTCAACGCTGTAAGGGTTAGGTTCGAATTCAGATTCTGTAGACTTGTAGCCAAAACGGGCTTCTGCCATGGCAGTGACATTGTCGTTAATGTCCATTTCACCACGTAAAAGTAGGTCTACTTGTTTGTTTTCTGGTTTTAATGTTCGGTATGCAGAGCGGTTAACACCACACTTTCCATCCGCTCGTTCAATCGCGGCATCACCAACGACTTCTTTACAGGAAGAACCAGCATCAGCTGGTGTTAGAAGTGTTCCGTTGGCGCCTTCAAAGTTTGCACCGTAGCTAGAGTAGCCACTTAGCTGAGAACGGCTAGAACCGTCATCGCCAGCCCAATCATCTCGGTCAGATTGCTTTAGCATTTCGTTGCCCGCAAATTGGCCAACGAAGAGAATACGTTTGTCGTCAAAGTTTTTGCCAGCTACAACGTCTAAACGACCATTTTGGTAACCACCATCCGTCGCGTCACCCGCGCGTACTTTTACAGAAACGCCATCAAAGTCTTTCTTTAAAATGAAGTTTACGACACCACCGATTGCGTCGGAGCCGTAGATAGCAGAACCTGAGTCGGTCATTACTTCAACACGCTCAATAGCGGCGACAGGGATTTGGCCGATATCTTGGAAGTTAGATGTACCATCTTGTGCTAGCGGGTATTGAGGAAGACGACGGCCATCAATAAGAATCAATGTGCGTGACGCGCCAAGGCCACGTAAGTTGACTGACTGCGCTGCTGGTGTAAACGAGAAAGAGTCTGTTTGAGCCATTACACCACCTGTGTTTTGGGTCAAACTGTTCAATACGTCTTGCGCGCTGTTAAAGCCTTTAGACTCAATGTCTTTACTATTAATAACAGTAACTGGTGAAGGACCTTCCATATCCGTCGTGGAGATACGCGAACCAGTAACTTTCATCTTTTGAAGTTTTTCAACTTGCTGCTCTTCTGCCAGTGCTGTTGCTGGGGCTGCAACTGCTGCTGTCCCCAAAGCAAGGCTTATCGCAACAGATAAAGCGGTTGTGTTTTTATACATCCTTGTTGCTCCGATTATTATTATTTCCTATGTCTGGCCGCATAGCGGCCAAATGTGACGTTAATATTTCGTTAACGTTCGGCCAATGTATAACCGAGATGAAAAAAGGAAGTCAAACCAGTGGTAAACGGGGATGCTTAAATGTAAAAAAGATGTAAATAACCAGGCTTTATTTAAAAGGCGGAATAAAAAACCGAATAAGGTTTATGAATCGAGATTAAATTTCAATAAAACACCGTATTTTGTGTTTCTTATAAACTTTAATGACTTATCTTGCCTATGGTTTTTTAGTGGGTAATTGAATCTGGAAAAAGATATTTTTCCAGTGAATTGTTCTGAGATGAGTTTTATATCGAATCCATACTTTGTTAGCTCGAACTTATTAGGTGGTATCAAAATATGATACCCATTGCTGTTAAAGGGCTCACTCGTATTTTTAGGTCAAATATAACCTTGGATTATGTGTCTATTTATGTGTGTAGGGTGCATTTTTATGTAGGGTTTTGGCTCTAAACAGCCTAGATTGATATTCTGTATGAATTATTTTTGTGGTTTTTTATAATTTTTTACAAAAACATTTCTGTTTTTCGACATCGAAGGAAGTTTGTCATGTTTTGGTTTCAAACACTTGAAGCTGATGTGGATTCAAGATAAATATGACGCTGAAATTATTGCAGTAGTAGAAAAGTCTAGCTCTTGAGGCGCAGGGAGTGTGCTTCAACAGTTTTAGTTACTACGAGATAAATATGCACCATTTTGGGCGGAAAATATCCTCTTTCACTCCGTTTGAACTGGACAGTAGACAAGGAGCAAGTTGTATATGCTGTCGTACTTTTTACGCCGTTTGGCGTTGGTTATCCCAACGTTTCTCGGGATAACTATTCTCATCTTTGCTATCACTCGTTTCGTGCCTGGCGGACCTGTTGAACGCATGTTGTCACAAATGCAGTCTCAGGGAGATGGCGCCGCATCAATGACGTCTGCGGGTGGTAATACGGCCCTTTCTGACGATCAAATCGCGGAGCTGAATGCGTTTTATGGCCTGGATAAACCTGTAACGGAAGCGTACGTCGAGTGGTTAAGTCGTTTGGTAATGCTAGATCTTGGCGAGTCGACGCGTTACTACGAGCCTGTCTCGGACATGATCGCAGAGCGTTTGCCAGTGTCGTTGTTTTATGGCGGCATGACCTTCTTTATTAGTTATTTTATCTCGATTCCTCTTGGTTACTATAAGGCACTCAAGCACGGTTCTGTGTTTGATTCCGCTTCTTCAGTACTCATTTTCGTAGGCTACGCGCTACCAGGTTATGTGGTGGGTGTATTGCTGATCACGTTATTTAGTTATCACTTGGAATGGTTTCCGATGGGAGGCTTTGTCGGCGATGACTTCGACGATTACGAAACCTTCTTTGAACGCGCTAAAGACATTATGTGGCATGCGGTGTTGCCTTTGATCTGTTACCTCATTGGTGATTTTGCCACGCTGACGATGACAATGAAAAATAACCTGATGGAAAACCTTTCCTCAGATTACATCCGCACCGCAATTGCGAAAGGATTACCTTTCAAAAAAGCAGTTCGTAAGCACGCGTTGCGTAACAGCTTAATTCCAATCGCGAGTCACTTTGGTAACTCTTTGTTGTTCTTCATGACCGGTGCCTTCCTGATTGAAGTTATCTTCAATATTGATGGCATTGGCTTATTAGGTTACGAATCAATCATGGAGCGTGATTACCCTGTTGTTATGGGTATTGTCGCCATTAATGCGTTGTTACTGCTCATTGGTAACATCATTTCAGATATTTGTGTTGCTTTAGTCGACCCACGTGTGAAGTTTGGAGCGTAACATGATTAAAGTTAGTCCATTAACTCAAAAGAAAATTCGTCACTTTAAAGAGATCAAACGAGGCTATTGGTCGTTTGTTGCTCTTTCTATCATGTTGATCCTTTCTTTATTCGCCGAACTTTTGATCAACAGTAAAGCGCTAGTCGTCAAGTACGATGGTAGCTACTATTTTCCTGTTGTCAGTGACGTACGTTTAGGTAGCGAATTCGGCCAAGAGTCATCCAGTGAAGCCGATTATCGTGTACTGCAAAAAGCGTTTGAGGCTGAAGGGGGCGACAACTTTGTTATTTTGCCGCTTGTGCCGTGGAACCCATATGAACAAGATTTTAGTGGTGATTTCCCGCCAACAGCACCTAGTGCCGAAAATAAGCATTATTTAGGTACAGATGTGATAGGTCGCGATATTTTGGCGCGACTCGTCTACGGATTCAGAACGGCGATGGGATTTGCGTTGCTTACGATGGCCATTTCCTACGCGATCGGTACTGCAGTCGGTTGTGCTATGGGTTTTTGGGGCGGTAAATTTGACTTGTTTGTACAGCGACTTATCGAAATCTGGTCAATGGTCCCGTTTTTGTACGTCATTATGATTCTTGTCTCAATCGTTCAGCCGACGTTTGCTCTCTTTGTCGCTATTAACGTGCTTTTCACTTGGATGGGTATGACATGGTACATGCGGACCATGACCTATAAAGAAGCGGCACGAGAATATGTAATGGCGGCTCGTGCTTTAGGGGCATCGACTGGACGTATCTTGTTTAATCACATCTTGCCAAATACGATGGTGATGATTGTAACCCTAGCGCCTTTCACTATTGCAGCTAACATCACAGCACTGACTGCTCTCGATTATCTAGGCTTAGGCTTGATGCCACCAACGCCAAGTTGGGGTGAACTACTGCAACAAGGTAAGTCAAACTTAGATTCGCCATGGATTGTTGCGTCAGTAGTGACTTCTATTGTTCTGGTTCTGGTAATGGTGACCTTTATTGGTGAAGCCATTCGAGCGGCTTTCGACCCGAAAAAATTCACACGCTATGTTTAAGCGAGCATTGTGAGCAAAACATAAAAAAGGGAAGTTTTATGAAGAAATTATTTTTAGCGTCCACGCTGAGCGCCCTGAGTTTTGGTGCAATGTCAGCAACGCTTCCGACCGACTTAAACTGGCAAACAAACTGGGATGAGCCTCAATATGGTTCGCCAGAAGCGAAACGTGGAGGGACTTATCGCACCTTTATGTCAAGTTTCCCGCAGACGTTACGTAGTGTTGGTCCAGACGCTAATGCAGGGCTACGTTCTTTTATCTTAGATGAAACACCAGGCTTGGTGGTCCGCCACCCAGATACTTTAGAGTTCATCCCTGAGCTTGCTAACGAGTGGGCGTTAGCAGGTGACAACAAAACGGTCTATTTTAAACTCAACCCTGAAGCCAAATGGTCGGACGGCAAACCTGTGACTGCCGACGATTTCGTGTTCATGCTGAAGTTTTATCGTTCCAAAGACATCTTGGAACCTTGGTACAACGATTACTACAACAAAACGATTGCGGATGTTATCAAGTACGACACTCATACGTTTGCTGTTAAGGCGGCGAAAGAGTTCAATCCGGAAGAATTGCTGTTACGAATGGGGGCTCTGCGCCCACGCCCCGCACATTTTTATGCTAACCCTTCAAAAGATGAAAATGGTGACGGTATACATGACAACTTTGTCCGCTACTACAATTTTAAAAGTGAACCAACGACCAGTGCATACTACCTAGATGACATTAAAAAAGGTAAAAGTGTTACCTTCAAACATGTCGGTGAAGACTGGTGGGGTTACAGCAATAAGTATTATCAACATCGTTATAATGTCGACAAAATCCGCATCACAGTGATTCGCGACAGTGATATCGCGATGAAGCACTTTGAGAAAGGGAAGCTGGACGCATTTGGTCTTGTTTTACCAAGCTTATGGCATGATAAATCGAATACGGAACCTTACCAAAAGGGATACATTCAAAAGTTCTGGGGTTACAACCAATTTCCAGTTGGGGCTGGTGGTGTATGGATGAACACCGCGATGCCTTTGCTGGATGATTTAAACATTCGCAAGGGCATTACTTACGCGATTGACTTTGATGGCATGATAGAGAATGTCATGCGTGGCGACTACTCCCGTAAACCGAACCCGACCGGTTATGGTCATGGTAAATACACCCTACCAGATGCTAAGGCACCGAAGTTTGATCCCGCAAAAGCGGCCGAGGCATTCGAAGCCGCAGGTTTTAACAAAATTGGTTCTGATGGTATTCGTGTTAATGATAAAGGTGAGCGCTTAAGCTTCGAGCTGACCTACGGAACACCTGTTCATACTCCTCGTATTGCATTTTTGCGTGAGCAAGCCAAGCTAGCAGGGCTGGATGTTGAGCTCAAGTTAGTTGATGGCTCATCTATGTTCAAATACGTACGTGAGAAAAAGCACGATTTGGCTTTCTTAGATATGGGTACGTCTGAGATCCCAACGTATTGGGAGTACTTCCATTCAGTCAATGCGAACAAGCCGCAAACTAACTCTTTCACAAACTACAGCACGCCTGAACTGGATGAAAAGATCATCGAGTATCGTTTTGGCATGGATATGGATAAAAAGATCCAGCTAGGTCATGAGATTCAGCGTGACATCATTGATGCTCACGTTATCGTCCCAGGCTACATGGTTCCTTATGTCCGCTATGGTCACTGGCGCTGGTTAAAGTTTCCAGATAAGCCAATGAATCGCATGACAGAGGCGCTGTTCAGTGGTGCAATCATAGGCGATGGCACTTACTGGATTGATAGTGATATCAAAAAAGAAACGAAACAAGCGATGAAGTCAGACAAAGCTTTTGAACCTGTCGTTGTCGTAGATGACACTTATAAGCTGTAAGGATTGGTTATGGAAAACGATGTAATCCTAAGTGTTAAAGATCTCGAAGTTGAATTTACCACCGATGATGGGCCAGTGAAGGTTCTGCATGGTGTGAACTTTGATGTGCGAGCTGGACGTACACTCGGCCTGGTGGGAGAGTCAGGTAGTGGTAAGAGCGTAACCTCAATGTCGATCATGGGGCTATTACCTAAGCCATATGGCAACATCATTAAAGGTGAAGTGAATTATCGCGGCACCAACCTAGTTGATTTGCCTGCGGAAGAGATGTACGCCATGCGTGGCGATCGCATTTCGATCATCTTCCAAGACCCGATGACTGCGCTCAACCCAGTGCACACCATTGGTCGTCAAATATGTGAAGTGCTTGAGCTCCATCGACCTGAGCTCGACAAAAAGGAGCGGGAGGCGTACGCGATTGAGATGCTGGCAAAAGTAAAAATTCCAATGCCAGAGAAGCGATTGAATGAGTATCCCCATAACCTATCTGGTGGTATGCGCCAGCGTGTCATGATCGCGATGGCATTGGCCTGTAAGCCGGATATTCTGATTTGTGATGAACCGACTACAGCGTTGGATGTTACGGTTCAGGCGTCTATCCTTGAACTGATGAACGAGCTTCAGGAAGAAACGGGCATGGCGATGATCTTCATCACTCACGATCTCGGGGTTGTGGCAGAAGTGTGTGATGATGTTGCCGTGATGTATGGCGGACGTATTGTCGAAAAAGCAGAAATTTTTGAGTTGTTTGATAACCCGCAGCACCCATACACAGAGCGTTTGATGGGGTTGATGCCGAGCTTAGATAATGAGCCGAAGCAGATGATCGATATCAAGCCTATTGATGCCAGTATGTTTGCCAGTTAACTGGGCAAAGTGAACCAGTCATAAAAGAGGATGTTATGGCAAAAGAAGTATTAAGAATTGAAAATCTTAAGCAGCACTTTGTTTCTGGTAAAGGGCTGTTCAAGAAAGGCTACACCATCAAAGCGGTAGACGGGGTTTCACTGTCTGTTTCTGAAGGTGAAACACTGGGGCTAGTTGGTGAGTCAGGTTGTGGTAAAAGCACCCTTGGTCGCACGATCTTAAAGTTATACGAGCCAACGGAAGGTAAGATTTTCTTTGAAGGTAAAGACATCACAAAATTGTCTGTGAAAGAGATGCGCTCGCTGCGTAAAGACATGCAAATCGTCTTTCAAGACCCAATGGAGTCACTCAATCAGCGTCATACCATCGGTATGATTCTGGAAGAACCGTTTGTTATTCATAAAATTGGCACGCCAACAGAGCGTAAACAATGGGTAAAAGAGCTTTTAATCAAAGTGGGATTACCAGAAACGGCAGTAAACCGTTATCCACATGAATTTTCAGGCGGACAACGGCAGCGTATCGGTATTGCTCGCGCGATTGCATTGAAGCCTAAACTACTGATTTGTGATGAATCGGTATCTGCGTTAGATGTGTCGGTACAGGCGCAAATCTTGAACCTATTGCTACAACTGCAACAAGAAATGAATTTGGCGATCATATTTATCTCTCATGATCTCTCTGTGGTGAAACATGTCTCTGACAAAGTTGCCGTGATGTATTTTGGTAAAGTGGTAGAAGCAGGCAGCGCTAAAGAAATTTATGCAAACCCGCAAAACGAATACACCAAAAAACTCCTATCTGCGATTCCGATCACTCACCCTAAATATCGGAAGAAAAAGCGCGTAGCTGAAAAAAAGCAGCAAGTGGCGTAAGTGATGCCACAGGTCCTATAACACAAAAACGCTCCGCCAAATAAGCGGAGCGTTTTTATAAGCAAATGCCAGGACTTGGAGTCGATTTACACTGATGTTTATTCTGATTGATTGAAGATCGTTGCATGCTAAACTCAAGGCCTATTTTCTTTGTTTGGATAATGGACCATGCCGTCGAATTTACCGAAATCCTTTAGTCGACCTTTCCTGAGAATCTTCCATATTTTGGAGGCGGTATTATTAGTCTCTATTACCTTGGCGACGTTGTACGCCATGATGCAAGAGTTTGTGCACGTATTTGTAGAGAAGCGTGTCTTACTCACAGATATTCTGTTGATGTTTATCTATCTGGAAGTGCTCGCCATGGTGCAGCAGTTCGTGATGAACGGTAAAATTCCGGTACGCTATCCTATCTACATCGCGATGATGGCGATCGCCCGCTATATCACTCTCGGAATGAAAGAGCTGGATGCAGTTTTGGTTGTGTGGTTATCTCTGGCTGCGTTTATTTTGGCTGCGGCTACTTTGCTGATCAGAATTGGGCACCATTATTGGCCCTACGTTGATAACAGTACCTTGGAAAAAGACGAATAAAAGAAAGCCCCGTATTAGCGGGGCTTTTTTGTTTCAATACTCGATGACTTTTAGATCATTCAATGTTTTGGATCTGCTCACGCATCTGTTCAATTAGAACTTTCAGTTCAACGCCCGATGCGGTGATGTCGGTGCTGATGGATTTCGACGCTAGCGTGTTCGATTCACGGTTGAACTCTTGCATCATGAAATCTAGACGACGACCCACTGCGCCACCTTTTTTCAGAATGTTTGTGGTTTCTTTTACGTGAGAATCAAGACGGTCTAGCTCTTCTGCTACGTCTGATTTCTGTGCCAGAAGGATAAGCTCTTGCTCAACGCGAGATGGGTCTAGCTCTACTTTCGCATCTTCAAATTTAGAGAACAGACGCTCACGTTGCCACTCTAGTATTTCTGGCATGCGTGCGCGCACTTTCACAACTTCTGATGTGATCGCTTCTAGGCGTTGCTCAATCAGCGCCTTCATGTTCTCGCCTTCACGAGCGCGCGCTTCAATAAATTCATCCATTGCGCCATCAAACGCTTCTAGTAGCACTTTATTTACCGCATCCATGTCTTGCTCTGGCGTTTCCATTACCCCCGGCCATTGCATGACTTGAAATGGATTGATTCGGCTCAGTTCACCAGTCATGTGCATGACTTGTTCAGCGGCTTTAATTACCTGGCTAGCAAGCGCTTCATTGATGCTAAGCTCACCTTTTGCGGCAGGGTTTGCTTCAAAACGCAGATTACATTCTACTTTGCCTCGCGCTAAGCGCTTACGAAAGCGCTCACGTAAAACGGGCTCTAACCCGCGAAATTGTTCTGGCATGCGGAAGTATGTTTCTAAATAACGCTGGTTCACGCTGCGGATTTCCCATACCGCAGAGCCCCAATCGCCTTTTACTTCTTTGCGTGCATACGCTGTCATACTGTAAATCATCGAATTTTCCTGTCTTCATTTTTTGAAAATTACTTCAAGAGTGTATCACGCTGCGTCGATAGGTGCGCGGGATGTATGGATTGTTTATGTTGTGCCAGATGCGTAACCTATGAATCCGGAATCTATTCCGTTATAATCTTCGCCCAACCAAATCGTCTTCTCCTCATATTTAAGGTAGATGCCCATGCGTCCAAACGATCGCAAGGCGGATCAAGTTCGCCCTATCAAAATTACTCGTAACTACACAGCTTACGCTGAAGGGTCAGTGCTAGTTGAGTTCGGTAACACCAAAGTGTTGTGTAATGCGACCGTCGAAGAATCTGTGCCACGTTGGCTAAAAGGTCAAGGTAAAGGCTGGGTTACAGCTGAATACGGCATGCTACCTCGAGCAACACATTCTCGTACTCGTCGTGAAGCGGCAAGTGGCAAACAAGGCGGCCGTACGATGGAAATTCAGCGTCTTATCGCGCGAAGCCTACGCGCTGTGGTCGATCTAAAAGCCATGGGTGAGTTCATGATCACCGTTGACTGTGACGTTATCCAAGCAGACGGCGGCACTCGCACTGCATCTATCAGCGGCGCAAGTGTTGCAATGGCCGATGCATTCCAACACCTAGTGGATAGCGGCAAGCTAAAAGCGAATCCAATGAAAGGCCACGTAGCGGCAGTTTCTGTCGGCTTACTAGGCGACGAAGTATTGTGTGATCTTGAATACGTTGAAGATTCAGCGGCAGACACAGACATGAATGTGGTAATGACCGAAGAAGGCAAGATGATTGAAATTCAGGGCACCGCAGAAGGTGAACCGTTCAGTCACGAACAGCTGATGGCATTGCTCGAGTCGGCGAAAGTCGGCATTACGGAAATTGTCGCAGCGCAGAAGGCGGCGTTAGCCAATTGATTTAGATAGCTCCCATTATGGGGGCTATTTTTTTATCTCGACAATAGAGAAATGAATGATTGTCGAGAAGAGACACAAGAAACCAAGGACATAGAGAGAAAATAATGAAAGCATACCAGCGTGAATTTATTGAGTTTGCACTTGAGAAAGAAGTTCTTAAGTTTGGTGAGTTTACTTTGAAATCTGGCCGTAAAAGCCCTTACTTCTTTAACGCTGGTCTTTTCAATACTGGTCGTGACCTAGCGCGTCTTGGTCGTTTTTACGCAGCTGCGCTCGCTGATTCAGGCATTGAGTTTGATGTGCTGTTTGGCCCGGCGTACAAAGGTATCCCAATCGCGACGACAACAGCGGTCGCGCTGGCGGATCACCACGATATCGACACGCCTTACTGCTTCAACCGTAAAGAAGCGAAAGATCACGGCGAAGGCGGTAACCTTGTAGGCTCTGCGCTTGAAGGTCGCATCATGCTAGTGGATGACGTAATCACAGCAGGTACTGCGATTCGTGAATCGATGGAAATCATTCAAGCAAATGGCGCAGACCTTGCTGGTGTGTTGGTTGCGATTGACCGCCAAGAAAAAGGCAAAGGTGAGTTGTCTGCGATCCAAGAAGTGGAGCGTGACTTTGGTTGTGCAATCATCTCAATCGTTAGCCTGACTGACCTTGTGACTTTCCTTGAAGAGAAAGGCACAGACAAAGAGCATCTAGAAGCAGTTAAAGCGTACCGCGCAGAATACGGCATTTAATTGGTTACTTTTTCTGAAAAAGTAAAAAGGGCAGATGGATATTCATCTGCCCTTTTTTGTTTTTGGATTTATCGCCGTGACCACTTACTTATAGCGAATGCCTTTCTCGACATGCTCATCTTGCATGGTTTTATAGCGTTTATGGAGCCACATCCATTGCTCTGGAGCGCGTAGAATGACTTCTTCCACATACTTGTTCATATAAGCGGCAGCGGCGACTTCGTCTTTTTGTGGATAGTCGGCTTCAATGCACTTATCGGCGATGATGTCGTATTTTCCTTCGTCATTGCGAAACCCTGAGCCTGGGATGATCGCACATTTTGAGGTATACGCCAGAATGCTCGTGCCTGTTGTCGTACACGCATCGTCTACGGCAAAGAAGGGCACAAATACTGATTTTTTGCGACCGTAATCGTGATCCGGTAAATAGAACAGACGCTCACCGCTGCGTAAAACACGAATCATCTTTTTTACATCTTTACGATCAATCAGTTTATTGCCGTTATGTGTTCGTCCCCAATACTGGATAAAGTTATAAGCAGGATTATTATGCGGACGAAACGCGCCGTACCCGGCCACGCCTAACACGGCGAAAGCACGCGCAGTGATCTCTAGATTAAGAGCATGGACACAACAAAGTAGGACGCCTTTACCTTCTTTGGCTTTTTCACGCAGTGCGCCGAGATCTTTCTCGACGATCAGGTTTTTAAAGCGCCAAGTCGGCCAGAACCAAGTGATTCCGGTTTCTATCAGTGCCATACCGGTATTTTTGAAGTTCTCTTCAACAATATGTTGAATCTCTTCAGGTGTTTTGTCTGGAAAGGCCAATTCTAAGTTACGCTGAGCAACGTGGACACGCTTTTTACCGTAGCGCATGCCAAGTTTACCGAGTGAACGACCTAATGAAAGCAGCAGCCGATAAGGAAGAATATTGACGAGGATGGCCAACAGACCAAAACCAAGCCATACGCCCCAGTTACGAGGGTGAAGAAGTGAAAGAGAAAACTCGGGCTGCGTGTATTTGTCTTTACTCATAGTCTTTTACTTTATTTGTGCACTTAAAAGCGCCCAGTACTCGTCAAAGTTTGCAGTCGGCTGGTATTTAAAGTCGCTACGCACAAAGCGGTTTAGGCTCCCCTCAACTTGTCCCAGAATTTGCGCAGCTAGGATGCGCTCTTCGACAGGGAAAGACTTCCCTTCACGAATCTTACGTTCACGCAGGATTTGGCGCAATTGTGTTTCTATACGCTCAAAGAGTTGATTGATGCGTTCACGTAGACGTTCATTTTCAAACATTAGAGCATGACCCGACAAAATGCGTGTCAGACCTGGGTTACGTTCAGAGAACGCCAAAATAAGGTGCATCACCATACGAATACGCTCTAGTGTATCTTTTTCGTCGTCTAGAATACGGTTGATGCGTGTCATCAAGGCTTCTTCAATGAACTCAATCAACCCTTCGAACATGCGCGCTTTACTTGGGAAATGACGATACAGCGCGGCTTCTGAAACGCCGACTTGCTTGGCCAGTTTTGCCGTAGTAATGCGTGAAGCGCCATCTGTTGATTCAAGCATTTCTGCCAATGCTTGTAAGATCTCTTCACGACGGTTGGATTTTTTACTGCCGGCCATTAGTTACTTCCTTTCAAAATACAAAGTTGAGCGGAGGGGATTATAAGACGCTATTTCGCCTCAAACTAGACCACTAAGGGTGGAATGGGAGATTTAACACCCTTAGTTGTCATTTTTGTACCAAATTTATGCCAGCTTTTGTAAAAAATTGGCAGGGTTTTCAAACGTTAGTTACATCAATTGATGCATTTTTTCGAGAATTTTAAAGCTCAATGCTTCTTTTGATTCTAAAGCGAGCGCAAGTTCACCTTCAGGCCAGTAAAGGGTAATCGCGTTGTCGTTGCTGTTAAATCCTTGCCCTGCAACCGAAACGTCGTTTGCACAGATCATATTGAGGTTTTTCTTTGTTAACTTGCCTCGAGCATAGGTCTCTACATCATTGGTTTCAGCCGCAAAACCGACGGTAAACGGACGCTTCTCCGTCATTGCTGCCACAGATGCAACAATATCAGGATTTTTAACCATATTAATGACCATTTCGTCGTTGTCTTCTGTCTTTTTCAACTTTTGAGACGCGATCGTTTGTGGGCGGTAGTCGGCAACGGCAGCGCAGCTAATAAAGGCATCATGCTGGTTTGCATGTGTCATAACGGCTTCGTGCATCTCTTGGGCACTGGAAACATTTATGCGCTCAACACCTGCGGGCGTATTTAAACTGACAGGACCGCTCACGAGGGTGACTTTTGCTCCCATCTGCGCTGCGGCGCTCGCCAATGCATAGCCCATTTTCCCGGAGCTATGGTTAGTAATGTAACGCACTGGATCAATCGCTTCGCGAGTTGGTCCGGCGGTAATGAGTATCGACTTACCTTCTAACAATTTTGGTTGAAAGAACTGTTCACATAGATGTACTAGCTGCATTGGTTCCAGCATTCGACCTAGTCCCACATCACCACAGGCTTGCTCTCCTGCCGCAGGGCCCCAGATGTGCATACCACGACGCGCTAACGTAGCGATGTTCTCTTGGGTTGCGATATTGCGATACATCTGTTGATTCATCGCAGGAGAAACAGCAACAGGGGAATCCGTCGCGAGCACGAGCGTAGTAAGTAAATCGTTCCCCATGCCTGCGGACATGCGCGCGATTAAGTCCGCGGTCGCTGGCGCTAATAGCACTAAATCTGCCCATTTGGCCAATTCAATATGGCCCATAGAGGCTTCCGCTGCTGGGTCTAGTAAACTGTCCGAGACAGGACGGCCCGAAACGGCTTGCATGGTTAAAGGGGTAATGAACTCTTTTGCGGCTTTCGTCATTACAACTTGAACTTGCGCTCCTCTCTCTATGAGGCGACGGGTTAGCTCCGCACATTTATACGCGGCAATACCGCCACTGATGCCGAGTAGAATTTTCTTTCCTGCTAGTGTTTGCATGTGAGATCTCCAATTTGATGACCGGATTTTAACACAATTCAAAGTCTGACCGCCCGAGCATATATAACGAGAAGATAATTCACATCAAACTCCAGAGTATTAATCTGACCGAGGAAGGGAAAATTCTCGCCTACCTCACAGACAAGTTGCGCGGAGTTTGCAAGTCTGAAAAGAAAAAGAGGTAGTGGAAACCATGGTGTTGAAAAGTCGAAACAAATTGCTGCTGATAACCCTAATTCCGCTGTTGTTGATCACTACGTTGATCTCAGTGGTGTATTACATCAACAGCAGTAAAAGTTTGGAAGCGGAGCTGGCAAGAGACAGGCAAGAGCTCATCGAAACGAAAAAGAAAGAGTTACAAGCCTACATGATGATGGGCGTGACGGCGATAAAACCGTTATACGACGCGGATGTAAATGGAAGTAATAAAGAGGCAGCAAAAGAAATTTTGAAAGCCATGCGCTTTGAAAGCGATGGCTACTTTTTTGCCTACGACTCTCAAGGTGTGAATACGTTGCACGCCATCAAACCTGCATTAGAGGGTAAAAACCTTTACGACTTAAAAGATGAAAATGGGGTCGCAGTTATTGCGGGCTTGATTGACGCTTCTCAAAAAGGGGATGGGTTCCTCTATTTCTCGTGGCACAAACCGACCATTGACGCACAAGCGCCTAAGTTGGGCTATGCAGAATATCTATCGAAATGGGACTGGGTTTTAGGTACTGGCGTTTATATTGATGACATCGACCAGCAAGTTGCGATGCACAGAGAGTTAAAGACTCAAGAGCTAAAAGAGCATACATTATCTGCCGTGTTGATTTCCGTTATTGGATTGATCATTACCAGTGTTCTCACCAGTATCGTGGTGTCTAAAGGCATTCAGCCATTACAACATGTCGCGGCTTCATTAAAAGATGTTGCCGCAGGCGGCGGTGACTTAACGGCTCGTTTAAAAGTCGAAAGTCAGGATGAAGTCGGTGAAGTGGCGGCCGCGTTTAATGAGTTTATGGATAAGCTGCACCCACTGATGCAGGACATTCATCGCTCTGCGACGACAGTACAGACCGTTTCTCAAAGCCTGAACACTCAGACCAGCCAAGCGAGCGGTCAAATGCAGGATCACTGTTTAGAGACGGACAAAGTCGTGACGGCAGTGACGCAAATGAGCATGACTGCCAAAGAAGTAGCCAGCAATACCAATGCGACCGCGCAGGCAATTGACGATGCCAACAGTCAAGTCACCGCCGCTCAGCATGAGGTCGAGCAAGCAATAGAAGGCATTACCGAACTCGTGACGGAGATAGACAGCACGTCAGATGCAATTTCTGAGTTGAGTTTACAGACCGAAAAAATAACCAAAGTGCTGGATGTGATTGGCGAGATAGCCGAGCAAACGAATTTGTTGGCCCTAAATGCGGCGATTGAAGCGGCTAGAGCCGGTGAGCAAGGTCGAGGGTTTGCCGTCGTTGCGGATGAAGTGCGCTCGTTAGCCAGTCGTACGCAAAATAGTACTCATGAAATTGGCGACATGCTCAAGCAGCTACAAAATGGTGTATCAAGAGCGGTCAGTACGATGTCGGTGAGCCAAAAACGAGGTGTCAAAACGGCGGAAGAATCTGCGCTCATTCAGCAATCTCTTTCTGGTGTTCATCATTCTATCGGAACAATTCGAGATATGGGTATTCAAACCGCGTCTGCCGCAGAAGAACAAAGTGCGGTTGCAGAAGACATCAACCAAAACTTAGTGGCTATTCAACAGATCGTGAACAACATTAATGAGACGTTGCAGCATGCCGAGTCAATCAGCACGCAGCTATCACAGTCTGGAACGGAAATTCACGGCTTGGTTGGCAACTTTAAACTCTGATGAACTGTTAAGTTGCATGGAAAGCACTAATGGTACGAAGAAAGCGAAAGTCATACTCGACTTTCGCTTTTTGTTTTGTGGAATAGGGACACTTTCCATATAAAGAGACATCAGATGATACTGAAAGCTTTGCCAAATGAGTCCATGCCCAGGGAGAAGCTACTGCAACGAGGGCCGCAAGCTTTGACCGATGCCGAACTGCTGGCCATCTTCTTGCGCACAGGCACCCGCGGAATGAACGTGATTGAGCTTGCAGACTTCCTTATTCAAGACTTTGGTTCGCTCAGACAACTATTTTCAGCATCAGAAGAAGAGTTTTGTCGTCACAAAGGATTAGGGCAAGCCAAGTATGTTCAGTTGCAAGCGGTACTAGAAATGACACAACGTTACTTGGCGGAGACGCTAAAGCGTGGTGATGCCTTAACCAGCCCCGACCAAACTAAGTTATATCTGTCTTCTATTTTAAGGGATCGGCAAAGAGAGGCTTTTTATATTCTTTTTCTCGATAACCAGCACCGAGTGATAAAAGACGAAATTTTATTTGAAGGAACGTTGGATGCAGCGTCGGTGTATCCGAGAGAAGTCGTCAAGCGTGCTCTGCATCATAACGCGGCGGCTTTGATTCTAGCGCACAATCATCCTTCAGGCGTCGCTGAGCCGAGCCAAGCTGACAGAAGGATTACAAGGCGTCTCATCGACGCATTAGCATTGGTGGATATTCGTATTTTGGACCATTTCGTCATCGGAGATGGGGAAAGTGTCTCTTTTGCTGAAAGAGGCTGGATATAACTGTGCGTTTTTTAGGTTGTTAGTTGCTAAAAATCTGCTATCATCCACGCCACTAAATTTTTAACTGAATTCAGCTTGGACTGCTAAAAAAATCTGCTGTCTAAAAAAAGATCACGAAAACCTGTAAAAAGGATCTGTTCGGGTCTTGAGCAATGCATATCAAGTTAGTATAATGCGCGACCTTTGATAGCCTTGTATGGATTTTCCATAGCGGTTCTTAACCTCTAACTTCTTTTCGAGAGATAGAGAGGTTCGGCCACCAAGGTTGATATCGAGCTGAAACGATTTTGGAGAAGACATTCATGTCACGAGTATGCCAAGTAACTGGTAAGCGTCCAGTAACGGGTAACAACCGTTCACACGCACGAAATGCTACTAAGCGTCGTTTTCTGCCGAACCTACAAACTCATCGTTTCTGGGTAGAGAGCGAAAAACGTTTTGTTAAACTACGTCTATCTGCTAAAGGTATGCGCATCATCGACAAGAAAGGTATTGATACTGTTCTTGCAGACATGCGTGCACGTGGCGAAAACGTTTAAGAGGAAATAAGCAATGGCAAAGAAAGGCGTTCGTGAGAAAATCCGTCTAGTATCTTCTGCAGGTACAGGCCACTTCTACACAACTGATAAGAACAAGCGTAACATGCCAGGCAAATTTGAGATCAAAAAGTTTGATCCAGTAGTTCGCCAGCACGTTATGTACAAAGAAGCAAAAATCAAATAATTGGTTTCAGTCTCTTTGATGAATTGAAAAACCCAACTTTCGAGTTGGGTTTTTTATTACCTGAATAAAAGTGCTGAAGATAAAGTGTTCAGTACGTCATCGGATTATAAAGTACTGCTGAAGTTATTTTACTGGTCCGACTCTATACTCGAATTTTTGATTGATCGCTCTCTGCCGCTTAGTCACCACTCCCTACTCACTTGCACACCGTTGTTCTAGTCAAGCTCAATACTCTTTGGTAATTTACTCATAACGATAAGAGAGTAGAGATGGTTATGCGTGTGAGTCCGGCTCGTCGCCGCCGATGGAACAATATTCTTATTCTGGGCATTATCGCGTTTATAGTGATCTTAAATGCGCCGATGTGGATCAAAACTTACCTATTAACAGACCAAGCAGACCCTTACCCAAATGTACTTCGCTCCGACTATACGGTGGAGTCTTTGTACTATAGTGGCTGGGAGTTCGAGCTGCATGATGGACGGTGGCAATCCAACATCAAAGTTGATGCACCGATCAGTGAGCTTGTATCACGCTGGCAATCATTGGAAGGGACCGAGCTTACCTCAGAACAGTACGACCATTTAAAGCCTAACCTAGCGGTACCTGAAACGGTAGAAGTCTGGTATCAGGATCTCGAAGAGCCGCAGCGGGTGACTTTCTTTCGTTTACCTGATTTTTGGCTATTTAAAACCTGGCAAGACAAATGGGTCGCTATCTCCGTTGATGAAAACTACCTTATGCCAGAGTAAAGCCTTTTTGCGTCTATACCCCTAATAAGCTTCCCTATTTATCGTTTTTCTTTTCGATTATGCTAGCAGCGAGAACTATTAGCCGGTGAATTGGAGAATCTAATGCCTGAGTTGCCAGAAGTTGAAGTCAGTCGTATGGGGATTAGCCCCCACATGGTTGGACAAACGATCCAGTCGTTTACTTTTCGAACGCCTAAATTGCGCTGGGATATTCCTACAGAGCTTAAAAAATTGGAAGGGCAGGTGATCCGTGCGATTAGCCGTCGTGCGAAATACTTACTGATCGAGACAAACACAGGTACAGCCATTGTTCACTTGGGCATGTCGGGGTCTTTACGTGTCCTAGATGCCGACTTTCCGCCAGCAAAGCACGATCATGTGGATCTCAAACTAAGCAGTGGAAAAATACTGCGTTATAACGATCCGCGTCGTTTTGGGGCATGGTTATGGTGTGCTCCTGGCGAGTCACATGCTGTACTAGCAAACATGGGGCCTGAACCATTAACTAAAGAGTTCAATGCGGAATATGTAGCGGAGAAAGCTAAAAATAAGCGTGTTGCCGTCAAGCAGTTCATCATGGACAACAAAGTCGTGGTTGGTGTCGGGAACATCTACGCGAATGAGTCGTTGTTTAAATCTCGAATTCACCCTTCAAGGCCCGCAGGTAAGCTTACTTCTCAAGAGTGGGGGGTACTTGTTGAAAATATCAAAATGACACTTGAGATTGCCATTACGCAAGGTGGGACTACGCTGAAAGACTTTGCGCAAGCCGATGGAAAGCCGGGTTACTTCGCACAAGAGTTATTAGTTTACGGAAAAGCCGGAGAGCCATGCCCAGCATGCGGCGAACGACTTCAAGAGCTAAAAATAGGGCAGCGTAATACCTTCTTTTGTAGTGAGTGTCAGAAGTAAGACGAGCTAATATCGAGCTTAAGTTGTTGTAATCTTGCGTTCGAGCCTCAATAATTCAATCAGTTTCGAATAACTTAGTAAATTATATGAAAGTCATTTATCCGGGCACTTTTGATCCAGTGACTAATGGTCACCTCAATCTAATAGAACGTACTCACGAAATGTTTGATGAGGTTGTGATTGGCGTAGCCGCAAGCCCATCGAAGAACACTATGTTTTCATTGGAAGAGCGCGTTGCACTGATGCAGGACGTTGTAGCGCATTTACCTGGTGTGACGGTAAAGGGGTTCTCCGGGTTACTAGTGGATTTCGCGAGAAATGAGAAAGCTAAGGTTCTTATTCGTGGTTTACGAACAACGGTAGACTTTGAATACGAGTTTGGACTGACCAACATGTACCGAAAGCTATTACCAGGAATCGAGAGCGTATTTTTAACTCCTGAAGAAGAGTTTGCGTTTTTATCGTCGACTATCGTGAGAGAAGTAGCGATTCATGGCGGAAGTATCGAACAATTCGTTCCCAAGCCAGTAGCCATCGCGATTGGGGAAAAACTCGATGAAAGACAGTAAGTTCCCTTATTATTTCTCAAACGCTCTCTCGATACTTATCCCTCGCTTTGTATATCGAGCACAAGCCAAGCGTTTACTTTCGAATCTGACCGAAGCAGAGCAGCAACGCTGTATTGAGCGGGTGAACTATTACAATAAGTGTGAAACGCCGTTTTCAGTTGATAGCCGAGAACAAAGTTACTCGACCATCGATACATTCAAAAAAACGAAAGGCTGGACGTATTTTTTCGATCTTCGCCAAGTTGTACGCTATTTCCCTTCCAGTTTTGCGTTTAACTACATCAACGGCGATGTTACACACATCCCCAATGTACCGAGCTTTATAAAAAGCCGCCCTATTTTTGGTAACAACCAAAATTCAGTGGTGTTGAAACTTAATCAAGTTCGTCATTTTAAATTTATTGATGATCCTGTTCGCTATCAAGATAAAAAGGACATGGTAGCGTGGCGCGGCGTGGGTTTTCAGCCGCATCGTAAAAAGGTGATTCATGCGTTTTACAACCATCCGCAATGCAATATTGGCCAGACCCGCCCGGTAGAAGGGAAACCATGGGAAAAGGGCTTTATGAGTATTGAAGAGCAACTGCAGTATAAGTTTTTGCTCTGTATAGAAGGCAATGATGTGGCCACCAACCTTAAGTGGGCTATGTCGTCTAACTCCTTGGTTATTATGTCAAAGCCAAAATATGAGACTTGGTTTATGGAAGGTAAGTTAGAGGCAGGCGTCCACTATGTTGAAGTGAAGGATGACTATTCGGATTTACCCGAAAAGATGGATTATTACCTAGCGAATGAGCAAGAAGCATTAGCGATCATTGAAAATGCGCACCAGTGGGTTGAGCAGTTCAAAGATAAACGTAAAGAGCGTTTGATCTCATTGATGGTTGCCGATAAGTACTTCGCTTTATCTCAGCAACAATAAAAAAGGGGCGAAACGCCCCTTTTTTATAATCTTAAGCTTCTAGAAATTGATCAACACCATTCTCACAGCGTTTAAGCTTGTTTTTAATGGTGTTCTCTAAAATCTCATCATTTTGTCCGAGTGACGCACGAGAGTTTTCTACGTGGTACAAGTGGTAGCCTACACCTGCGAATTTTAGGTAAAGACGTGACTTACCCGCATTCAACATGCGATGAACAAACTCGCTGTCTTCGCGTCCCCATCCAACAAAATCTTGGTTGAAGCCATTCACCTCGATGACATCTTGTCGCCAAAATGCCATGTTGCAACCGCGAGTGGCTTTATCGTTATTCCGCTCGTAAGAGAACCATTTCGATAGCAAGGCGTTGGTGATGCAGTTTTTACGATTGCGAATGCCTTTGCTGAAAATGGAAGGCGCTAAGTCGTTTTCCATGATGGCCTTGCTGCAGCTTTCATCCGTTAACACACGTCCACCCTGCACAAACCAATTTGGTTTTGCGACTTGCTTATGTGATTCAATAAACGTTTGGGACAGCACCATGTCGCCATCAATCATGATGAGGTAGTCACCTGATGCTTTGGCGATCGCACGGTTGCGGCTCATTGAAAGCTGAAAGCCATTATCCTCGTGCCAACTATGAATCAGTGGAACCGGAAAACCTTCACGCATTTGGTCAACCATTGCTTTGGTATCGTCTCGAGAGCCATCATCTGCAACAATTACTTCGTCAGGCAAAACGGTTTGACGTTTCACGCTTTCTAACACCGCTTTTAATGCTTCTTTCCAGTTGTAAGTGGTGATAATTAAAGTCGTTTTCATGATTTTTTTGCCTGTTCACGTAAGTAGAGATCGATATATTTTACAAAAGTAGAGTGCATGCTTAGCCAAGCTAGAATGAAGCCATGCTTGCCATCAAGGAAGCCTCGTTTGAGAACATACATCTTCAAAAAGCTAGCAAGAGCGTGAACGATAGCGGTCGTTAAACCCGCTTTCTTTTTACCTTCACGTTCATCCGTCCAGGCCTTGAGGTAGCCAGTGGTTTTATTGATGTAATGATGAAGGTGCTCGTAAGTGTAGTGATGCAGTCGACCATCCAGGTTTTCAGTTTGATAGTTTTTCTCATCAACTTTTTCATGAACGAGCGAATCATTATATTGTGTATATTCGGTGCGATATAAGCGCACAATCCAGTCTGGAGACCAACCAGAATGGTAGATGAACTTACCAAACGCTGAGCTTAGTCGATTAAGTTTGTATAAAACGTTCGGCTTATTGGCTGATACCGCGTGTAAGATACTTTCTTTTAGCTCTGGAGTGACTTGTTCGTCCGCATCAAGCCACAAAACGTAGTCTGCCGTAACGTATTGCTGCGCCAGTTGGCGCTGTTTACCGAATCCTGGCCAATCTAGGTTGGTGTAAAACTTATCTGTGTATTGTCGGGCGATTTCTTCAGTGCGATCAGTGCTGCCCGAGTCTAGAAGGACAATCTCATCGACCCAATCTTTTACTGTGTCTAGACAAGCTTGTAAGTGCTTCTCTTCATTTTTTACAATTAAGGCAACGGCTAAGGTTGGTTTGGACAAGGTCATTTCCTTCTTAACAAATCAAGACAGTAAGTTTACTGGTATTGAGGATACAAATCTTCTAAGACTTGATCGAACATGCTCATTACTTGAGTGTTGGTAATGCGGTTCATTGCCGTTTCATCTTTAGCGCGAGTTCGCCAGCTTAACTCGTGACTATTTTTGCCTGTTTCCGCAAAGATTGTTTCTTCATAAACCGAGACAACGTATTTTAGGTAGCGGTAAGGTCCCACTCGCAGCGGGTTATGGTGTGCATAGAGCCCGATGATTGGCGTTTTCATGGCATTTGCCATGTGTGCTGGTCCGGTATCGGGGGCGATGACCATTTCAACCTTATCTATTAACGCAAGCATTTGCAGAATTGAGCTTTGTCCAACTAAATTTAGACACGGTTCTTCCAAGCGAGATTGAATGGCCTCTGCCAGGTCCAATTCTACCTGAGCAGGGCTGCCTGCCAGAATCACGTTCCAGCCTTTTGCTCTGGCGTGATGAATCACATCCACATAACCTTCCGCGTTCCAGTTTTTATAAGCTTTGCTCGCACCAGGCACAATCAGCAGGTTAGGTTTACTACGAGAAATATGAGACTCTGCCCAAGCTTGGTCGTGGTCTGAATAAGAAAGTACCCAGTCTAGTCCTGCCTTTGGTACCCCAATTTGATGGGCAAAGGCCATTAAGCCATCTGCGACATGCAGAGATTGCGGGGAAGGCACTTTGACATTGGTAAATAGTGTTTGAAAGTCCTGGCTTCTATCAGAAGAGAAACCAAGTTTGTATTTTGCTTTAATGCCCAACGTTGCGACACTCGCTCGAATCGCGTACTGCATATGCAATAGCGCATCAAACTCTCTGCCTTTCAGCTGTCGCCAAAGTGATTTGTAGCCATCAAGTCCCGCTTTTTTATCAAAAACAATCACTTCTACACCATCGATGGCGGCTAATAACTGGGCTTCAAGTTTACCCGTTATCCAAGTAATCTGGGTCGAAGGCCAGTGTTTCTGAATAGCTTGAATTGTGGCGATAGTATTGCAAACGTCTCCGATAGCGGACAAACGCAAGACGCATAGTGACGATGGGGCAGAAGTGAACATAATTATTGTCTGATTCGATGAATAGAGGCAGGTAAATTATGCAGACATCCCCAATAAATGTAAAATACACGGCTCGAATATAGCTAAGTACTGATAAGTGTTCTGCAATGTCAAAGACAACACCACATCAATCGCAAGAATCTGGCAAGCCGGGTAACACCGGGCTAAAGCGCATCGTTAAAGCGACGGGTTATTCGATCCAAGGATTAAAAGCGGCTTTTAAGCATGAAGCTGCCATTCGACAAGAGTTGGCTCTGTTGAGTATTGCTGTGATTTTGGCTTGGCTAGTGGATGTCGGCATGGTTGAGCGTATCTTAATGATCGGGGTCGTGGTATTAGTTTTGATTGTAGAGCTTGTAAACTCAGCGATTGAGGCGGTAGTGGATCGTATCGGTATTGAACGGCATGAACTCAGTGGTCGAGCTAAAGATATAGGCTCTGCTGCCGTTATGGTTGCTTTGGCGTTTGCCGCATTTACTTGGTTGTATATATTAGCCAGCCGGTATTTAGGCTAGAGGGTGAGCGTATGACTCGACAGTATAAAAACAACAACCAAGTGATCTGGTTTGATGACGAGATCATTACAGACCCTAGCCAACCGATATTTGATGAGGAATACTGGCAGTCCTCCGACAAGGTGGTTGGCAGTGCGACGGGGCGAGGCACGACATGGTTTATCCAACTAGAGAACATGCAAGCGGCACTACGTCATTACCGTCGTGGCGGTTTGTTTGGGAAGTTAGTTAACGATCATTATTGGTTCTCTGGCTGGGATAACACCCGTTGTGCGCAAGAGTTTCAGCTTTTGTTGGCGCTAATTGAGGCTGGGGTGCACGTTCCTCGTCCTATTGCAGCAAGAGCCGTAAAGTCAGGACTCTTCTATCAAGCTGATTTATTAAGTGAGCGAATCCCAAACGCCAGAGATCTGGTTAGTATCTTGCAAGAACAGTCTTTATCGGTAGAAATGTATCAGAAAATAGGGCAAGAAATTGCCAAGATGCATCAGGTTGGCGTTAACCATACTGATTTGAATATCCACAATATCTTGATCGACGACAAAGATAAGGTATGGATTATCGATTTTGATAAGTGTCGTTTTGAAACTTCTGGTGACTGGAAGCATCAAAATCTAAATAGACTTCTGCGTTCATTTAATAAAGAGCGTTTAAAGCGACAGATTATTTGGCAAGAATCCGATTTTGAACATTTTCAGGACGGTTATGCTTCTCAATCTTAATTGAGTTTTTTATCATTTTATGTTGATTGCTCTAAGTAAGCCTTCTTGAGTCTAACGATGCTCGAGTGAGTCTATAAACTACAATAATCATGAAGTATTCATGTGTATCTGATGGCACAAAAATTAACGTAGGTAACATTTGTAATGAAAATATTAGTAACCGGTGGAGCAGGCTTTATTGGGTCAGCTGTTGTCCGACATATCATTCGTGACACCCAAGATACCGTCATCAATTTAGATAAACTGACCTACGCAGGGAATCTAGAATCACTGGTTGATGTCTCAGAGAGTGAACGTTACTACTTCGAGCAAGTGGATATCTGTGACCGAGCTGAACTAGATCGCGTGTTTTCAGAGCATCAACCCGATAAGGTGATGCATTTGGCGGCTGAGTCTCATGTCGATCGCTCTATTGATGGTCCTGCTGCTTTTATTGAGACCAACGTGATGGGCACTTACCATTTGCTTGAAGCGGCTCGTCAATATTGGTCGGGCTTAGATGAAGCGCGCCAATCGGCATTCCGTTTTCATCATATTTCTACGGATGAAGTGTATGGTGATTTAGAGGGAACGGATGATTTGTTCACCGAAACCACTTCATACGCGCCGAGCAGCCCATATTCTGCATCTAAAGCTTCGAGCGATCACCTGGTTCGCGCTTGGCAACGTACTTATGGCTTACCAACACTTATCACTAATTGCTCCAACAACTATGGCCCGTACCACTTCCCAGAGAAGTTGATCCCTCTGATGATTTTAAATGCCCTCGATGGCAAGCCGTTGCCTGTGTATGGTGATGGTATGCAGATCCGAGATTGGCTGTTTGTGGAAGACCATGCTCGCGCGCTGTACAAAGTGGTCAACGAAGGTGAAGTCGGTGAAACCTACAACATTGGTGGCCATAACGAAAAAGCCAACATCGAAGTGGTGAAAACCATTTGTGCTTTGCTTGAAGAGCTGCAACCAAACAAACCTGCAGGTGTTGAGTCTTATGAATCTTTGATCACGTATGTGAAAGATCGCCCAGGTCATGATGTGCGTTACGCAATTGATGCCACCAAGATTGCTCAAGAGCTTGGCTGGACGCCAGAAGAAACGTTTGAAAGCGGTATTCGCAAAACCGTGGAATGGTACCTCAATAATCCGCAATGGTGGCAACGCGTGCTTGATGGTTCATACAGTTTAGAGCGATTAGGAGCGGGCGAATAATGAAAGGCATTATTTTAGCAGGTGGCTCGGGCACTCGCCTTTACCCTATTACACGCGGTGTCTCTAAGCAGTTACTGCCGGTTTATGACAAACCAATGATTTACTACCCGTTGTCGGTACTCATGCTAGCTGGTATTCGTGAAATCTTGATCATCACCACGCCAGAAGACCAGGAAGGATTTCAGCGCCTATTGGGTGATGGCTCAGAGTTTGGCATTGAGTTGCAATACGCGATTCAACCAAGCCCAGACGGCTTAGCTCAAGCGTTCATCATTGGCGAAGAATTCATTGGCGATGATTCAGTATGTTTAGTGCTGGGTGACAACATCTTTTATGGACAAGGGTTCACTCCGAAGTTGCAGCAAGCTGCTGCTTTGACGGAAGGTGCGACGGTCTTTGGCTATAAAGTGAAAGATCCTGAGCGCTTTGGTGTGGTGGAATTTGACGAAGATATGAGAGCGTTATCGATTGAAGAGAAGCCAGTCAAGCCAAAATCCAATTACGCTGTGACCGGGCTGTATTTCTACGATAACCACGTCGTGGACATTGCCAAAACTATTCAACCGTCTCATCGTGGCGAGTTAGAAATTACAAGTATTAACCAAGCTTACTTAGAGCAAGGGAGGTTGACGGTTGACGTACTAGGGCGCGGCTTTGCGTGGTTAGACACGGGAACACACGGCAGCTTGCTTGAAGCTGCGCATTTTGTTGAAACGATCGAGAAACGACAAGGTTACAAAGTGGCTTGCTTAGAAGAGATTGCGTATCGTCGAGGGTGGTTAACGCGAGAGCACATTCAAGCTGCAGGAAAAGCCTTATCTAAAAACGATTATGGCCGCTATCTTCTAGAGTTATTGGAAGAATAAATGTCGAATATACCGCTAATATATTTTCAGAAAATGGGTGATGAGCGAGGCTCATTAATCTCGTTAGAGCAACATAAAAACATTCCGTTTGATATCAAACGTATTTACTACATCTTTGATACACAAAGCGGTTTAGCGAGGGGCTTTCATGCACATTACGACTTAGAGCAAGTCGCTATCTGCATGAAAGGTAGCGTGACTTTCGTCATTGATGATGGTACCACGAAAGAGACAGTGACGCTTTCCTCTCCTGATGTAGGACTGCATATCAAAGGCTTAAAATGGCGTGAGATGCACGACTTTTCTGAAGATTGTGTACTAATGGTTGTCGCTAGTGAATTGTATAATGAAGCCGATTACATACGCGATTATGCTGAATTTTTGAATGTGGTAAAAAAAACATGTTGAAAAGTAAGACAATACAACTTCGCCTTGTTCAAGAAGATGATGCAGAGTTTATAACTCGGCTTCGAGGTGATGAAAAATACAATACACACTTGTCTAAATGCGATACGAGTGTTGAAGCACAAAGATTATGGATAAGAGCGTATAAAGAGGACGAGCAACAAAAGAAGCAGTTTTACTTCATTATAGAGAGGCTAGATGGAACCAAATGCGGAACAGTTAGACTTTACGACTTTAAAGGTGTCTCTTTTTGTTGGGGAAGTTGGATCCTGAATCATGAAAAAACACGTTACGCTGCCCTCGAAAGTGCTCTTTTAGTTTATCAGTTTGGCTTTGATGTGTTGGGTTTTGAAAAATGCCACTTCGATGTTCGCAAAGATAACCATGCGGTAAATAAATTCCATGAAAAGTTCGGTGCTCGACTCGTTGGCGATACAGACTTGGATTATCTTTATGAAATATACCCGTCAGATATTGAGCCAATGAAATTGAAGTGTGAAAAAATCCTAGGTAGATAATGAACGTTAATTTTTTAGAGCTAAAGCGCTTAAATGCCGAGTACGAAGACGAATTGAAACAAGCCTGTGCACGCGTGATTGAATCTGGCTGGTATATCCTTGGCAAGGAAACGGAACAGTTTGAACAAGCATTTGCTGACTACTGTGGTGTTAAACACTGTGTAGGCGTTGCGAATGGCTTAGATGCTTTAACACTGACGCTAAAGGCTTGGCGAGAACTAGGCAAAATAAACAAGGGTGATGAAGTTATCGTACCGGGTAACACCTATATCGCGTCGGTACTGGCCGTCACCGAAGCGGACTTGGTTCCGGTGTTTGTGGAGCCGGATGAGCAGACGCACAATATCAGTCCTGAAGCGATTGAAGCGGCGATTACAGAAAAGACGAAAGTCATTTTGCCGGTGCACCTGTACGGCCAGTTGGCCGATATGCCAGCGATTATGGCGTTGGCAACAAAACACAATCTTCTCGTGTTGGAAGACAGCGCCCAGTCTCATGGTGCGACACTTGATGGTAAGAAGTCTGGAGCATGGGGTGACGCCTCAGGCTTTAGCTTCTATCCGGGTAAAAACCTAGGTGCATTGGGTGATGGTGGCGCGATTACGACCAACGATGAAGAGCTTGCCGAAACCTTGCGTGCCCTTCGAAACTACGGTTCACATGTTAAATACCAGAATCTTTATCAAGGATTGAACAGTCGTTTGGATGAAATTCAGTCGGCGATGTTGTCAGTGAAACTGAACTACCTTCCAGCGCAGACGAAAGCGCGTCAGGAGTTGGCGGCATTTTACTTACGCGAAATCAACAACCCGAATATTATCTTGCCGGAAGTGACAGAGCCTGAGGCACATGTATGGCATTTGTTTGTGGTGCGAACTTCACACCGAGATGCATTGGTTAAGCATTTATCAGAGCATGGTATTCAAACACAAGTACATTACCCGATAGCGCCGCATAAACAGCAGGCTTATAAAGAGTTTGGTCATCTGTCATTAGCGTTGACTGAGCAGTTACAAAATGAGGTGCTGTCATTGCCAATGTCGTCCTACTTGAGTGAAGATGAGAGTCAAAAAGTAGTCGATGCAATCAACTCTTTTAAGGTTGAGTAATGACACAAGAGCATGTGCAAGTATTAGAAGACGTGGTTTATGTCTTCTTTTGTTATAAACAATCTCGTTATCTTGAGAAAACATTGCCAGCGGCATTGAACCAGACCGTGTGGCCAAGCCAATTATTGATCTTGGATGACTGTTCACCTGATGATAGTCATAAAATAATTCTATCGCTTTTAGAGTTTGCGCCTAAAGGATTAAATATTGAATATCGCCACAATAAGCAAAATGTTGGTTTAGTTAGCCAAATCAACTCTTTGCGGGGGCAATACCAAAATAAGCTTATTATTGTACAAGCTGGCGATGATATAGCGATGCCGAGCCGAGTTGAGGAAACTTATGAAGCCTGGTTGAAAAATGGCAAACCAAGCTTAATTATTGGTGGTTACGACAAAATTTCTGAGCAAGGCGATGTTATTGAGTCATTTGAATCGATTAAGCAAAATACAAAGCCGTACACACTCGAAAATATTATTAATAGAAAGTGTGCAGTAGATGGTTGTTGCGCCGCTTTTACCTCTGATGTACTGAACGAGTTTGCTCCTTACAACAAAGACATCATCAATGAAGATCGCATCAATGTCCTTCGAGCCTTTTTGTTAAATGGTATTCATCATGAAAACAAAAAATGGATCCAATATCGATTGGGTGGCATATCAACGTTCGCAAAAGAAACACGTGAAGAAAGGTATGACAACACAGTAATTAATGCTCAGCGTGAACTGCAAGATCTCAAAATGAACTTGCGAGATGCAGAGAGTAAAAACGCCACTAAAGTTGTGAGTGCGATTAAAAAGCGTATGTGTACCGCTGAGTTTATGGCATCACTTTCACAATCAAAGTCTGCTTTGTACAGCGAAGCGATTTGTTATTTTGTTAAAACGCTGGATTATCGAACGGTTTTAAAAGTTTTGCGTAGGTTAAGATGAATAAAATTAAAAATATAAAGCAATCGATAAGTATGAAGAGGCATTTTTCTTCAACTTTCCGTTCATTCAAAAAGCGAAGCGATAAAAGCACTGATTCACCTAAAGACTTTTATCGTACACATGAGAAATGTACGGTTTTAGGTAATGGACCATCCTTAAAGTCAGATATTAATAGTATTGGTACAGATAGTGATGTGATTGCTGTTAATCATTTCTCAGAGTCTGAGCATTTTACGGCGTTGAAACCTAATAAATATATTTTAATTGATAGCTATTTCTGGGATGAAACCACCCATAGCTCTCTGGTGGAAAAAAGAGATAAATTGTTTAAAGATCTAAATGAACTTGTGTCTTGGGAAATGCAATTGATTATTCCTGACTTTGCTGACAGAGAGTTCATTCAAGGCAATATCAAAAACAGCAACATAGCGATAAAAGTGCTGCGAGCAATTCCTAGTAATGTAACTAATATTAAATATGGCCCAATGGCACTATCTTCTGGTATCGTCGCACCTCCAGCTGTCAATGTGCTTATCTTTGCTGTGTATGTAGCAATTCTATGTGAATATGATTCAGTGGAAATATTTGGAGCGGATATGAGCTTCCATAATGATGTCCATGTTGATCAAGAGAGCAACCGGCTTTATATGGTCTACAAGCATTTCTATGGAAAAGAAGAGAAGTTGCCGCTCCTAGAAAATCCTCAAAAGGTCAAACCTTTTAATATGACGGACTTGATGCGATTAACTTTCTTGACGTTTTATGCACATCAATTGTTAAATAAATGGGCTGAGCTCAAAGGGGTAAAAATCGTGAATAGGTCTAGTTTCTCTATGATCGATGCTTATCCTAGACGATGAAATGACAGGTAAATAGACGCTACAATTGTAATGTCTATTTACCGATGATCATTTATTTTTCTGTAACCACATAGATTCAGCGAAAGTAAAGTCTTCTGGCCAATCTATATCAATTGAGCTCTCTGCATCCTGTATGTACATAGAAGGCTTTAGTCCAATTCGGTCATTTAGTTTTTTGTAGTTTTCGACGCTATTTAAAAAGACTGAGCTATCGATTTCATACAAAGGTTCAATCGTCTGAGTTCTTGGCCATTTTTCTATATTACGATCGTAGCTAATCGGTCTGTCTTTATTCCAAATAAAACCTCGTAGCTCTTTGACTGTCATTAATGAATCATATCCTTCAGAGAGGCTCGCGAGATATTGTTTTAGAATTGCACGATAACCGGATTCATCGAGGAAAGGCGAGGTTACATGAGTCCAAAGTACGTGACCTGTAGTAATAATCGAAGGAACGTATCTAATAAGATCATCAGTGCTTGTTGAACTTGAGCCTAAGTGATCTGGGCGTTCATCTATTCGTATGCGAGAATCTTTATATGTTGAAGCAAACTCTAGAACAACGTCGTCGTTTGAAGATACGACTATCGAATCTAGATCAGTTATATTGATTAACTGATCCAGTTTGATTTTTAGCAACCCACCTTTTACACCAGCAAAGTCTTTGGTGTTTTTGTTTGGGATACGTTCACTGCCTTTTCGGCATGGTAAAAAGACATGGACACTCATGCTTACCAACTCCTTAGAATATTGAAACCTTCACTTTTTGATAAGCTTTCAAGCTCTTCTTTTACATTTGAAAAAGGAAGATAGCCAAGAAAATCAATATTATTCTCTTTGGCTGCGTGAAAGTCTGATAATGCGTCACCGATCATTAGAGCCGTGCCTGAAGACTCCTTTAGGATGGTTGCAACGTTATCTGCTTTCGCGGTAGGTGATCCTAGAATTAACGTAAAATATTGCGCCAGCTTTCTTTTAACAAATACTTCTCGTAATTCGTCTTGAGCAGATCCACTCGCTACATAGAGTTTGGCTGGGCAATCTGTAATTGCTGCAATAAAATTAGGCGTTAGTTGAGCTTCCATGTATAGCTCTTCACACTGCTTTGAGTAGAAGCTTAGTATACGTTCGTACAATGCTTCATCTGTATTTAGGATGAAATGTTCAACAAAGTAACTCACATGATGAAAACGCGATTTGCCAAAATTAGCTTTAAAGTAATTGCAACAATTGTCTATTTCGAGCTCTGATACTTGGGCCATGCGTAAAGCATTACGCATGGCATCAATTTTGAGGTTATTTGAGTCTAGGATCACGCCATCGCAGTCAAAAATAACAGTATCATAGCCATTAAATAGCGGGTGCATAAATAGACCCTGCTTTTACTGGATAAGTGGTTGGGGTTAACGCTTGAATTGATGTACTTCCAAACTGTTGACTAACCATGCTAAAGATCTCATTCATTTCCATTTGGCGTCGGTCAGTCACATCATAACCATCAAACCCAACGAGAGATATCTTCTGCGCTTGACCTATAAAAGCGATACATAACGCATATGCAGCGGTATTATCATACGGTAGTGTACAGTAGTTTTTATGGGCGGTGAGAGTATCCTTCTCTATGGTGCTACTGTAATCAATCATAGAAATATTACTAAATTTACTTAGCTCGTCTTCGTCAAAGCGGTTCTTTGGCAAAAATACGGGTTTGGCTACCTCTGAGTAATGGCTGCTTTCTGACAAGTATTTAGAGTTATGAGATACAGCAAAGTAATCGAAAAGCTCAGTGTCAATCTCATGCTTTGTATTGATGCCAATTACGATAGGCTTTCGAGTTTTAATGTATGTTTCGATCGCGACTCTATGTGTTGCCGTATTGGGCGTATTAGTGACCAGTAAGACTTCTTTTCCTGAAAAGATACCTGATAGATCTGATTGGCTTTCAGTCGGTTGGCTTATTTTCCCTACAGTAAGCGCTTCTTCTAAGACATCACCATTATAGCTTGTTGTACCTTCTAGCTTTTTTAAATGCTCGATAGCACCAACAATTTCTTCTGTTCCGTAATTAGGATTTGAAAGCATATTCTGGATGTAAGTTGGGTGAATATCGTTTTTGGCCCCCAAGTAATATAGAAGGCTTGAGCCCCAACCGTATCTTCTTTGCATTGGCTCAAAATGGCGAATAACTAGTTCATATATTGCTGTTGGCAAGTATTTATCTAGTCCATCAAGTTCGGCGAGCAGGTTTTCGGTCTGGGCATTCCCAGCGCCTCGTCCCATTCCGGTAACGGTCACATCCAACCATGTAACACCATTCGAACGAGCAGTCATCGTATTGGACATTGCTTGACCCATGTTGTTATGGGTGTGGATACCAATGTCGCCATCCCAGTTTTGCTTTACAATTTCGGCAATGCGAGTGACTTCTGCACCATCCATATTTCCGAGAGAGTCAGCAAAATAGATAACATCAGGGGTTGCTTTTGCTACCGCCTGTACCTTTTCCGCAATAACTTGGGATGGTTTTCCGCCCGCTTGCATCAGATTTAGGCCAACGATATACCCCATTTCTTTGAAAGCTTTAATCATGCTTTCACACTGCTCTGCTTCATTGAAATGTGCCGCGATACGAACGAGATCAACTTTACTTTCTTGTGCTGGTACAAAAAGATCATTGATGGCAGCTTCAACAGGCTTACCCGCATCTAGCAAAGTTTTTGCATCAACCATTACGCCATATGTCGGACCTTTCGGTAGGTGTAGCGTGTTTAGAAACTCTTCAGTCGTATAAGCAAATGGACCACTGTAAACAGATTTAGGATAATTACGAAGCCCTAATTCAACATAATCAATTTTAGCTTTTGCAACTGCAGTGAGGTAAGCGTCAACGACTTCTGGTGAAAAGTCCCAGTGATTATAGTAGCCACCATCGCGAAGAGTACAGTCTAAAATTTTTTGCATAATGGATATTCTTTTTAAGTTAAACAGGTAATGTGCTTAGTACAGTAAAACATACAAGCTTAATAGTAAAAGTGAGGTATTTATCAAACTAATTATTAAGTTATTACTTATCACTTTGTGGGAGTGAGCTCATTGTTCGGTTTAGAGCGCCTTGATTGGATGAGGCCCATTTATTAGCATGCAAAGCTCGGAGTAAATATTTATCTTGTTGAGAAATGATCTCTGTAGTCCTTAGGGCAAGGGTCGTTGAGTCTGGCACAATTAAGATACCATCCACAGCTAGTAAGTTTTCAACAATCTCCTTAAAGTTGAAATAGCTAGGGCCAGTGATTATGACTTTTTCTAACATGGCAGGCTCTAGCACATTGTGCCCACCAACCTTATCTCCAATTAGGCTACCGCCCATAAAGCAGATGTCCGCTGTACCCATCAACGTTAGCATCTCACCCATAGTATCGCCGAGATATACTTGAGTATTCGTCTCTACTGCATGAGTTGAAGTGCGACGCACAGTGTTAAAGCCTTGCTGTTGGCAAAGCGTGAATACATCATCAAATCGTTCTGGATGGCGAGGAACCAAAACGAGTAAAGCATTTGGATGAGATTTTAAAACTTGTCTATGTGCATCTAATACCTGTTCGTCCTCGCCTTTGTGGGTGCTAGCTGCAATCCAAATCGGACGATCGTTTCCAAGTTGGGCTCGAAGCTGCTGTCCTTGCTGTTTCACTTGCTCTGATATTTGAATATCGAACTTAATCGAGCCAGTAACGGATAGTTTCTTTTTCTCAACGCCTAAGCGTTCGAAGCGCTCTGCATCTGAATCCGTTTGGCAGAGTACTTGAGTTAGGCATGGATGAAGCTGGTTAAAAAGCCGCTGTATTTTGGCGTAGTTCTGACACGATTTTTCAGATAGGCGAGCATTCACGACTGTTATAGGGATACCCGCTTTGTAAACATGGTGAAGCGTGTTTGGCCACAGCTCAGTCTCAATGATCAACATTTGTTTTGGTTGTACTGATTTAAGAAAACCTTTGATAGCAAAACCAAAGTCAATTGGCATATAGCGGTGTTCAATTAAATCACCCAACTTAGCAATCTGTTCAGCTCCGGTACTTGTTGTTGTAGTAACTAGAATAGATTGTTCGGGGTTTTGTTCCTTAAGGGCTTTAATTAAAGGTGTTGCTGCTATGCTTTCACCAACAGATACGGCATGTATCCAAATAGGTTTGTCGTTGCTTTTTAGCTTGGGAGTTATGCCAAAGTGCTCTTTCCAGCGAGAGCCGAACTTAGGCTTATTTGGTTTGCTCTTGTACAAACCAAATAAAAGCAGCGGTGACGCTAGAGCGAGTAGTAAGGTATAAACAATACGAACTAACATGAGCTTATCGTAATGGCGTCAAGTTTTTGGATGCTATCTAGCACTTGCTTAGGCGAAAGTTCTGTCAAGCACTTAAGGTGTTTGTATTGACATTCACGTTGGAAACAAGGGCGACAATCAATATCGGTATGAACAATCTCCACTTTTTCTGCGAGTGGGGGGGTGTACTTCGGTGAAGTTGAGCCATAAACGGCAACAACATTACAACCAACCGCAGCTGCCACATGCATTAAGCCTGAGTCATTCGCGACAACAGTCTTACATGCAGCAAGGAGATCGACTGCTTCAATTAAGCTGGTTTGGCCTGCCAGAACATGAATGTGCTCATGGAATTGCGTCGGAACAAGTGCGCGAATATTGTTACAAGTCTCTAAGTCCTTTTGAGAACCAAACAACCAGATTTGATGTCCAGAATGAGCCATTTGCGTCGCAACTTCAGCGTAGTGTGTTTCGGGCCATTTTTTGGCAGGACCAAACTCTGCTCCTGGGCACAGTCCAATAATTGGTTGGTCTTGGGCTAAGTTGAACTTTTTGATCGTGGCTTGTTGCTCTGCTTCGTTGATTGCAAGGCGTGGGCGAGGTAAAGTTTCAAGCCCGCCAAGAGAGTTAGAATCCACCATTTCTGCTTTTGGATAAGCTAACGCTACATAGCGCTCTACCATATACTGAAAAGACTTCATGTTAGGGCGTAAGTCATTCAATAAACCATAGCGCATTTCTCCCTTCCAGCCAGTACGAAGAGGAATGTTGGCAAACCATGGGATCAGTGCTGATTTCGCTGATTTAGGCAAGATATAGGCGTGGTCATATTGCTTTTCACGTAATGATTTGCCAATTTCCCTGCGGCCTAATAAGTTAAACTCACCATGACCGATAGGCATTTCAATCGCTTGATGGATTTCTGGCATACGCTCAAGAATCGGTTTACACCATCCTGGAGCGATAACGTCAATTTGGCTATCTGGATGGCGTTGCTTTAATACAATATATAACGATTGCGACATTACCATATCGCCGACCCATGCAGGGCCAATGACTAAAATCTTCATGCTTTGTTTTTCCAGTATAGGAATTTCAAAATTGACTCATAAGTTCTAAAAAGTTCAGCGTATATTTTATTCGCAAGAGTCATTTTGGATTTATCTTTTCTTTTACCACCAATCGTCGAAGCAATCTCTGCTCTAGTAAAGAGATCTGGAGACACGCTGTAAACTTGAACACCATGTCTCCATGGTTTTTCCATGTAGTCATCGACTGGTTCAATAAACTCTTGAGCATGCATAACAAACTTTGAGGCTGCTTTAGGTGTGACGATATAAGCGGTGGTACCACAAGTGCCTGCTGAGTATCCCCCTAACATATGATTATCATCAATAGGTACGATTGGGGTGAATACACGCTTCTGAGTGGCAGACAACTTGATGTAGTCATAATTAGAAGTCAATGGAAGGGTATGTTCGAGTGCTTGCTTCAGCCCTTCTACGGGGTCGACGTTGTCTTCTAAGATGACGATCGGTTCATCAAGCTCAACACAGCGAACCCACAACTCGTAATGGCTTGCAAAACAGGCGACTTCACTGGTTTTTAATTGATACCCTTTGCGGCGTAGAGTAATGGTAGGACGACTTTTTTCTGAATGAAGAAAACGGTCAACAGAGCCATCTACGGCATCAAAAAATTCAAACGTAATGCCTTGTTGTTTTAACTTTTCTTCAATACGTTCTCGGCGATCTAGCGATCGAGCCAAGCTTACGACAAATACTTTCACTGCACTTTCCAGTCGCTGTTATATCTTGGTTTAAACAAATTGTAATAGTTATTGCCGTCTTCTTGAGAGTGCAGCAACTGTAGTACCCACATATATTGTTCGGGTTTATCACCGACAAAATATTCAATGGCTTCATTACAGGTACGAGCGTCTTGCTCTTCGCCTTTATCCAGCTCAAACGCTGGTAAAATCTCAATATCAAACGTACCATCTTCAGTGTTCATCGACGCAAATAGAGGCAGTACTTTTGAGCGTGATAGTTTCGCAATTTTGCCTAAACCAGGTAGCGTTGCTTTACGTGTTGCAAAAAAATCCACAAACACACTATGCTCTGGGCCGTGATCTTGATCAGGTAGATAATACCCTACATAGCCATCTCGAATGGATTTCAGAAAAGGCTTAATGCCACCTGAGCGTTCATAAACACGGCCACCGTATTGGACTCTTTGCTTGTGCATCAGCCAGTCAGCAACATCATTCTTTTGTTTCTTCGCCATTGCAGAAACTGGCATTCCCATTGACGCGAGCAAGATAGCAGGCACATCAATTGCCCAAGAGTGGGGAACCATTAAAATCACATTTTCGTTGTTATCAATGTGCTGTCGTAAAATGTCTAGGCCGCGAATTTGGCAACGGTTCTGAAGCCATTTTGGTGAGCGTAAACTTAGTAACCCGAAGCGAAAAAAGAACATGGCTGCTGTGTAGAGTGTTTTTTCTATCAAAGCTTCACGTTCTTGGAACGACTTTTCCGGAAAACACAGCTCAAAGTTAACCCTCGCTCGGTGAGCTGGCCCCTTGTGGGATTTCGACAGTTTTTTGGCTATGGTTTTCGCCAACCACTTTTGTAAACCCAGAGGCATTAATGATAACGGTAAAAATAAGAGAACACCTAACCACGTGCCCCAGTACTTAGGCGACAGAAAGTGGCGCTTAAACTCAGGGTTATATGCTTTAGGGTCGAAGTCATCACGTTTTATGGTCATGGCGTGTCTAGTTACCTATTCGTGTACGGGCGAAGTGGTTTAAATGAGAAAAAAGATAGTTAGGAATGATACAGGCTATTGCATTTGAGTAAAGGTGGCAGGTTATGGTTCTACCACCTTGTGGTGCTTAACTGTTTTGGATAGTCAAGTATTCGGCAACGCCTTCTGCAACTGTCTTGAATTCAACATCACAGCCTGCGGTGCGCAGTTTGGTCAGATCCGCTTGTGTGAATTCTTGGTAAGCGCCTTTTAGGTGCTCAGGGAATGGGATGGTTTCAATTTGGCCTTTGCCATGATGCTTGATAACTGCTTTTGCTACCTCTTCAAAAGATTCAGCACGGCCAGTACCACAGTTAAAAATGCCTGATACGCCGTTTTCTAAGAACCACAGGTTTACTTTACAGACATCACCAACGTAAACGAAGTCGCGTTTGAATGATTCGCTGCCCGCGAACAATTTAGGATTTTCACCTGCGTTAAGTTGGTTGTTTAGGTGGAACGCAACTGATGCCATGCTACCTTTGTGGTCTTCACGTGGGCCATATACGTTGAAGTAGCGGAAGCCGGTGATTTGAGAAAGGGTCTCACCATGTTCTTCAGCGTCTTGCCATAGGCGACGAACGTAGTTATCAAACTGCTGTTTCGAGTAACCGTATACATTCAGTGCGCCTTCGTATTCGCGTTCTTCAACGAAAGTATCTGTATCGCCGTAAGTGGCTGCTGAAGAAGCGTATAGGAATGGAATCTCGCGATCTAAACAGTAATGAAGCAGCTCTTTAGAGTACTCGTAATTGTTTAACATCATGTACTTACCATCCCACTCGGTCGTTGCAGAACAAGCACCTTCGTGGAAAATTGCCTCAATCGGACCAAAATCATCGCCCGCCATAATTTGGGTCAGAAAGTCGTCACGATCCATGTAATCTGTGATGTCCAGATCAACTAAGTTCTTAAACTTTTTGCCATTTTTTAGGTTGTCGACAATCAGGATATCGTTAATACCAGCTCCGTTTAGTGCTTTAACAATGTTGCTGCCGATCATGCCAGCGCCACCAGTTACGATGATCATAGAACTTCCACCATAGATTAAAATTTTCTCAGGAATTCTAGCAAGAAACGAAAAGTAGCGCTATTGGAAGCAGGAAGATAGGTTTGAGTCTTCTATGACTCTGTATCTAGATATGAAAAAGGGAGCCGCAGCTCCCTTGATTACTTTATTATTCCACATCCGAACGGTTAGGCCTTTGATACCAAGGATTTCGCTCATCGGTCAACTCAATCAAGCTGTATTTACGTCCGAGTTTCTGTCCTCCGTCACGAGTAAGAGGCTGCCAACTAAAGTTCGCACGATTGTTGCTCGGCTTAACGGTCATGATGTCAAATGGAATCGACAAGTAGAAACCTTTGGTAAAGCTACCTTCACCAAATTCATCCGCAGACAAGTCTGTAAATGACGCAAAGGCACCAGCAATTACGCCACTCTTGAATTGCTTAGAAACGTTGATTTGTGTACCAACATCACCAGCTAGGAACTGACCAACATCGACTTGGATCATCAAATCTTGTAGGAATTCCCATTGAGGGTAGTAGTAACCAGATACAAAACCAGTGAAGCCTTTATCAATAACCTGGAACGGACGTCCATATTCTGGCACGTTTTGCCATTTCTCATCGTAAACACCGAAGTAACTTTGTGGATCACGTTGAGAAATTACGTTGACGTCAGCGCCAATCGCCCAGTTAGCTCCTTGTGGACGGTAAAGAAACTCGGTACCGACTCCAGCAAACATGCTCTCCAGATAACCCGCGTAGAATTGCTGGTCCATGGTATCTGAATACTCTTGGAACCAAGTCAATTGTAAGTTTGACATGGTTACAGCATGTTCATTTTGATAAGCGCGGAACATGGTACGTACACGAGGAATCGAAGTGCCGTCTGGTGGGGTAACGTAGTTAAACTTGTCGTAGTTGTTGTACCAATCCCAGTATAGCGAGCCACCAATTTCTAGGTTATCTGTCAGCCAGTAAGACGCGCTGCCACTTAAACCGACACTGAACAGATAGAACTCTTCTGGGTTGCCTAAGGTCTGAGCCAGTTTTGGAGAGAAGCCCCAATCAAAGCGCTCAAAACCATCGTAAGCAGGTTTACCTTGCGGTTTATCGCTCGAGGTTGATGTTGCATCTTCGATATTTGGATTGATGTAGTTAACTTCTGCAAAGTCACGGTATTTCTCTTTGGAGATAACCGTTTGATCGCCGAGCAGACCACGACTGCGTTCATTGATAGTAAAGGTATCAATGTTGTCTGGCATTTCGTTATAAAGGACTGCCGCCGCTTTTTCATGAGCTTCATTGCGATCACGATACTTTTTCTGCTCGCCAACAACCGAAACGGTATTATCTTCAACATAGAGTTGGGTATTTTGGTAGCCAGCAATCTTATCCAGCTCCTCGGTAACACGTTCCCAATCTACATCAGACAGTTGTTCTGGTTGCTTGTCTTCAACTTCTGGTGTTGGTGTATCACGCCAGAAAGACGGCATATCATTGAAGTTAGTGTAAAGACTCACGCCAGCAACTAACGTATCGCCGCGCTCGTAGCTCAAGCGCAAATCTGCCATATGTCCTAAACGATATAGAACACCAAAGTTCCAAGGCGTATGAGGTGTCATGTTTACACCACCACGTACTACAGGGAAATCTTCGCTGTAATCGTTGCTGTCGTATTCAAGCTTAAATCGCAGTGGCGCGTGCAAAGTTTGATACTCGACACCACCAAAGAGTGCAGCAGGACCTTTGAAGAAACGGTCTGCATTTGTTGTCCCACCAGTGGAAACGCTATCGCTTGGTCTTTGGCAAAAACTATCGGATAGCTTACAAGCTGGGTTGCTGATGTTGTCGCGCGTACCTAAGTAGCCCCAGCCCATGCCTAAAGTGAAATCAAAGGTACCAAGGTTTGGGTTAGAGTAACGCTTTGTCGCAGCAACAAACTCACCATCAAAAAGACCGGTACCTGCAAAGTCACGCACACCCACAGAAAGCTCTGGCAAGTACTCTGACTCTTGCAAAAGTCGAACTTTAAAGTCGATTCCCTTGTCGGTGTACTTGGTATCACCCGAAAAGCTCGGATCGTTACTGTAGAAAAGATCGTTCACCATGGTGTAACGAATGGTCGTTTCTAGCCATGGCATCACTTGCAAAGTCACATTGTAAAATAGGTACTCGTCGCTACCGGTAACAGCAAAGTTAAACTCGCCTTCAGGTGCCATACGACCTGTAGGCATCTGCATTAAGCCGACACCACCAAAGTCCATTTGTGATGGTTGCAATGGCGGTGCTTCGAAAGGCATGTCTTGAGCCCACACCAACGCTGGACCCATTAAAGAAAGGGATAAACTGGTTCTGATCAGGTTCATGTTTAGTTCTTCGATGAGGTTGGTTTACGTTGTGCAAGCAGAGCGACAATGTCTTTATCCATTTGTGATGTTTCGAACTCATCAAATGGGATGTACACCACGGTAAGTGGTGGCAAGTAATATTGAGTGGTTAACCAACTGCCATGGTGAGGATGAACGATTTTGCCATCCGGATAAATTAGGATTGGCGGATAGGCAAGCTCATCAATATCACTTGAACGTAGATTATCGATCTGTTCATGCAGAGCGACACCCGCTTGGTTTTCTACCGCGTAGACTTTTTCCAAGTTACCCACATACAACACTTTTTCTTCACGTTTTGGTGCACTTAACGCAAGTTGACCTTGTAAAAGAGGGTTATCAAATTTATCCAGACGGATGTGATCAATATCAATGGCCGACAGCACGCGAGGTGCAAACTGGCTATGCTGGATAAACTTGTAAAATGGGTGCGCAACTAAATTATGTTGAATCATTTGGTTTAACACCGAATTCTTTAAGGCAGTACTTTCTTGCACTGCGGTTTCGGCGTTATCAAATAGAGTCAGAGCTAAAGGGTATTGCAGGGCGACTTGTTGTTTTTGTGCATGCTTAAGTACGCTCTCTAAACGTGCCGCGTGTTGGAATTGCAATGCTTTGCCCGTTCCGACAAGTTCTATATTGAGCGGTGGTGAGGTGTGATTTTGAGCTTGAACGGTAGTCGGTGTCGCCAGAATCGTTGCCGTTAAACTTAGGCTTAATAAAGATAGCAGTCGCTTATTCATGATTTGCTGTACCCTTTCAGAATCGTCAATTCAATAGGCACCATGTTTGGACCTAAGTGTTGACGTGTTTTCACTACTTCTCCTTTACCGTTTACCCAGTATTGGTTTTCTACAGTTTTTTCTAAGCTGGTAAACGTTACAACCTCGGTATAAACATCAGTAGAGGTAGAAGAAATAGGGGTTATGACGGTTTCTTTACCTTGACGAGAACGTTGGACTTTAGCCGGGAACCCATAACGGTATTTGTCAGCCCAATCGTAAGAAAGAAAATATTGCATAGAGGGCGCTGAGTAGGCAGGAACGTTGCCATAAATACCCGCTAGATTGGTTGTTTGTAAACCAATGGTTTTAACAATATGTCCGTTCTCTGTTACTACCATTGCTTTGTCTGCACTGACCCACTTTAGTTGGGTATTACCGGTTAATGGATTTGGCTCGGCGAAGGCTAACACTACAAAAACCTGTTTTTGGTTGCCTATTTTCAGGTAAGCACTGGCATAAGGAACTGCTTCAATTTCTTCTGGTGTTAGTTCAACATCGATGTAGTTACCATAGGCTTCTTGGACGGTAGCGGATACGTCATTGAATTTTTGTGTACAGCCAAAGATTGAGCTCAGTAATGGTAGGGCAATAAGTAAGCGCATCCATTTTTGCGATAGAAGAGTGTTCATCATTCCCTCATTACAAATGAAATCGCCCTGAATAGATCAGGGCGATTGTTTCAATATCTACGAAACTAAAAAATTATTTAGTTAGTGAAGTAGAAGTAGAAGTAGAAGTAGAAGTAGAAGTAGAAGTTGAATCGCTGTCTGACGCTGCAACCGCTACTACAGTTACTGCTGCTGCTGCACCTACCGCTACTGCAGTTGTACCAGTTGCAGACGCAGATGCTGCACCAGCAGAACCTGCTTCTTCAGCTGCAAATGCAGTTGATGCGCTTAGAGCCATAAGAATAGCTAGAGCTGTGTTCTTCATTATTAATCCTTGTATTTCAGATTTTAAAACATCGATGTTTGGTCTGTTTAGAACATACCATTATTCATTTTAGTTAAAAAACAATCAGCATGTAAACAGTTTCCTATGTGAATTTACCTAACGTTAAAGAAAAATTGTTGCAAGACTGAGAATTGAGAATAGTGAATTGCTTAGGTTTGATAGTTGTATTTAATCAAAATGCTTATTTTTACTGTGTTACTTCAAGCCACCTCTGAGTTTACGCAGACGTTCACATTTTTTATTCAATGCATCCGTAATGGTGTTCTGTTTTAAGCGGCTGACAGCCGGTGTTTTTCTCATTCGTGAGAATTTACGAACCATAAACGGAAATCTGAGACGCTTTTGCCCCCCTTGCCGTTTTGCGCTAATACATGCATAATTTGCCGGCTTTTGTGTTGCGTTTATAAAAGATTGTTTTTTTGAACGGTTAGTCGCAAAAGTGAGGCTTAAAAAGAATATTTATATCAATAAACCGAGTGGATCGGGAATCAGCGAACAGTGGCTAACGCGTAATGCCGCCGGGCGGTAGCGTGTAAACGCACAAGCGAAATTGACAAAAGTTAACAGACATTCACTGCGCGCGTCGTTCATAATGTGCAGCGGTCAGTCGACACCCAAGGAACACTTACGTGATTAATAAACGACCATGGCTAGGGGCGTTGAGTGCAATCAGCTTAGGCTTGTGCTCATTTTCTGCCTCAGCAGATTTTTATGCTGGTGCGTTAGTAAGTTACTCTAACGCTGAATTTCATCATTCCTCTTCTCCAGTAACCGAGGGAAACCCTTTCCTTCTTCAAGCGCAAGCTGGTTACTTCTTCAATGATTACCTCGCTTTTGAAGCACGTTACGGAACTTCTGTACAACGAGATAGCGGACTTGCACTAGATAGTCTTGCGAGTGGTTTTATTAAGTTGAATATGCCTGTCTCCGAGCGTGTAGCACTTTACGGACTTGCCGGTTATTCTAGTGTCCAGATCGACCAACAAAATGTAGGCTCTAATAAAGATCAAGGTTTTAGCTTTGGCTTGGGTATGCATTATGCTTTGGACAAGCAGAATGCGGTTGTCTTTGAGTTCGTAGATAGCACATCTGAAGATCAGGTTCGCTTGAACGCAATTACTCTTGGCTTTCAACACCGATTTTAATTAAAGACCTAGTGCCTAGTTTTGTGGCTAGGATTTTTAACTCCTGACTTTAAATAGCGAATTATCATGCTCAAAGGATATTTCTCGATAGGTGCTTGCATTCTGGCAAGCCTATTTGCGCCGCTTACTATTGCGCAGACTCCAACCCCAGAACAAATTCAGATGTTTCAGAACTTACCAGCTGATCAGCAACAAGCACTGGCGAGTAAGTATGGCATCTCTATTCCATCCGGCGCATCTTCTCAGCCAAGTAATTACCAAAACCCTCAAGTGATTGAGCAACGTCCGCCTGTTAGCAGCGCGACTGAAGCAAAAGTAAACGATTCAGAAAAAGACGAACAAGGTCTAAAGCGTTTTGGTTTAGATTTATTTGCGGGTTCACCGACGACATTTGCACCAATTAGTGACGTGCCTGTTCCGGCTGACTACACGGTAGGAGCTGGTGATGAAATCGTTATCCAACTGTTTGGTAAAGAGAACACGACGCATCGCCTTCGCGTTAATCGCGCTGGTATCATTAATTTTCCTTCTCTTGGTCCTGTTCAAGTAGCCGGCATGACATTCCCTGACGTGCGCGATTCTCTAAATCAGCGTGTAAAAGAGCAAATGATCGGGGTTCGCAGTGATATTTCGTTAGGTGAAATGCGTACCATGCAAGTTTTTGTTATGGGTGATGCCTTCAAGCCAGGTGCTTACACGGTTAGTGCACTAACCACAATCTCTCAAGCGATTTACTATAGTGGTGGCTTTAGTGAGAGTGGTGCCCTGCGTGACGTGCAACTTAAGCGTAATGGTCAGGTGATTCGTAAACTGGATATGTATGACCTGTTACTTAAAGGTGATGCGCGTAACGATATCCGCTTGCTACCAGGTGATGTGGTCTTCATCGGTGCACTGGGTAACACGATTTCGATTGATGGCGAAGTAAACCGTCCGGCAATCTATGAAATCAAACCAGGTGAAACCTATAAGCAAGCGATTCAAATGGCTGGCGGTTTTACGGCTAACGCTTATAGCGATCAAATCGAAGTGAAGCGTTACGCCGCTAAAGGTGCTCGCGATGCATTAACACTGAACTTTAGCCAATTAAATGACCAGCAAACTAAAGTCAAAGATGGCGATGCGGTTAATGTGCTTAAGAAAAATGAAGAACTGACCCGTTACGTACAAATTGAAGGTGATGTTCGTCATCCGGGCTTTATTGAGTGGAAGAACGGTCTGCGAATCGCAGACTTATTCCAATCCGTTGATACCTCATTTAATTCTACTGCAGATGTAAACTATGCTGTCGTTGTTCGTGAGGTTAACCCACAACGTGACATCGAGGTTTATCAAGTAAATCTTGCTAACGCGATTCTTTCGCCGAGCAGCAAAGATAACCTAAAGCTAAACTCACGTGACCGAGTGCTGGTATTTAACCGTTTCAACAATGAAGATTTAGATACCCTTGCAGATCAAGATACGGTTACGAAAGCGAAAACGCTTGAGCAAGCACAATTTAAAGCCGAGCTGGACCAACAAAAAGAGCAAGAAGTTATGAGCTCTTTTGTTGCAATATCTTCAGCGACAGACAATATGTCGAAGGGGCAATCTTCAACTGAAGAATCAGAACAGCCGAAAATCATATTCCGTGGCAAAGAAATTACCAAAGAAGATTTTGAAGCATTAAAACAAAATACGCGCCGCACGTTACTTGCTCCTGTTTTGCTACAGCTTCAACAGCAATCGCGTTTGGGTTTGGCTCCGCAGATTGCTGAAGTCTTCGGTGAGGTAAAACACCCAGGGCGTTACCCAATTACCCCACGTATGACGATTTCTACCTTGATTGAAGCTGCTGGTGGTCTAACTTATAACGCATTCACCATTAACGCCGAGTTAGCTCGTACAGTAATAAACAGTAGAGATGAGCGCGCTTCTATTGATGTTGAGCGTATTGATTTACGCCAAGCTATCAAGGGTAGCTCTGCTGACGATGTCGTTATTGCTGGTCGTGATCGCCTAAACATTCTTGAGAAGCCAAATGTCAAACTGCAAAGCACAGTAACGTTGCAAGGCGAAGTTCGCTTCCCTGGTACTTATACTGTCCGTCAAGGCGAGACCTTAGGCGAGTTGCTTGAACGTGCTGGTGGTCTAACCGAATTTGCACACCCGCAAGGGGCTATCTTTACTCGTGAGGCTTTACGTCTTAAAGAGCAAAAGCTATTAAACCAATATGCCGCAGATATGCGAGCAGAAACCGCGAAGAAAACCTTCCGTGCAGACAGCAATATGGGTTCGGTGATCTCAGACCCAGACAAAACATTAAAGTTTGTTGAAGAAGCAAGTCGCAGCAAAGCTCTGGGACGTATGGTCGTACAGCTTAATCGCATCCTAAAAGAGGAGCGTTCTGCGGACTTTATGTTAGAAGATGGTGACTTCCTATTTGTGCCAACCTTCCGCAATACGGTTTCGATCATGGGCGAAGTTCAAGTTCCAATTACGTACTTGTTGGATAATAAGCTAGACGTAGATGATTACCTAAACAAAGCCGGCGGCGCTAAAAAACAAGCAGACGAAGACCGTATCTTCGTTGTACGCGCAGACGGGTCGGTTTACAAACCAACATCAGGCTACTGGTTCGGTAACAATCATGAAGAGCTAAAAGCTGGCGATACTATTGTTGTACCAATTGATACCGACTACCGCGATGCATTAAGTACTTGGACTGCTGCCACGCAGATCCTTTACCAAACAGGTGTAGCGATCAACGCGCTGAAGTAAGGTATTAATAAGTAACTTTCAGCCGTTGACCAAGGTTTAAACTCATTAATAGTGAGAGCTTATGTGAATGTTTAAGTCACATAAGTTCCGCTAGTTAGTACGACTAATCTAATGCAATAAATATTGCTGAAAGTACCTTAACGGTATTAGTCACCTTAATAACCTGTCATTCCAGCGAGCCGAAGCGAGACTAGGAATCTAGTTGCTGAATGTTGAAAGTGAAATTAATCTATCAAATTTCACCAATCTCTGAGTTCAATATAACGAACCTCAGAGCTTAGGATTAAAGACCAATGGAACCACAAAAAGAATCCAACCCCAATTACCTACCATATCCGCCCAACCCACACCATGGTGACGATGAAATCGACTTGCGTGAACTATTCAAAGCTCTGTGGAAAGGAAAGTGGATCATCATTGCGACAACATTTGTCTTTGCAGTGGGTGCAGTACTTTACGCCCTAAGCCTACCAAACATCTACAAAGCCGATGCTCTATTAGCACCAGCTGAAAGTTCGAATGGTGGAGGCTTGTCAAAAATGGCTGGTCAACTTGGTGGACTAGCGGCACTAGCGGGTGTGAACTTAGGCGCGGGAGAGTCTTCTCAAACGGATCTTGCTGTACAAGTAATGAAGTCTCGTCAGTTTGTCGAAGCGTTTATTAACAAGCACGATTTGTTAGTGCCCTTGATGGCGACAAAAGATTGGGATTTAGAGAATAATAAGCTCATTTTAGATGAAGAGCTTTATAACCCGGACACAGGAGAGTGGTTGCGTGAACCTAAAGGCTTACGCGGTTCAACACCAACCGCACAAGAAGCGTTTGAAGTGTTCAGTAAAGAGGTTTTGAGTGTAAGTCAGGATCAAGAGAGCGGCCTATATACAGTGTCGGTTAAAAACTACTCACCTTACATCGCTCAGCAGTGGGTCAACTGGCTAATTGAAGATATCAACCAAGTAATGCGTGAGCGTACAATTGCTGAAACTTCACAGAACTTGGCTTACTTAAATGCTCAGTTGAAAAAAACCGCAGTAGCTGATATGCAAAGTACGTTTTACAAACTGATTGAAGAACAGACTAAAAGTTTGATGTTAGCTGAAGTACAGGAAGAGTTTGTATTCAAAGTTATCGATCCTGCAGTGATACCTGAAATTAAAGATGCACCTAAACGAGCATTAATTTGTGTGCTAGGTACAATACTTGGAGGACTCTGTGGGATTGCATTTGTTTTAGCCATGTATGCATTTAGAAAAAATAATAGTTGAGACTTGTTTCTGCTAATTTCTATACCGAACTAATATAAGCTGAGACGAGAGTTTTTATTGATTTTAGTTGTCAATACGAAATTTTAAAAATTATATTTAACAATGTTAATCTGCTTTGCCTTGCTCTTATATAGACAATGCCTATATTATAATTGAAATGATGAATTTCACTTTAAATGAACGAAAAAATAATTGAGGATTAGATAATGATTGGTGTGATTTTAGCAGCTGGCGTAGGTTCAAGATTACGTCCTATGACGAATGATAAACCTAAATGTCTCGTAACTACTGCCGGGAAACCTATACTCCAGTATCAACTTGATGCTTATAAAGAAGGGGGAATTAAGGAGCTAGTTGTTGTAGTTGGCTACGAAGGGCAAGCAGTAAAAGAGTATTTAAAGCATAATAAAGATTTCAAAATAAAAATTATAGAGAATGATATATATGAAGATACTAACAACATGTATTCATTTTATTTAACGAAAGAGTACGTAAAAGGAAAAGCATTTATTTTAAACAACGCAGACTTAAGTGTTGAATCGAGTTTAATAGCTAACATGCTTGCAGATGAAAGGAAGGACTTAGTTGCTGTAGATGTCGGGCTATTTAATGATGAGTCAATGAAAGTTACAATAGACGAAGTTGGCAATATATCTGATATTTCAAAACAAGTTAAAAAAGAAAATGCTACTGGATGCTCTATTGACTTTTACAAGTTCTCAGAAAAATCTAGCACAAGATTTTTTGAAGAGATGGAAACAATTATAGATGTTGATAAGAATCTGAAAGATTGGACTGAAGTTGCAATGCAACGACTTTTCCAATCACAGGAACTTCAATTCAGTGTATTTGATATTCAAGGTTTATCTTGGGTGGAAATTGATAACTACGATGATTTGGCTCTTTCGGACGAAATATTTTCACAGAAAAAAAAAAAGTAACTGATTACGAGTACTATTGTTTTGATCTGGACGGCACTGTTTATGTGGGAAACAATAAGATAAATGGTGCAGTAGAGGCAATAAAAGAACTAGAAAATAGCGGAAAGAAAATTTTTTATGTCTCAAATAACTCTTCTAAAAGTAAAATTGACTATGTAACACGATTAGAGAGTTTGGGCTTAAATGTCTTAGAGAGCCAAGTTATTCTTTCTACTGATTCAACTATACGTTTTTTAAAAAAAATGAATGTTGAAAAAGTTTATGTTCTCGGTACGAAAAGCCTAAAAAAAATGGTTTTAGATGCAGGTATAGATATTTGTTCGTACAACCCCGAGTTTGTTGTTATTGGTTATGATACTGAACTCACATATCCGAAGTTAATAGATGCATGCCGCCTTATCAATTCAGGGGTTGATTTTGTAGCAACTCATTGTGATCCTGTTTGTCCTTCCGAAAATGGTTCAATTCCGGACATTGGACTTCTGACTGAAATGATAGAAAAAACAACGCGAAAAAAAGTGTATGAAGTTTTTGGAAAACCAGGTCCAGACGTAATAGATACAATTATTGACGAATATAATATTAATAGATCAGATATTATAATGGTTGGAGATAGACTATATACCGATATCGCAATGGCAAACAATGCAGGCATAGACTCAATTCTGGTTCTTTCTGGCGACACAACTAGGGATGAGGTTGAGAATGAACCCAACTCTGCGTCTTATGTTTTAAAGGATATATCTAGAATTATTTAATATATTAGACTAATAGCTAAGAGAGTTTCATTGCATGAGTTTTCCCATGTATTTATGCTTGGGAAAACTCATGCTACCTCTTAATTAATACGGTTATGTAAGATATCACTTCAAAATCAAAACCCAAAGACATTTATAACGGTAAGTATGTGAATTAGGAATATATAGTAATTATTGACTACTTATAGAATCAGAATTGTAAAGCGCTATCAAAAAATATAATATTATCCTTTCCTTCTGGGAAGGTTAAAATCATTTTATTAAATATCAATCTTTGTTATTTTATAAAGCATTAGTTTTTAAGTTAGGGAATTTAATTGTCTAAAACACTGTATAAAAACACATCATACTTAGTCATAGTTCAATTTGTGATAATGCTCATACCGCTTAGTGTAATTCCATACTTGACTAGAAATTTGTCATTAGATGAATTTGGAAAAACGATGTTGATGCTAAGTATCTCAGCATTCCTTTTGATTGTCACTGATTTTGGCTTCAATATTAGTGGTACTTATAAAGTTTCAGTTAAAAGATCATTCAAGAATAAGCTTGGAAGATTATTATCTGCAATTTTTCTAATCAAGTTTTTTTTAATAATCGTCATTGTATCTTTAATATTTCTATCCTATTTTCTCAGTTTGATAAGTTTTAAAGACTCATGTTATATATCATTATTGGTACTATCTCAATCACTTTCTCCAGTTTGGTTTCTCCAAGGGGTAGAGAAAATGAAAGATATATTAATAATCACACTTTTATCTCGACTGATATATTTATCTCTAGTCTTCTCGGATGGAAATATTTCATACGATGATGTCATTATATATACATTAATAATGAATTCACTACTAACCGTCTTCTTATATGTAAAAATCTTTTTGTTAGGTTACCGAATGTTGAGTTTTAATTCTAGATATTGTTTGCTAGTTTTTAAAGATAGTCTTAGTTTTTTTTACTCAAGACTAGCTGTTAGTCTATATACTAGATTAAATACAATTATGCTTGGTACATTCTCAAATACTACTCAAGTAGCATTCTTTACATCAAATGAAAAAATCTATACAGCATCGCAAAGTATAAGTAGTCCAGTTTCTAGAGCGCTATTTCCTTTCATGGCAAATAAAGGCTCTTTCTTAGTTTTCTATAAAATAATCTCAGCAATATTAGCAGTAGGGCTTTTGGTTGCTAGTATGATGTTTTTTTATTCAAAAGAGATTGTGGCATTCGTTTTTGGTCCGGAATTTATTAGTTCTGTCAATGTTTTCGAGATTTTCATTTTTATTTCTGTTATTACGTTTATTTCAATGAACTTTGGCTATCCCGTTTTTTCGAGGTTAGGTAAAATAGAATATGCGAATAAAAGCGTCCTATACGGTGCTTTTATTCAGTTGATATCTATTGCTTTTCTTATTTTTAATGATCTTATTGATGCATACCATTTAGTGATAGCGCTCTTAATTACAGAAACTTTTGTTCTTTTATATAGAATCTACTTTTTTAAAAAGCTAACAAGAAGAAATTATGAATAAAATGAAAATTTTGTTGGGTTGTTTTCCTTATTATTTATCAAGGATAATTCCTACTAGAAAAAATGTGTGGTTATTTGGTTCATGGCATGGTTATAAGTACGGAGATTCGAGCAAGGTTCTCTTTGAATATGTTAGTGATAATAAGAAAAATATAAAAGCAGTTTGGATTTCACGAGATAAAAACATAGTAAAAAAAATTCGGGAAAAAAAATATCGAGCTTACACTACTTATTCAGTACCGGGTGTTTATTATTCCATAGTTGCTAATGTTAATGTCTTCAATGTAAGTATTAATGATATAACAGATTTTTTTCCTGGAAAAAACTTAGTAAATTTGTGGCATGGGGTTCCTATTAAGAAAATTGGATATGACAATAAGGTCAGCTCTGTTATCAATAAGGAAAAAATAGAAAAGCTACACAGGATTTTTCCCTATATACGATGCGAAAAATTTATAGATCTCCAAGCTGCTTGTTCTGTCAAAGAAGCAGAGAATTTATCTACAGCGTTTGACCTTCCATTATCAAAAATAGCTATAACAGGTCTGCCAAGAAATGACCTTCTATTCGAGAAAATGAAAAAAAATAGAAAGTTTAAAGTGATATACATGCCAACATGGCGTGAAAAGGAAAATATCAAAATATTCGATGAAATGAACTTAAATGCAAAGGAAATAAATGAAAAATTAAAAACACTGGATATATATCTAGAAGTTAAACCTCATCCTAATAATACAGAAATATTTAATTTTGATAAGTTATCTAACATGTGTTTGTATAATAAGAAAGGGGATGTTTATGAGTATTTAAATAATTACGATGTACTTATCACCGATTATTCAAGTGTTTATATTGATTACTTACTCACAGATAAACCGATAATATTTGTAAATGGTGATATAGACAGTTATTTAACTGAGGATAGAGAATTATATTACGATTATAACTCTGTTACGCCGGGAATCAAATGTTCGACTTGGAATGATGTAATTTCAGCAATAGAAATCATAAAGACACGCGGGGATACTTACCACGCAGAGCGTCAAAAAGTACGTGATTGCTTTCATTTTTACTATGATGGAAACTCATCTCAAAGAGTTTTTAATTGTATATACGATAGGTTTATGTAAATGAAAATACTAGTATATTGTGATTGTATAGAAAGAATGAGTTTTTATAGCACGATATTTTCTAATCATAAAAATATTTTTGTGTTCTTGTCTGATAAGTATAGTGTATATATCAAGATAAAGCGTCAAGGGTATAAATCATATTGGTTAAAGAGTAGTAAATCCCATCACGCACCAGAAGAGGAGATTGCTAGATCTATAGAAGTTATGAATGACATAATTTCTATACCAGATGCAAAGCTGTTTTATTCTTCAGTTCTCTCTTCTCTGGAATATATATTAAGTCTAGAGGGTTTTTCTCACATTGTTATTTGGAATGGGAGTACCATTGCTGGCAATGCTATTCGAGCGTTTAAAGAAAAGCATAAAGAGGTTAAAACATTATTCTTAGAAATCCCTAATATACCTGGGAAGTTAGTTGTAGATCCTGTTGGTGTAAATGCTAAGTCTAGTATTTATTATAATAATAGTATTCTTAATGATATGCCCAAAGTCCCTCATTCTGAGTACATTACATGGAGAAATGAATACTTACAACAAAAACGCAACTACGTTCCCCCACAAGCTGTAATGAAAAGTAAAGTTAACTACTTATCTGTTGTTGATCGGATATTTTCTTTATTTTTTTCCTCTCCGATTCTTGATCAAAGGAGTTTTCTTGAAAAAATTATCCAAAAAAGAAAACAAAGAATAGTTATCAGCTATTCAAATTTAATACCAAGTGATTATGTTTTCTTGCCACTACAAGTAACCTCGGACACGCAAATTAAACTGAATAGTGACGTCGATAATATAGAGGCAATTAAGTTTGCTAAAGAGTACGCATTTAAACGTAAACTTTTATTAGTAATCAAAGTTCATCCAGCAGAAACCGATATCAATTTCATTTGTTATGTAAAGTCAATTGAAAATGAATTTATAAAAGTGGTTAATAGCGATACAAATGAATTAATTAATAAGGCCAAGAGTGTCATTGTTATTAACTCAACTGTAGGTCTTGAAAGCATGATTTTAGAAAAAGAAGTGATTGTTTTAGGTAGAGCTGTTTATGATAATTTTGACCAGGAAATGCTCAAAAAATATATATTAAGATATTTGCTTTCAATTGACTATTTTAATCCTGAACCTTTAGACGATAAACTTTTAAAACACTTTATTGAGAGAGCTAGTTAGTGAAGTATTTACTTGCTTTTTTCGTCCTACTCATTTCTTTACAGAGTTTCAGTACTTACAAATTTATTTTACCCGTTGCTATTGTAATCTTTATGTTGTCCTGCAAAAGGAAGATAAAAACAATACTATTGTCCTTGACGTTTTTGATTTTCATTATCTATTATACATTGCCAGGTGTGGTTTTATATAGTTTTGATTTTGATATGGCTTATTTTAGATCCACTTTGGTGGGTATAATGGCAGTTGGTCTTTTTTGGTCTTCATATAACTATAAAAATAAAGAAATTTTCTCTCAAGCTATTAATTTTGCATTATTTGTAAATGTCTCTTTTCTATTTCTTCAAGGCTTTTTACTTTATGGTTCAGGTTATCACCTTGACTTTACTGGACTTCTTACCGGGCATGAATCAAGAGTTATTGGTCCACCATTATTCTCATTTCGCCTTTGGCGACCTTCTGGTTTAACATTTGAACCAGGAACTTATGCTACATATATTACGCCTTTGCTTTTCTTAAGTTATAAGCTATCTGACTTTAAAGTTAATAAACTACATTTAATTACCGTAATTTCTCTTTTATTTACTTTGTCTGTTTTTGCCATTATTTTTGCTTTTTCATTTATTATAATTGCTTATTGGCAAGTATTGAAAAATAGTAAAATAATAAAATTTATTACTGTGCCAATTTTGATGGCGATAGTTTACATTGTTTACCAATATATATCGTGGCGTTTTTTTTCCGGGAGGCAAGATATAAGCTTAGGTGTTAAGCTATATGCGTTTAACTTCCTTTTAGAACAGGATATTATACGAGTATTAACAGGATCATTTTACTCTTTCAATGACTGCCAATGTTTGGTTAGAGATACATCACTATTGTTTAATTTCTTTTTTACTTTTGGAATCTTGGGTATTGTTCTTTTTGTTATCTTAATATTTAGTGTGAAGGGATTTAAGACTAAAATAATGTTATTTGTTATGTTTCTAAGTAAAATGCCTTTATTTGCTCCTATATTGTGGTTTTTTCTTATTGGAATGATGGTGAGAGATGATGAAAATTATATTTGTAACTCCGGGAAAAGCAAATCTACCAGAAATTAAAGCTTATAGTAAATATTTTTCTTTACATGGTGATGAAGTTTTTGTAGTTAATCGCGAGGATATAGAAAAATATAAGTATGCTCATTTCGATCTTGAATGGCATTTTATGGGCTTTTCTAGAAAAAAACTCACAAATTCAAGACTAGTAATTCATGAGTACGCTTCATTATCTACTCCTCCGTTTTCAAAGTTTAAAAATACTATTAAAGGTATTTTCTCCCATACTCCTGATTTAAGAGTATTTTTGAATCATAAGGTTAAAGATGACCTTACCTTCTTATGTGAGTCAAAGTATTTGATTCGTGATATGGGGGTTGAGCTTCCTAAACAAGGTTTTATGATAAATACTGATTCAAAGTATGACTTTCTCTATGTTGGCGCAATGGATCCAAGTAGAGATATTGATGGTCTCATAAAATTATTTATTGACCCTTCTTATAATCCTAATAGACTAAAACTATTTCTACTAGGAAAGGCACAAGACGATTTACTCGAAAGGTACAAGGCTCATTCAAATATTGTCTTTTTAGGTTTTGTTCCTCAGGAAGAGGTTTTTTCATATATTCTTGATAGTGAAGTTTGTGTTAATTGGATTCCGAATGTTTACCCTTACAATATTCAAACGTCTACCAAGTTATTAGAGTATGCAGCAATGGGGAAAAAGGTCATTACAACTCGCTATAATTGGGTAGATGAATTTTCAGAAAGAAGTTCTTATCCTTTATTTTTTTTCTCGGACGAACATGGACTTTCTAGGTCATTTTTTTCTAAAGATAGAAACGTCCCAAGTGTTGCATCTTGGTCAAAAATATTTCAAGAGTTAAAATTGAGAGATTATATTTTAAATTTGTTGAAAGAGTAATTGGATAAGGTTAGTCGTATTTTTAATTTAAGTTATTACTGAAGTAATGAGATGGATTAAACACAATTGTTCTAGATGGCTTTTAACATGATTAACTTCATTTGGACTTGTGTTTAATAGATTTCATATAATGCTCACCTTTATTTTAATTTATTACATTGATGGTACTCTTTTTGATTGTTAAAGCACTCAATTTGTTGTTGCTGATGCTTGTGTTTTTTTGGTTTATAGTAAAATTAATTTGTGACTTTTATGAAGAAAATAAAGATTGCTCATGTTCAACTTCTTCCTTTGTTGACTGGTGTACAGAATGTAACTATTTCAGAGCTAGATAGGTTAAGTGAAAAGCATTATAGTAAAACGATTATCTGCCAAAGTGCAGGTGAATTGACATTAAAAGCAAGTAAATTAAATATAAGTACAAAGTTGATCCCAGATCTTGTCAGAGAGATATCACCAGTCAAGGATTTTAGAGCTCTAATATCGCTTTATAAATTTTTTAAAAAAGAAGAGTTTGATATTGTTCATACTCATTCTTCAAAGACAGGCCTGCTGGGAAGGTTAGCTGCTAGAATGGCCGGGGTACCATTAGTTATTCATACAGTTCACGGTTTTCCTTTCTCTTCTGCTAAAAATAAAATTATTTATATGTTTTATGTTTTTATGGAGTTTTTAGGTGGAAGGTTGTCTCATAAAGTTATCTGTCTTCATGAAATTGATAAGAAAATTTGTATTAATAAACTAAAGCTTAGTGAAAATAAGCTGGTCGTTTTACCAAATGGTGTTAATAAAAATATATTTCATCCATCAGATTCGTCTAGTCTTAATTTGATTAGGTCAGAATTAAAGTTATCTAAAGATAAGATTATTATAGGAATGATCGGACGTTTGTGGGAGCAGAAAAACCCGAAGGCACTGGTAGATGCTGCGTTATCCATCCTTTCTAATCGTAATGATGTTGTTTTTGTTTTGGTGGGGGAGGGAGAGCTTAGAGCGTCGTTGGAAGCTATGTCTGATAGCCACTCTGATAATATCAAGTTTTTAGGTTGGAGATCCGATACAGCGGACTTGCTTCGAAGCTTTGACATCTTTTCTTTACCTTCTCTATGGGAAGGGATGCCTTTAGCTATTATAGAAGCAATGGCGACGGGGTTGCCTTGTGTAGTATCTAATATCCCTGGTAATAATCATCTAATCGAAAATGGAAAAAATGGATTTCTCTTTGAACTCACACATAGTCAAGATCTTGTGAATTCTTTATTGAAATTAATTGATGATGAAGTTTTGCGAAAATCAATGGGAAATTATAGTCTTGAGCTTGTCAATAATTTTTATGATATAGATTCGAGAGTTAATAAAATTAATACATTGTATATTAACGAATTAAAAATTAGGGGTGAAATTTAATGTTCTTAATTGCAGGTCCATGCGTAATAGAATCTGAAAACTTAGTCTTAGATACTTTCGGTAAATTAAAAGAAGTTACGGATAAATTAGGTATTGAGTATATTGCTAAGTCTTCATTTACTAAAGCGAACCGTTCATCAGTAAAGGCTTTTACTGGTCCAGGCATGGATGAAGGTCTAAAAATTCTTCAGAAAGCAAAAGATCAATTAGGAGTGAAGGTCCTGACTGATGTTCATGAGGATACTCCTCTAGACGAAGTTGCATCCGTCGTCGATGTTTTACAAACTCCGGCTTTCCTCGTTCGTCAAACGAGCTTTATTCAAAGGGTTGCCTCTTTTGGTAAGCCCGTGAACGTAAAAAAAGGACAGTGGATGCATCCATCGGATATGGCTCCCGTAGTGGAAAAATGCCGTGCTGTCGGTAACGATGACATCTGGCTATGTGATCGTGGTACGAGCTTTGGCTTTGGACAGCTGATTAACTACATGCCTGGTCTAACTATAATGAAAGAGACGGGCTGCAAGGTTGTTATGGATGCTACTCATAGTGTTCAGATGCCTGGTACTCTTAACGGCTCAACTGGGGGGAACCGTTTTCACGTTCCAGCTATTGCTCGGGCAGCTGTAGCTGTTGGTATTGACGGCTTGTTTATGGAAACTCATCCAGACCCGGATCGTGCCTTATGCGATGGTCCGAATATGCTCGCATTAAAGCACATGGAAGAGTTGCTAGAAACACTTTTAGAAATTGATGAGGTTGTGAACAAACGCCCTAAAATTGAAACAAGGTTCTAATAATCTCATTTCTAGTAAATCCATAATTCGTATCTGATAAAAGAGCATATTTTGAATACAGTTAAAATAGTTATTCCTGCTCGGTATGGCTCCTCTAGACTTATTGGTAAGCCATTACTCGAAATAAATGATAAGCCAATATTTTGGCACGTCTTTCAGCGCTGTCTTGAAGCTGGTTTTGACTCCCGAAATATCATGCTAGCGACTGACGATACTCGAATATTTGAGAAAGCCTCAGATTTGAACATTCCAGTCGTAATGACGTCGTGTGAGCATGACAGTGGAACTGATCGAATTTTTGAGGTAGCGACTTCACAAGGTTGGAACAAGCAAGATATTGTAATCAATATTCAAGGCGATGAACCACTAGTTGACCCTGACTTGATTCGTCAACTATCGCTATTCACACGTAAACATACAGAATTCGAAATAACAACAGCTGTTGTGCCTATTGTACATAGTGATGACTTTAATAACCCTAATGTTGTTAAGGTCATTATGGGATTAAATCATCGAGCTCTTTATTTTACTCGATCAAACTCCCCATACAACAGAGAACTTCCTTCGGATCTTTCGTTAGCTTTTCGCCATGTAGGAATTTATGCTTATACGGTGGGTGCTCTAGACGCATTTTGTTCATTCGAAGAAGCGCCTCTAGAGGCTTATGAGAAGCTCGAGCAGTTAAGAGCTCTTTCAAATGGCATGGCAATTGGTGCTTGTTATTTTGAGGGAGAGCTTGCTCATGGAGTAGACACTTGGGATGACTATTTAACTATCAAAAATAGAATGGAAAAGGCTTAATGGACATCATAAAAATTGCTAAGGACGTAATTCAGACAGAAATAGATGGGCTTATTCATATGGGGGCTCAAATCGATAATAGTTTTACTCAGGCGGTAAATGCTATTCTCACTACTCGTGGTCGTACTATTATTTGTGGTATGGGCAAATCTGGTATTGTAGGAAAAAAAATTGCTGCATCTTTCGCAAGTACAGGTACGCCTAGTTTCTTTATGCATCCAGGTGAAGCTTTTCACGGTGATTTAGGGATGGTCAAACCTGAAGATGTCTTTATTGCAATATCTAACTCAGGTGAAACGGATGAGGTGCTAAAGCTACTTCCATTTCTGAGAGATAATGGGAACTATGTTATAGCGCTTACCGGCAAAAGTGGATCAACATTAGCAAAAAACGCACATTGTCATTTGGATATAGCCGTTCCTAAAGAAGCTTGCCCGCATCAATTAGCTCCAACGTCCTCGACTACTGCTACGTTGGTTATGGGAGATGCATTGACTGTCGCGTTAATGGAATCTAGAGAATTTCTTCCAGAAAACTTTGCCCGATTTCATCCTGGGGGGAGTTTAGGAAGGCGCCTTTTATCCAAAGTTAGCGATGAAATGGTCTCCGAGTTTCCATTAGTCAAAGAAAGTGCTGACTTTACTTCTGTTGTGCACGCAATTTCAGACGGAAAGTTAGGATTGGTGTTAGTTGAAGTTGAGCAGGGTTTAGCTATCATTACGGACGGCGACGTTCGAAAAGCAATGAATGCTAACGGTAAGCAAGTTTTTGATTTAAAGGCTCGAGACATTCTAACCTTAAATCCCGCTAAAATTTCTGGCTCTGCGAGTACTCAAAGTGCCTATGAAGTGATGGAAAATAAAAAGATAACGTCACTCATCGTTGTCGAAGATGAGAGAGTTATAGGGGTTTTGAAAAAATAAAAAAAGTCCAGAAGGGTATCCTTCTGGACTTTTTTTAAGCTTTTACTGTTTTTCTCGCATTTATCCAACTTCTAATATAGCTAGTAATCTTCCAAATGTACGCCAAAATGATTGAGTAAACTACAAAGCACGAAATGAATAAGACGAACATCGTTACTTCTGAAATATTTGTAGCCTCACCATAAATCCCGAAACCAGCATAAAGGCTTGCAATAAAGCATATTGCTACAAGAGTTTGTTTTGGTCCAAGCCCTAGACGTTGGAAGATATGATGCAAGTGTTCACGATCTGGCTTGAATGGAGAGTCGCCTCTGCGAATACGACGAATCATAATTGCAGCCATATCCATTAAGGGCACGGCAATCAGCCAAAGAGCGGTTACTGGTCGCATTAGTGGTTCAGAATTTCCAGTTTGGCTAACTCCTAGCAACAACCAGATTACAGTAAAACCAATCATCATACTCCCAGCATCACCCATAAATACTTTTCGCTCTCTCCCTAGTATCCCAAGGTTCATAAAGATATAAGGAAGCATAGCTACAATGATGACCACACACAAATAAGCTAGACCATGTTGGCTATCAACTTGCAATAAAAATGCTAGTGCACCGAATGTTACAATAGAAAGACCGCCTAGTAAGCCGTCGATACCATCTACCATGTTAAAGGCATTGATAGCACCAATTACTGCGATAATAGTGATTAAACTACCAGACCAACCTAAAGACACTTCTCCAACCCCGAACATATCTCCGAGATTATTAAGCTCTAGACCTGCAACTTTCATCATTACAATCGATAAAATTGCTTGAATGCCCAAGCGAACTTTAAAGCTTAGGTCGGTTTTATCATCGATTGCTCCGACTATTGTAAGTATGCAGATGCACAGTAAGTAGAGCCAGCTGTGTTCAATAGTATCTGGGTTGAAGGTTAGATATTGCGCTAGTACTAAACAAATCGAAAGACCTCCAACTAAAGGGACTGCTCCGTTATGTAATTTACGAGCGTTGGGTTTGTCGACCAAACCGATTCGTTTTGCAACTTTTCGCATTAAGAAGAGCGTTGCGAAAGAAGAGAAAAAGATAAAACTGAGTTCAAGGAACATAAAATAGCCAACTGTGATTTTACATATAATCGACTAATTTTAACTCAAGTTGATGGCATGAAAAAGTTACTGTTCAATAAAAAAATATAAGTTGTTGTGTCAAATAAGGTAGTTTGAATCAATGCCACGTGCGATGACGTATTATTCTTGATATCCTAAAGAAAATGAGGTTTTAGGGTTTGTTCATGAAAATTGCTGTCGCTGGTACCGGCTATGTTGGGCTTTCTAACGCTATGTTGTTAGCTCAAAACCATGAAGTGGTTGCACTAGATATTGTTCCTGAAAAAGTTGAATTGCTAAACAAAAAACAATCTCCAATTGTTGATGCTGAGATTGAACACTTCCTTGAAAACAGGGAACTTAACTTCATCGCAACAACCGATAAGCAGAAAGCTTATCAAAGTGCAGAATACGTTGTGATCGCAACGCCAACGGATTATGACTCAGTCACACATTACTTTAATACTTCTTCAGTTGAAGCTGTGATTAAAGATGTTATGTCTATCAACCCTCATGCAGTAATGGTTATTAAGTCTACTGTTCCTGTTGGTTATACTGCCCGAATTAAGGAAGAGTTGGGGTGTGAGAATGTCATTTTCTCACCTGAGTTCTTGCGAGAGGGCAAAGCGCTTTATGATAACCTTCACCCATCACGTATCATTGTTGGTGAGCGTAGCAAGCGTGCTGAAGTATTTGCTAGCTTGCTGGTGGAAGGTGCAGTAAAAGAAGACATCCAAGTCTTATTTACAGACTCGACAGAAGCTGAGGCAGTTAAACTGTTTTCAAATACCTACCTTGCAATGCGTGTGGCATACTTTAATGAGCTAGATTCTTACGCAGAAGCTCATGGCTTGGACGCTCGTCAGATCATTGAAGGCGTTGGCTTAGATCCACGTATCGGTAATCATTACAACAACCCATCATTTGGTTACGGTGGTTACTGCCTTCCAAAAGACACCAAGCAGCTGCTTGCTAACTACCAAGAAGTGCCAAACAACATCATCGGTGCGATTGTGGATGCAAACCGTACTCGTAAAGACTTTGTGGCGGAGTCAATCCTCAAGCGTGAACCAAAAGTTGTGGGTATTTACCGTCTAATCATGAAAGTGGGTTCTGATAACTTCCGCGCTTCCTCTATCCAAGGCATCATGAAACGCATCAAAGCGAAAGGCGTTGAGGTCGTAGTGTATGAGCCAGTACTGAAAGAAGAAGATTTCTTTAACTCTCGAGTGATTAAAGATCTGAACGAATTCAAACAAAGTGCGGATGTGATTGTTTCTAACCGCATGGTGGAAGAGTTAGCTGACGTTGCGGATAAAGTTTACACGCGTGACTTGTTTGGTAGTGATTAAATTTTTAGTATAACGATAATATATGGCCCTCATGCATGAGGGCTTTTTTACAGTTGGTGAATTTAAAAATGATTAAAAAATGTCTTTTCCCTGCAGCAGGCTACGGTACTCGTTTTCTACCTGCAACAAAATCCATGCCGAAAGAAATGATGCCGGTAGTCAACAAACCATTGATTGAATATGGTGTTGAAGAAGCTATTGAAGCTGGCATGAATGGCATGTGCATTGTCACAGGTCGTGGCAAACACTCTTTGATGGACCACTTCGATAAAAACTATGAGTTGGAACATCAAATTTCAGGAACAAGCAAAGAAGCACTGTTGGACGATATCCGTTCTTTGATTGATTCAGCGAGTTACACATATATCCGTCAACGTGAGATGAAAGGTCTTGGTCATGCTATCTTGACTGGTCGTGAGTTGGTGGGTGATGAGCCATTTGCTGTTGTACTAGCAGATGACCTTTGTGTGAATGAAGAGCAGGGCGTGTTAGCGCAAATGGTTGAGCTGTACAAGCAGTTCCGTTGTTCTATTGTTGCGGTTCAAGAAGTTCCAGAAACTGAAACCCATAAATACGGTGTGATCGCAGGTGAGATGATCAAAGATGACATCTTCCGAATCGACAATATGGTAGAAAAGCCAGAACCAGGCACAGCACCAAGTAATTTAGCAATTATTGGTCGCTATATCTTAACGCCAGATATTTTTGATCTTATCGAAAATACAGAACCAGGCAAAGGTGGAGAAATCCAAATCACTGACGCATTGATGCAACAAGCGCAATCTGGTTGTGTTATTGCTTACAAATTTAAAGGCCAGCGTTTTGACTGCGGCAGTGTAGAAGGTTACATCGAGGCGACAAACTATTGCTACGAGAACCTATACAAAAAAGCGTCTAGTGCTGAGCTTGCTAAAACACCAACCGTAAAGGTTGCTGAACCTGCATAGCTGTTCATTCTCGTTATTAACGTGCTTTATCATAGCTTTCTGACATACAGAACTTAGTTAAAGCACGTTGACATCCAAATTCTTATGCTGTTTTAACTCATTAACAACAAGTGAGAACTAGGCTGTATCGTTCTAATGTCGGCTGATATTAGTTTAACAAACCACTTCAATTCCTTCTGCTTCCAACTTCTCTCCTAACTCTTTTTTTGCTTCTTTCTCTCCATGTATCAAATGCACGGCTTTTGGTTGTGCTGGAATACCAGTAACAAACTTCAATAAATCGCTTTGGTCTGCATGTGCAGAATAACCAGAGATGGTATGAATCTGCGCGTTGGCTTCGATTGGTTGGCTATCAATATTCACCGTGTGGCTGCCTGATTGGATTTCTCGACCTAATGTCCCTTGCGCTTGATAGCCCGCAAACAGCAAATCATTTCTTTCGTCTGGCAAAAGTGCTTTTAAGTAATTGACGATTCTTCCTCCTTCGCACATACCGGATGCCGCGACGACAATCGCAGGCTCATCGGTGGAGGCTAGTCGATTCACTAATGCTTGATGTTCTCTATGGCTTTCCACAGTAATGCATTGTTCAAAGGCGAGGGGATGACGATGATTGCTGAGCTTTTGCTTTGCCTCTTTTCCCCACAGTTTTTTGAAACGGCGGTAGGTCTTCGTGACTCTTTTCGCAAGTGGTGAGTCTAGGATAATTGGCAAAGAAGACGACATGAATCAGCTGTTCAATATCGAATAACAGTTCCTGCGTACGTCCTACGCTGAAAGCTGGGATCAGAATTACACCACCATCTTGCAGTGCGTGATCGATAATGGCGTTCAAGCGCTCAGTTCGAGTGGCAATGTCTTCATGCTCTTTGTTGCCGTATGTGGACTCGATGAACAAATAGTCGGCACGCTTTGGCGGTTTTGGATCGGGTAAGAGAGGGGTATTGGACGGGCCTAGATCGCCGGAAAACACGATGATTTCATGATTGGGGAGTTTGAATTCCAGGTAAGCGGAACCAAGAATGTGCCCTGCTGGTTGAAAGCGTAGGTAGCATTGTTTGCCAAGTGGCAGCCATTGTTGGTAGTCATGGGGTCTTAGCTGTTTTTTAATGACATTGAGGACTTGCTGACGCTGATGGTAGTTCAAACCCAGTTGCAGCTTTAGTCCGTCTTCTAACATGAGCGGTACCAGTTCGGCTGTTGCTTTGGTGCAGTAGATGGAGCCTTTAAATCCAGCAGCCAGTAACCAAGGTAGGCGTCCGATATGGTCGATATGAGCATGGGTGAGGACTAATGCTTTGATGTGTTTAACCGGAAACTCAATATCCAATGATGCCCTACGGTTGCCAAAATGGATGTCTTTGCCTTGGAAGAGTCCGCAATCGATCAAGATGCTGCCGTGTGGCAGTTGCAATTCATGACAAGAGCCAGTGACGGTATGTTTCCCGCCATGGTGAATCACACTTGCGATGTCTGATATGGGTGTTGTCATGTCGATTGCTCCTCCTTGAACAAGCATAGGTAACTATAAATCCAGAGGGCAGGGTAAGTGAATAGAGTTCGTTGGTTGGATGGAATTAAGTAGGAATAATCGGAAGTGCGATTGGGTTCTTTGTTTTGATGTAAGGCGTTTTTCGTTACTTAACTTTCGGTTTTACACATGTGGTAATTAGATTCCTGATGTCGATTGGGCTCCTCGGAATGATAGACTGACTAGATCGTAAGCAAACAAAAAGGGATGCGTGATGCATCCCTTTTTGTTTCTGCTTAGTAAAAAGCGAAATTAAGCTTTAGCTGCTGCCGCTGCTTTAGCGATAGCTACGAAGCTCTTAGCGTCTAGAGAAGCGCCGCCAACTAGAGCACCGTCGATGTCAGGTTGTGAGAAGTAAGCTTCTGCGTTTTCTGGTTTAACAGAACCGCCGTATTGGATGATTACTTGTGCTGCAACTGCTTCGTCTTTCGCTGCGATTAGTGCGCGGATAGAAGCGTGGATGCGTTGTGCATCTTCAGCTGTTGCTGCTTTACCAGTACCGATAGCCCAGATTGGTTCGTAAGCGATGATTGCGCCGTTTAGAGCTTCAACACCGTAAGTGTCGATAACTGCGTTGATTTGACGTGCACATACTGCTTCAGTTTCGCCAGCTTCGTTTTGAGCTTCAGATTCACCGATACAGAAAACAGGCGTTAGGCCGTTTTCTTTTAGGAAGTTGAATTTCTTCGCGATAAACTCGTCAGATTCGTTGTGGTATTCACGACGCTCTGAGTGACCGATGATGATGTGAGAAGCACCGAAGTCTTTCAGCATTTCTGGAGACATGTCGCCAGTGAAAGCACCGCTGTTGTTTAGATCAGTGTTTTGTGCACCTAGGATAACTTTGTTACCGCCTTCAGCGATTACGCGCTCTGCTAGATCGATGTAAAGAGCTGGTGGAGCTACTGCTACGTCTACACCTTCAACGCCTTCAAGCTCAGCGTTAATACCTGTTAGTAGCTCAGTTACCATTGCTTTGCTACCGTTTAGTTTCCAGTTACCCATCACTACAGGACGACGCATAGGAATATCTCCCTTATTTTTAATGTAAATAGTCTATTAATGTAAAAAATCTACGTAGGAATATAACAGAATAATGTGAACAGATCATGATTGGCGTCATGTCTTATTCGGCTTTCTTTGTTGATTCGACCAAGCATCGATCCTGTTATTTTTGTCAAAAGCAACCGATTGGTGATCGCGTAGACAGAATGATAGTCCATTCCTCGGAAATTGCCGCTTAGATTGGTATTACTACGCGCTGGAATTAATTGTTGTAGAAAGGAATCAAAATGCCAAATCTCGTTTTAGAGTATTCAAACTCGGTGGAGGAACGCGTCAATGTTCAGGGGTTGTTGGAGGATTTACATAAAACGGCGTTAGAAAGTGGCCTTTTTGAACTCGCGTCAGTGAAATCTAGAACGCTCCGGTGCCACAATTGGTTAATAGGAGAGGAGGGTGATAGCCTCGACTTTATCCATATCAACTTTGATTTGTTATCTGGTCGCTCCCAAGAACAAAAGCGAGAACTGTCACGATCCTTGATGGCGACACTTCAAGAGCAAGCCAGTCACGTGCACAGTTTAACGGTCAATATCAGAGACATGGATATAGATAGCTTCCAAAAGGTAGTGAACTAGGTTGCGCTGGATTGCCCGAGAATAGCGAGGGGTTATTGTTACGAATTCTCAGCCTGGCTCTGCTTGTTGTAAGGTCGTTGTGGGCACCCAAGCTATCGGTGTCCTTTCCAAACTATATCGACTGGGCTAATCTATAACCTTTCTACTTTGGGGTAAAATTTGATGTCGACTAAAGAGTTACTGTTTTCTTTTCAAGGACGTATAAACCGTAAAACCTACTGGATTTGGAACGTCATTTACTATGTGTCCATTCTAGGCTTTGGTGCCGGTATCAGCCAACTGCTTCCTACTCTCTCCTATGTGCTTCTTCCTATTTTCTTGGTGGTTCTGTTGCTCCCTGATTTGGCGATAACTACCAAGCGTTGGCACGACCGCAACAAATCGATCTATTGGCTAGCACTGAATATTCCGTTGATTATCGGACGAATTGCCACGCCAATGACCAGCCCAGCCGCGCAAGAGCCGTCGACCCCACAGATGTTCGTCGCTTCCATTTCTCTGATTTGTGGTTTATGGATTCTAATTGAATGTGGTCTCTTAAAGGGGACATCAGGACCAAACCAATATGGCCCTGAGCCGGAGTAATTGCCTCAAGTATCGTGCGTGCTGAAAGTAGATTCTTAGTCTCGCTAAGGCTCGCTAGAATGACGATCCTTTTTGGTTTGGAGGCTGTTAAAGTCATCATCATTCTGAACAGCGAGGGACGAGCGTGATTCAGAATCTATCGTCCGCTTGAGCCCTGGTTAAGCTGTGTGTGAAAGAGTAGGAGTTTGCTGTTACCAGATCCTTAGTCTCGCTAAGGCTCGCTAGAATGACGAACTCTTTTGATTTAGAGACTGTTAAAGCCATCATCATTCTGAGCTGCGAGGAATGAGCGTGATCCAGAATCTATCGTCCGGTTGAGCAGTGGTTAAGCTGAGTGTGAAAGAGTAGGAGTTTGCTGTTACGAGATTTTTAGTCTCGCTAAGGCTCGCTAGAATGACGAACTCTTTTGATTTAGAGGCTGTTAAAGCCACCATCATTCTAAACAACGAGGCACGAGTGTGAATCAGAATCTATCGTCCGGTTGAGCAGTGGCTAAGGTGAGTGCGAAAGAATAGGTGCTTGTTGTTACCAGATTCTTAGCCTTGCTAAGGTTCGCTAGAATGACGATCCTTTTTGGTTTGGAGGCTGTTAAAGTCATCATCATTCTGAACAGCGAGGGACGAGTGTGATTCAGAATCTACGCACAGAGCGCTCCGAGTTTGAAATAAACTGACTGAGCTTGCGAATTACAATGGAAAAGTAACAGCGAATAATGAAGGAGAATGAATCATCGATAAGACACCTTGCGTTTATATCCTAACGTCAAATAACAACGCCGTTCTCTACATAGGTGTTACCAGTCAGCTGCCCCAAAGAATATGGCAACATAAAAATGGAGTAGTGGAAGGATTTACTAAGAAATACAACGTTCATAAGCTCGTTTACTTTGAGTTATTCGACAATATGGCTAATGCTATAAACCGAGAAAAGCAGCTCAAGCAGTGGAAGCGTGAGTGGAAGTTAGCCTTGGTAAGAGAAACGAACCCTAACTTTCTCGATCTATCTACTGAGTATCAGTAAAAATCATCCCTATCTTTAAACGCATTTAAGCTAACCACATCCGCTTTTTGTGTCGGTGCCGCTTCCCCTTCTAGCGCTGCTTTGAACTTTACGACCTGTTTTTGCAACTCGTTCATCAATACCACATTGGTGTGATGAGGGTTTTTACACGTGCTGATGACTCTATCAATGTGGCTTTGTTGAGCCCACAATCTTTCTTTCATATCTTCTGATGCGCTCTCGATCATCTCTTTCGCCATCTCATGACGGAATTGCTCAAAAGCTTCTGGGTCTCGCTCTGCCATTCGAACCATTTCATCGAATGGAGGAAGCGTTTGGGATGGGATATGACGTAGATTAGACATCGATGCTCTCCAAATCCTTATGGAAATTGCCTTTAGTTACTAACAGCCTATACCACTAGAAAGAGGAGAGAGGATGAATTCTTCAGCCGTCTCACTTATAAGAGAAGCTTTCAAGCTTGAGATTGAATAAGTGCGGCATGTCGATGTTTGGTTGTGGTGGTTACTGCAGTTGTTGGATGCGGTAAACGCAGCGTCTTTGGCCACTAATGATGTGTTCGGTACGCTCTACTTTGGTGTCACGTCCAAGTAAAGACTGAAAGACACTTAATTCTGATTGGCACAAGCTTGGGCAGCGAGTTGCGGCTTTACAAATCGGACAGTGATTTTCGATCAAGATGAATCCGTTCTCATCTTTCTCGAGCTCGGCCATATAGCCTTCTTGCTCTCTTAATGTGACAAGTGTTTCTAGTTTGCTTTGCAGAGAGTCGCATTGCTCAAGATGCTGACGATAACTTTGTAACGTGAGTTTTTCCCTTTCTGATGTGACTTTTTCCAGTCCATCTTTGCCAAAGATATGTTCGACAGCTTCTATAAACTGAATGGTCAACTCACCGTGACGGTCAGCAAATTGCTCATGACCTTTTTGAGTGAGAGACCAATGACGAGCAGGGCGACCAACTTTTACTTTTACGTCATGGATAGAAAGAATGCCATCATCTTCTAAACTTTGCAGGTGCTGACGCGCCCCCATGGTTGTCATACCTAGCTCAGAAGAGAGTTGTTTTGCAGTGACGGAGCCATCACGCTTAACGATTTGCAATATCCTATCTACGGTCTTCATATACCCACCATTTATACGTCAGTACATATTATGCGCGATAGGGTTAGTAAAGAAAAGTGTTGACTTAATTTGAGTGTGGATTTGTAGGGGCTATGTTCATATGAGCCAATATATGTCGTCATTCTGAACAACGAGGAACGAGGTGATTCAGAATCTATCTTTTGGTTGAGTAGTGGTTAAGGTGACCAGGCAAGAATAGGAGCTAGTTACTACTAGATTCTTAGTCTCGCTGGGGCTCGCTAGAATGACGAATTTTTTTGATTTAGGGCTAATTAAAGTCTCCGTCATTCTGAACAACGAGGAACGAGGTGATTCAGAATCTATCTTTGGTTGAGCAGCGGTTAAGGCGAGCAGGACAGAATAGGAGTTTGTTGTTACCAGATTCTTAGTCTCGCTGGAGCTCGCTAGAATGACGAGTTCTTTTGATTTAGAGCTTATTAAAGTCACCTTCATTCTGAACAACGAGGAACGAGTGTGATTCAGAATCTATTGCCCGTTGTGCGGAAAGAAAGGCTCAAACTCAGATTGAGCTAGAGCCTCGAGAAATGCTTAAAGAATAATATCGCGCACTTCTGGATCTTTACGATCTAGGTAGTGAGTCGACTTAATGCGGCGAATAGTTCGGCATCGACCGCGCACGAGCAGCGTTTCTGTGGTTGCAATATTGGCTTGACGAGAGATACCTTCCAGCAAGTCACCTTTAGTGATGCCTGTAGCTGAAAATACCACATTGTCGCTACGAGCCATGTCTTCCATTTTGAGGACAATATTTGCTTTTACGCCCATTTCATCGCAGCGTTTTAGTTCATCTGCACCGTAAATGCGGTTTTCTTCAGTATCGCCTTTTACCTCATGACGAGGAAGCAGGCGACCGTGCATGTCACCGTCTAGCGCTCGAATTACCGCTGCTGATACAACCCCTTCTGGCGCGCCGCCAATACAGTACATCATGTCCACTTCACTGTCTGGCATGCAAGTCAGAATAGAGGCAGCGACGTCACCATCAGGCACCGCAAAGACACGTACGCCCATTGCTTGCATTTCTGCAATAACGTCATCGTGGCGAGGTTTCGCAAGGGTAATAACGACTAGGGTATCAAGTGGCTTGTTCAGGGCTTTTGCTACGTTCTCTAGGTTTTCTTTTAACGGCTTTTCTAAGTCAATTACGCCTTTTGCACCAGGGCCAACAACCAGTTTTTCCATGTACATATCTGGCGCTTTAAGAAAGCTGCCTTTCTCACCTGCGGCAAGTACGGCTAGTGCGTTCGATTGTCCCATTGCCGTCATACGCGTTCCTTCAATCGGGTCGACTGCAATATCTACTTCATCACCACCAATACCCACTTGCTCACCAATGTACAGCATTGGCGCATCATCGATTTCACCTTCACCAATGACAATTTCACCACTGATATCTGTTTTGTTCAGTAGCGTGCGCATAACTTCAACAGCTGCGCCATCGGCTGCGTTTTTATCGCCACGGCCAAGCCATTTGTAACCAGCCAGAGCTGCACCTTCAGTCACACGGGAAAATGCCATTGCTAAATCGCGTTTCATGATGTCTCCAAGTAAGCAAGAGGGAAGAAGAATTTGCGCGGCGATTCTATCACAAGGTCGAGTAAACGTTTGCCTTTTTGCGAGGCTTTTACTTTATCTAACTTGAATTTGATCAATACTTAGGGCGATTTTCAGAGTAGCGGGACGCAAAATCCTTGCTCAAAAATGCTTCGGCGACAAGAAAAGTCAGCGTTTAGTGAGATTGCGCTGATTTTTTGACCGAATGATGCAAAATATCGAATATAGTGAGTGTTTCTCATCGCGACGCTGAGTAGAATGAACCTTATATAGGTTAGGTGTGCATCAATCTCGCACATCGTCCCAACGGAATAACATAGGTAGGCCAAGATGTCTTTTGAAGTACTAGAACAACTAGAATCTAAAATTCAAACTGCAGTTGACACAATCACTCTTCTTCAGATGGAAGTCGAAGAGCTGAAAGAAGATAAAGCTAAACTTGCGGAAGAAGCTAACGAGCTTCGCTCTCAACGTGAAGAGCTAGAGCAAAAAGCACAACAAGCACAGCAAGAGCACGCACAATGGCAAGAGCGCATTCGTGCACTACTTGGCAAAATGGACGAAGTGGAATAATTCGGCTTCTTCATTCCAAATTAAAAACACCCGCGTTAAGCGGGTGTTTGTGTTTTAGGGAAGTAGATAATGTTGAGACAAGGCTAGGCGCTAAGAGCTAGGAGAAGGCCCTATAACTTAGGCGTTTAAGACTCGCTATGCTTCTTCATCCAACTCTAAATCAATATTCAATGGTTCAGGCGACAGGATAATTCCGGTGCTATCGGCATAAATATAATCTTCAGGTAAGAAGCTGACGCCGCCAAAGTTGACTGGTACATCCAATTCGCCAATACCCTGGCTGGTCGCGCCAACAGGAATCGATGCCAAAGCTTGAATGCCGAGGTTCATGTCTTCAAGTTCATCTACTTCACGGACACAACCGTAAACGACAATGCCTTCCCACTCGTTTTCTTCCGCAATGGTTGCGATTTCTGCATCGATAAGGGCTTTACGTAGGGAACCGCCACCGTCAATTAACAAAACGCGACCAAGTCCATCTTGCTCTAATGTCTCGCGGATCAACGAATTATCTTCAAAACACTTGATGGTGGTGATTTGCCCGGCAAATGAAGCGCGACCTCCAAAGTTACTGAACATTGGTTCAACCACATCTACCTGATCGAGGTAGATATCACAGAGTGCTGAGGTATTGTATTCCATAGCGTGCCTTTCTAAACAGAAATTGGTTGTCTTTGAGTATATCTAGGCATTAAGTCAATGCAATGACAATCCTTTTTTAACTTACTAGAGTTTGAGCTACCACAATTGTTGCAAACAAAACGTTGGTGACTAGAGAACATTTCACAATGACTGGCATCATTGGTGCTATCTGAGCGGGCTTTTGTGTATGCCAAACCGCTTTACCATGATCGGCCACGAAATAAATACTAAGTAAGAATGGCAAGCTAATCCAAACGGGTTTGTCTTGAATTAACAAGTAAGCCGCAAAGGCAAGGATAGCTCCGCCAAGTAAAATAAAGTGGTACTGTTTGGCTTTACGTTGACCTAAGCGTACCGCCACCGTACGTTTACCACACTCTCGGTCGTTCTCTATATCACGCATATTGTTGATGTTGAGGACTGCAACGGCGAGTAAACCGCAGCCTAAAGCAGGTAAGAATAGCGTGGTGTCTACGTGACCGGTATGCAAGAAGTAGGTACCGGATACGCCGAGTAAACCAAAAAACAAGAACACTGATATATCGCCAAGCCCCACGTAACCGTATGGTTTGCTACCCATGGTATAAGCAATGGCGGCGAGAATGGCCAAAATTCCCAGCCCGATAAAAGTGACAATGCTTTCCAGTGAACTTAGTGAATAGAAAACTAACACCAAGCCTGAAATGGCGGTCAGAACGATGTTAAAGATAATCGCCTGTTTCATCTGTTTGGCACTTACCGCGCCAGACTGCATCGCTCGTAATGGGCCGAGGCGTTTGTCGTTATCTGTACCTTGAACGGCATCGCCATAGTCGTTTGCCAGGTTGGACAGAATTTGCAGCAATGTCGCGGTTACGAAAGCCATGATGGCAATCGTCAGTGAGAAATGACCCGCCGAGTAGGCGAGCACGCTACCTGTTAAGATAGAGACCAATGCCAGAGGTAATGTTTTTGGACGAGCGGCTTCAAGCCAGATCTGTAGAGATTGTTTCATGGAAATTTCGTGCTAGTAACCAATGTGCCCAGTATAAGCACAAAGAGGCAGATACGCTATTGACCTAAAACAACTCAACTAGAAGTCAAAGGGCGATTCAGAATCTATCGTCAGGTTGTGCAGTGGTGAAGGTGAGTGGGAAAGAATAGGAGCTTGCTGTTAGCTGAGTCTTAGTCTCGCTTGAGCTCGCTAGAATGACGAGACCTTTTGATTTAGATGTCGTCTAAGTGACCGTCATTCTGAACAGCGAGGAACGAGTGTGATTCAGAATCTATCGCCCGGTTGTGAAGTGGTTAAGGTGAGTTGGAAAGAATAGGCGTCTGCTGTTAGCAGATTCTTAGTCTCGCTTGAGCTCGCTAGAATGACGAGATCTTTTTGATTTAGATGTTGTCTAAGTCACCGTCATTCTGAACAGCGAGGAACGAGTGTGATTCAGAATCTATCGTCCGATTGTGCGGTGGTGAAGGCGAGTGGGAAAGAATAGGCGTGTGCTGTTAGCAGATTCTTAGTCTCGCTTGAGTTCGCTAGAATGACGAGATCTTTTTAATTTAGGTGTTGTCACAGTAACCGTCATTCTGAACAGCCAGGAACGAGGTGATTCAGAATCGATCATCCGATTGTGCGGTGGTGAAGGCGAGTGGGGAAAGAAAGGCGTTTGCTGTTAGCAGATTCTTAGTCTCGCTTGAGCTCTTAGAATGACGAGATCCTTGATTTGGGTGTTGTCTAAGTCACCGTCATTCTGAACAGCGAGGAACGAATGTGATTCAGAATCGATCATCCGATTGTGCGGTGATTAAGGTGAGCGAGGAAGAATAGGCGTCTGTTGTTACCAGATTCTTAGTCTCGTTTGAGCTCGCTAGAATGACGAGAACTTTTGATTTAGGTGTTGTCACAGTGGCCGTCATTCTATACAAAAAGCCCAGAAACAAGGTTCTGGGCTTTGGTAAAATAGATTGCGATTAAAGAATAAAGCGGCTTAGATCTTCATCTTCAATCGTGTCGCCTAAGCGTGCTTTCACATAAGCGGAATCAATAACGAATTTAGCGCCAGATTGCTCCGCTGCGTCGTAAGAGATTTCATCCATTAAGCGTTCCATTACGGTGTGTAAGCGACGAGCACCGATGTTTTCTGTGCTTTCGTTGACCGTCCATGCCGCTTCCGCGATTTGCGTGATGCCGTCTTCTGTGAATTCGATGTCTACATCTTCCGTTTTCATCAACGCAACGTACTGCTCTGTTAGAGAGGCTTTTGGTTCTGTCAGAATGCGTTTGAAGTCGTTGCTGCTTAGTGCTTCTAGCTCAACACGAATTGGTAGACGACCTTGCAATTCTGGGATCAAGTCAGATGGTTTTGCCACTTGGAATGCACCAGATGCAACAAACAGAATGTGGTCTGTTTTTACCATGCCGTGCTTGGTTGATACCGTGCTGCCTTCAATCAATGGAAGTAGGTCGCGCTGAACACCTTCGCGTGAAACGTCTGGGCCTGAGCTCTCGCCGCGTTTACAGATCTTGTCGATCTCATCGATAAATACGATGCCGTTGTTTTCAACGTTGAAAATCGCTGCTTCTTTTAGCTCTTCTTGGTTTACCAGTTTCGCCGCTTCTTCTTCCGCTAACGCTTTCATTGCGTCTTTGATTTTCAGCTTACGTTTTTTCTTAGTGTCGCCTGCCAGGTTTTGGAACATGCCTTGCAGCTGGTTAGTCATCTCTTCCATACCAGGAGGCGCCATGATCTCTACGCCCATCTGCGGTGCGGCTACGTCGATTTCAATTTCTTTATCGTCTAGTTGGCCTTCACGCAGTTTCTTACGGAAGATCTGGCGAGTGTGAGAAGACTCTTCCGTTTGCTCTGATTGACCCCAACTATCACGTGCTGGTGGCAGTAGCGCATCAAGAATGCGTTCTTCCGCTTGTTCTTCTGCGCGGAATTTCACTTTTTCCATCGCTTGTTGATGCGTCATTTTCACAGCGACATCTGTTAGGTCACGGATGATGGTTTCAACTTCTTTACCAACGTAACCCACTTCGGTGAATTTTGTCGCTTCAACTTTGATGAAAGGGGCATTTGCCAGTTTTGCGAGGCGTCGTGCGATTTCAGTCTTACCAACACCAGTAGGACCAATCATCAAGATGTTTTTTGGCGTCACTTCGGCACGCAAGCTTTCTTCAAGCTGCATGCGGCGCCAGCGGTTACGAAGTGCAATCGCAACCGAACGCTTGGCTTTTTCTTGACCGATAATGTGGCGGTTCAATTCATGAACGATTTCGCGAGGCGTCATTTCAGACATATTCTTTCCTTACTTCGTTACGATTACGCGGTTGGTTTTTCAGGCTCTACTGTTGAGTCTAGCTCTTCTACCGTGTGGTGATGGTTAGTGAAGACACAAATATCACCCGCGATATTGAGAGCTTTTTCCGCGATCTCACGAGCATCTAGATCTGTGTTTTCTAGTAGGGCGGTTGCGGCAGCTTGTGCGTAAGCACCACCAGAGCCAATCGCAATCAGGTCGTGTTCTGGCTGTACGACATCACCATTACCGGTAATGATTAACGATGCGGTTTCGTCGGCAACGGCAAGTAAGGCTTCGAGCTTGCGCAAAGCACGATCGCTACGCCAGTCTTTGGCTAGCTCAACTGCCGCTTTGGTTAGGTGACCTTGGTGCATTTGCAGTTTGCTTTCGAAGCGCTCAAAAAGGGTGAAGGCATCCGCAGTACCGCCGGCAAAGCCCGCTAGTACTTGGTTGTTGTATAGGCGGCGAACTTTGCGCGCATTACCTTTCATTACGGTATTGCCTAGAGATACTTGGCCATCACCCGCGATGACGACTTTATTATTTCGACGTACAGATACAATGGTAGTCACAGTCGACCTCTTGATTATTTCTCTTTGGATTTAATTCAGTATATGGGGGAGGAGAAATGGGGATTCAAGGGGGCAAAAAGAAAGGCCCTAGGATCTTAGCTCCTAGGGCCTGAGTTTAAAGATTTTCTTTCCAAATCGCACACGGCTCGATTTTCGCGCGTTGCAGTTTATGACGGTCACGTTCTGCATCACGTTTGAACTTATACGGACCTAGCACCACGCGATACCATGAACTGCCTTCTTTCTTACGAATCTTGCTCGACATCCCTTGGAACGCGATTGCAAGCTTACGCTCTTCGGCTTGTGCCTGGGTTTTGTACGCGCCACACTGCATGATGTAAGGAATTTTAGAAACTTCAATTTCTTTGGCCACAACTTCAACTTCACGTTTCGGTAGTGACTCAACATATTCCCATTTTTCTTCTGGTGGTGGCGGCAAGTCTTTTTTCGGCTTTGGTTTGCTTACAGTGGTTGTTGGCTGCTTCACGGCTGGTTGTTTAGGTTCTGGGTCACTACTCAAAAGGTAAAGACCATAGCCAAAACCGCCCACGAGCAAGATAGCGAGCAGGCCACTGCGCCAAGGTTTTTTTCTTCTCGGCGGCTGTTTTTTTGTCGACTTTTTTGGGGCGCCTCGCCCCCGTCTTACATAATCTCTATTTGCCACGGTTATTTCTGGTCATCAAGGATTCTTGCAAATATGTTAATCCAGAACGAGTTGAGAAAACACCCTATTGATAGAATCTTGATAGCTAAAGCGCGACAACGCCCGAGTGTAGGAGTGTGTTTCTGTTCTCGCTTATATTTATTTGGGGATATACAAAAAGCAGGAGGGGTAAATAAAAAGCGGCGCCTTAGCACCGCTTTGGGGATGAATACCTAATATTTAGGTTAAGGGCGCTGTGGTGGCGCTGCACTTCCACGAATGACGAGATTAGTTTCAAGCAGACGCGAGCCTGAATGCACGTCGTGGCCTTTTAACATCTCGAGCATCATTAGCATCGCTTGTCGACCAATCTCATAGCGAGGTTGAGAGATGGTGGTCAACGGTGGATCGCAGTACTGAGCGAAGTTAATGTCATCAAAGCCCACAACAGAGAGATCTTGCGGTACTCGTAAGCCAAGCTTTTTCGCTTCTTGAATTGCGCCGATGGCCATTGTGTCACAGTGACAGAAAATAGCCGTTGGTGGTTCTGGCAATTCGAGCAGTTTACGAACGGCTTTTGCTCCGCCATCAAAAGAGAACTCAGTAATGACACTATATTGCGGATCTTTATTGATGCCGGCACGGCGCAGGGCTTGTTGGTAGCCTTGCTGGCGGAATTGACACAATATTGCTGTATCTGGTCCAGAGATTTGAGCAATGCGTTTATGACCTAATTGAGTCAGGTAATTCACTGCTTCAAATGCAGAGGTCAGGTTATCAATATGTACTGTCGGGAGCTCGAGTTCAGGCGCAAATTCACACGCCATTACCATCGGAGGTAAGTTCTTTTGCTCTGGCTTACTGACATCGAATGGTAGATCTGTACCAAGCAGTAGCATTCCATCTGCCTGCTTAGTAAATACGAGGTTTACGAAAGAGCTTTCGCGTTTCTTCTGTTGTCCGCTATCGCCCAGCAGGACTAGATAGCCATGTTCCATGGCTGCATCTTCAATACCGCGAATAATTTCAGAAAAATAAGGATCACAGATGTCGGGAACGATAGTAACAATGGTTTTTGATTCGTTTCTACGTAAGTTACGCGCTAATGAGTTTGGAGAATAACCCGCTTCAAGTACGGCATCTTCTACTCTCTTTCTTGTAGAAGAAGAGACTTTCTCTGGATTCATTAAGGCTCGAGATACCGTAGCCGTAGACACTCCCGCAAGCTGGGCAACATCCTTCATTGTCGCCATAGTTTTTAACCTCTCATTTATTTTTTGCCAAGATGACGTTATTCCGGTTTGAAATCAGAGTAATCAAACCGAGTTAGAGCTGTGTTTGCTCTTCGCTCAGTTCGTGTTAACGAGTGGGAAAATGGATTCTTCACCGCGATATCAATTTGTGGGAATAGTCATTGTTTTAATCTAAGCCTGTGCAAACAAGTCACTTTAGACTTTTCTAATTTGGATAGTCTATTCATTTCTAAAGTGAAAGTTACGGTCTGTTTAACAAAAATTGTAATCTTGGTGTGATTCTGGTCACATTAAGTGGTAATTCATTACATAGTTAAACGTTTGCTAGCTGAGATCTTGTGGTTCTATGTCTAAATTCCAGCGTACTTTCTTAGCATTTGGCAACAACTCAATAGCAGGTTTGGCACTGGTTAATAACTTTTGCATCAATGAACGATGCTGAGTTTGCAGTAATAGTTGCCAACGGTATTTACCAGCCCGCTTGGCCAAAGGTGAAGGAGTAGGGCCTAACACCATGCAGGAATCATCGAACAGAGGGTGTGACTCTAGCGTAAAGCGAACCTGACGCAGGAAGTCTTCAACTATCTCACTTTGGTTCGCCTCTGCTTTAAACAGAGTCAAGAAACTATAAGGCGGAAGCTGAGCCAGTTTGCGTTCTTCCAGAGCAGTCATAGCAAAGTGGCGATAGTCTTTTTGAAGCAGGGCCTGCAGCAAGCTGTGCTCAGGATGGTGGGTTTGTAGGATAACCTCGCCAGGTTTACTTGCGCGGCCGGCACGACCTGCGACTTGAATAAACAACTGCGCTAGTCGCTCGGAAGCGCGGAAGTCACTACTATAGAGAGAGCCATCAACATCCAAAAGAGCAACGAGTGTTACATTTGGAAAATGGTGCCCCTTAGCCAGCATTTGGGTGCCAATCAGAATTTGATGTTCACCTTTACGAATCGATTCAAGGGCATCTTCCAAACTACCTTTGCGACGTGTGCTGTCTCTGTCGATGCGAATGGCGTTGTATTCTGGAAATAACTGAGCCAATTGTTGTTCGAGTTGTTCCGTTCCTACGCCGACGGTAACCAGTTGAGTTGAACCACACCCCTGACATTGATGAATTACCGGTTGTTGTGAGCCGCAGTGATGGCAGCGTATTTCGTTGCTGTAATGGTGGAACGTATAGTACGCATCACAACGTTTACATTCTGCAATCCAACCGCATTCATGGCACATCAAAGCGGGCGAAAAGCCTCGGCGGTTAAGAAACAACATTACTTGATTGCCCGCTTTTAAATGCTTGCGCATCTCGGCAATCAGTTGGGCAGATAAGCCACTTTCTAAATACTGACCTTTTACATCTAACACTTTATTAGTGGTTGGCACGGCAGAGCCAGCTCGTTGGGTTAGTGTTAAATGGTGATATTTGCCTGACAAGGCATTGTGCAATGTCTCCAGTGCAGGTGTGGCTGAGCCCAGAACAATCGGAACTTGTTCTTTATGAGCGCGCATTACAGCAACATCGCGTGCATGATAACGCAAGCTATCTTGCTGTTTGTAAGAGGTGTCATGTTCCTCGTCCACAATGATAATCCCGAGATCAGCAAAAGGCGCGAGTAGGGCAGAGCGTGTGCCGATAATGATTCCGGCCGCTTTGTCGCGTGCAGAAAGCCACGCATTCAGACGCTCCGTCTCGTTTAACCCGGAGTGGATGACGTCAACTGGCACATTAAAACGGCGTTTAAAGCGGTTGATGGTTTGGGGCGTTAAGCCAATCTCTGGTACTAAAACCAAGGCTTGTTTCCCTTGCTCTAAAACTGGCTTGATAAGGTTTAAGTAAACTTCGGTTTTACCAGAGCCAGTTACTCCCTCTAATAAATAGCAAGCAAAGCCTGTTTGGCTATTTACACTTGCAATAGCCAGCGCTTGTTCGTGGTTGAGCTTTGGCTTCTCGACGTCGCATTCAACGTGCTGTCCCCACGGGGTGATTACAGGCTTCTTCTCGATACGTTCAATCCAGCCTTTCTCTTCTAAAGACTTTAGTACTGTTGAGGCTATCTCTTGGTCGACAAATTCCTGGTGAGGCAAAGCGCCGTTAACCAACATTTGCAAGACCTTCTGTTGTTTGACCGCTCGACGATCAAGCCCTTGCATCAGCTTGTCTTTACCGGATTCGGTAATTTGCCACTCTTGTAGCGTCGCAAAATCTGCAGGCTTTCCTTTACGTAGAGCTGCTGGCATCGCATTGTGTAGCGTATCTCCAAGTGGGTATTGGTAGAACTGGCTGCACCAAGTCAGCAACGAATAAAGCTTTTCAGACCATATCGGCTGAGAATCAAGAACTGCTTTGATTGGCTTGAGTTGATCTTTGGGAAAGTCCGAGTGATTAACCATTGCGGTGACGATGCCGACTAAGGTTTGGCGTCCAAAAGGCGCGGAAACGCGTCCACCAATGATCGGAAACAGGTGCCCCGGAATGGCGTAATCAAATTGTTTGTCGAGCGGAACGGGTAATGCCACTCTAGCAATGGTTGGACGCATAAATTCTTAGCTATTAAAAAGAGGGAAAGGAAATGAGAGTCTATTAAAATCGGTATGGAAATTCGAGTAAAGCTATGTGATTCAGCGTGAATCGTGCCTCTATGATTAGTCTTGCTAAAAAAGTGGCGAAAAAGTTGCCAAATGTGTTGATCCGAACAATGTGATTCTTTACTATATCGCGCCTTGAGATATGGCTTCGGCAATTAGTTGATGCGGTATCCCATTTTATTATTAATTGCGTGTGGTGTGCGGCTTAGATTCGTATAGCGACACGGCCTACTATTGAGGTTATCCCATGAAAGCTGGTATCCACCCAGAATACAAAGCAGTAAAAGCGACTTGTTCTTGCGGCAACTCTTTTGAGTTCAACTCTACTCTAGGTAAAGAGTCTATCCACCTAGACGTATGTGACAAGTGTCACCCATTCTACACTGGTAAGCAACGTATCGTTGATACAGGCGGCCGTGTTGATCGCTTCAACAAGCGTTTCGGTGCACTATCAAGCGGTAAGAAATAATAGCAGCCGCTATTACGATTACAGTTTAGAAAAGGACGCTTCGGCGTCCTTTTTGTTTAATGGCTACCAAGCGAAGAGGAATGTATGGGGTTTGGAATATTCCCGATTATTTTTCACTCAGCGCTTGCAACCTAAAGTGTGATCTGTATAATGCAGCGCACTGGTTAAGCCAGTTGTGAACCAATGAGCAGTGAGGAGCGAGCAAATCTAAGGATTTGCGAGGTAATGTATACTCAGCTTATGTTCGCGGTTAATACAATTAGCTATCTTTTCTTCGGAAAAACTATCCTCAAAGGTGACTTTGGCATATAGGGATAGTTAATCGAAAATTAACTGACAATGCGTCCTAATCTTGGATGCTACGGTTTCACATAAATCAATCGGCATTCTCTCGTCTTGACGAGTTTGAGTGGCGATATTGTTTGTGTAATTTATTAAATTTGGAGCTCTGTCTCATGCAGAACCAACGTATCCGTATCCGCCTAAAAGCTTTCGATTACAAACTAATCGATGCTTCTACAGCGGAAATCGTTGAAACAGCTAAGCGCACTGGCGCACAGGTTCGTGGTCCAATCCCACTGCCAACTCGTAAAGAGCGTTTCACAGTTCTTATCTCTCCACACGTTAACAAGAAAGCACGTGACCAGTACGAAATCCGTACTCACAAGCGTCTAATCGACATCGTTGAGCCAACAGACAAGACTGTTGATGCTCTAATGCGTCTAGACCTTGCTGCGGGCGTTGACGTTCAAATTAGCCTAGGTTAAGGGAGATTAGAAGTATGATTGGTCTAATCGGTCGTAAAGTGGGCATGACCCGCGTATTTACTGAAGAAGGCGTTTCTATCCCAGTAACAGTTGTTGAGGTTGAAGCTAACCGTGTTTCTCAAGTGAAAACTCTTGAAACTGACGGCTACGCAGCAATCCAGGTTACAGCTGGTTCTAAGAAAGCTAACCGTGTAAACAAAGCTGAAGCAGGTCACTTTGCTAAAGCTGGCGTTGAAGCTGGTCGCGGTCTTTGGGAATTCCGTTTAGAAAACGGCGAAGAGTTCGAAGTTGGTTCAGAACTAACTGTTGAACTATTCAACGAAACTAAGAAAGTAGACGTTACTGGTACATCTAAGGGTAAAGGTTTCCAAGGCGCTGTTAAGCGTTGGAACTTCCGTACTCAAGATATGACTCACGGTAACTCATTGTCTCACCGTGCTCCTGGTTCTATCGGTCAATGTCAGACTCCAGGTCGCGTATTTAAAGGCAAGAAAATGGCAGGTCACATGGGTGCTGAGCGTGTAACGACTCAAAACCTAGAGATCGTACGTGTTGACGCTGAGCGCAACCTGCTTCTTATTAAAGGTGCAGTCCCAGGCGCAACTGGCGGCAACGTGATCGTTAAACCAGCTGTTAAAGCATAACGTCTCAGGAGTAAGTAATGGAACTAATGGTTAAAGGTGCCGATGCACTAACTGTTTCCGAAACTACTTTCGGACGTGAGTTTAACGAAGCTCTTGTACACCAAGTAGTTGTTGCGTACGCAGCAGGTGCTCGTCAAGGTACTCGTGCTCAAAAAACACGTTCAGAAGTTTCTGGCGGTGGCGCTAAGCCATGGCGTCAAAAAGGTACTGGCCGTGCGCGTGCTGGTACAATCCGTAGCCCAATCTGGCGTACAGGTGGTGTTACTTTTGCTGCGAAACCACAAGATCACAGCCAAAAAGTAAACAAAAAAATGTACCGTGGTGCTATGAAGAGCATTCTTTCTGAGCTTGTTCGTCAAGAGCGTCTAATCGTTGTTGATAACTTCTCAGTTGAAGCACCAAAGACTAAAGAGCTAGTTGCTAAGCTTAAAGAGCTTGAGCTAACTGACGCTCTAATCGTGACTAGCGAAGTAGATGAGAATCTATTCCTAGCTGCTCGTAACCTATACAAAGTTGACGCACGTGATGTTGCTGGTATCGATCCAGTATCTCTAATCGCGTTTGACAAAGTTGTAATGACTGCAGAAGCAGTTAAGCAAGTAGAGGAAATGCTAGCATGATCACTGAAGAGCGTATCCTAAAAGTTCTACGTGCACCGCACATCTCTGAAAAAGCAACTATGGCAGCTGAGAAAGCGAACACTATCGTTTTCAAAGTAGCTAAAGATGCGACTAAAAAAGAGATCAAAGCAGCTGTAGAAAAGCTATTTGAAGTTGAAGTTAAGTCTGTAAATACTCTTATCACTAAGGGTAAGACCAAACGTCAAGGTCTACGCCAAGGTCGCCGCAGCGACGTTAAGAAAGCGTACGTTACTTTGAAAGAAGGTCAAGATCTTGACTTCGTTGGCGGCGCGGAATAACAGGAGTAGTTAAAAATGGCTATTGTTAAATGTAAGCCGACTTCCCCTGGTCGTCGTCACGTTGTTAAAGTTGTTAACGCTGACCTACACAAGGGCAAGCCATACGCACCTCTTCTAGAGAAAAACTCTAAGAACGGTGGTCGTAACAACAAGGGTCGTATCACAGTACGTCACATCGGCGGTGGTCACAAGCATCACTACCGTGTAGTTGACTTCAAACGTACTAAAGATGGTATTCCAGCGACAGTTGAGCGTCTTGAATACGATCCAAACCGTAGCGCAAACATTGCTCTAGTTCTTTACAAAGACGGTGAGCGTCGCTACATCCTAGCACCTAAAGGTGTTGTAGCTGGTGATGTTATTCAGTCTGGTGTTGATGCACCAATCAAAGCTGGTAACACTCTACCAATGCGTAATATCCCAGTAGGTTCAACAGTACATAACGTTGAACTTAAGCCTGGTAAAGGTGGTCAGCTAGCTCGTTCGGCTGGTGCTTACGCTCAAATCGTTGCTCGCGACGGTGCGTACGTAACTATCCGTCTACGTTCTGGCGAGATGCGCAAAGTTCTTTCTGAAGGCCGTGCAACAATCGGTGAAGTTGGTAACTCTGAGCACATGCTACGTGAACTTGGTAAAGCAGGTGCATCACGTCATCGCGGTATCCGTCCAACGGTTCGTGGTGTTGTAATGAACCCGATTGACCACCCACATGGTGGTGGTGAAGGCCGTACTTCTGGTGGTCGTCACCCAGTATCTCCTTGGGGTATGCCTACTAAAGGCTTCAAGACTCGTAAGAACAAACGCACTGACAAGTACATCGTACGTCGTCGTAACAAGTAATCTATATAAAGAGGAATCGCCATGCCACGTTCTCTCAAGAAAGGTCCTTTTATTGACCTACACTTGCTGAAGAAGGTAGAGAAAGCGGTGGAAAGCGGAGACAAAAAGCCTATTAAGACTTGGTCCCGTCGTTCAATGATCATCCCTACGATGATCGGTTTGACCATCGCTGTCCATAATGGTCGTCAGCACGTACCAGTATTTGTAACTGATGAAATGATCGGTCACAAACTGGGTGAATTCGCACCAACACGCACTTACCGCGGTCACGCTGCGGATAAGAAAGCTAAGAAGCGCTAAGGAGTAGATAATGGAAGCAATTGCTAAACATAACTTTGCTCGCATTTCGCCTCAGAAAGCTCGCTTAGTTGCGGATCTAATCCGTGGTAAATCTGTTGACCAAGCTCTAGAAATCCTAACGTTCAGCAACAAAAAAGCTGCTGCACTAGTTAAGAAAGTTCTAGAGTCTGCTATCGCTAACGCGGAGCACAACGAAGGTGCAGATATTGACGATCTGAATGTCGCAAAAATCTTTGTAGATGAAGGCCCAACCATGAAGCGTATTATGCCTCGTGCTAAAGGTCGTGCGGATCGTATCTTGAAGCGTTCAAGCCACATCACTGTTGTTGTAGCAGATCGCTAGAGACTAGGAGAGTAAGCAATGGGTCAAAAAGTACATCCAAATGGTATTCGTCTAGGCATCGTTAAGCCTTGGAATGCTACATGGTTTGCTAACACCAAAGATTTCGCTGACAACCTAGACGGCGACTTCAAGGTACGTCAGTTCCTTACAAGTGAACTGAAAAAAGCGTCTCTATCACGTATCGTTATCGAGCGTCCTGCTAAGAGCATCCGTGTGACTATTCACACTGCTCGTCCAGGCGTTGTTATCGGTAAGAAAGGTGAAGACGTTGAGAAGCTACGCGCAGCTGTAGCTAAAATTGCAGGTGTACCAGCGCAAATTAACATCGCTGAAGTACGTAAGCCTGAACTAGATGCGCAACTTGTTGGTGACAGCATCGCGTCTCAGCTAGAGCGTCGTGTTATGTTCCGTCGTGCTATGAAGCGCGCAGTACAAAACGCAATGCGCCTAGGCGCTAAAGGTATCAAAGTGGAAGTAAGCGGTCGTCTAGGCGGCGCTGAAATCGCACGTTCAGAGTGGTACCGTGAAGGCCGTGTGCCTCTACACACTCTACGTGCTGACATTGATTACGCAACTTCTTCGGCTCACACTCAATACGGTGTGATCGGCATTAAAACTTGGATCTTCAAAGGTGAAATCCTAGGTGGTATGCCAGCAGCTAACGCTGTAGAGCCTAAAGGCGACAAGCCTAAGAAGCAGCGTAAAGGCCGTAAGTAAGGAGTCGACAGATGCTACAACCTAAACGTACTAAGTTCCGTAAGGTTCAGACTGGTCGTAACCGTGGTCTAGCTAAAGGTACTGATGTAAGCTTCGGCGAATTCGGTCTTAAAGCTGTTGGCCGTGGTCGTCTAACTGCTCGTCAAATCGAAGCGGCACGTCGTGCAATGACACGTCACGTTAAGCGTCAAGGTAAAATCTGGATCCGTGTGTTCCCAGACAAACCAATCACAGAAAAACCACTTGAAGTTCGTCAAGGTAAGGGTAAAGGTAACGTTGAGTACTGGGTAGCCCAAATCCAACCTGGTAAGGTTATGTACGAAATGGGTGGTGTACCTGAAGAATTGGCACGTGAAGCGTTCCGTCTTGCGGCACGTAAACTGCCTTTCAAAACTACATTTGTAACTAAGCAGGTGATGTGATGAAAGCACAAGATCTACGCGAGAAAAGCGTTGAAGAGCTTAACGCTGAGCTAATGAATTTGCTACGTGAACAGTTCAACTTGCGCATGCAAGCTGCGACTGGTCAACTACAGCAAACTCATACTCTGAAAGCTGTACGCCGTGATATCGCACGTGTGAAAACTGTTTTGACTGAGAAGGCAGGCGCATAATGAGCGAAGTAAAACGTACTCAACAAGGTCGTGTTGTTAGCGACAAGATGGACAAGTCTATCACTGTTGCTATCGAACGTTTCGTAAAACACCCAATCTACGGTAAATACGTAAAACGTACGACTAAAGTACACGCACATGACGAGAACAACGAGTGTGGCCTAGGCGACACAGTTGAAATCGCAGAGTGTCGTCCACTGTCTAAGACTAAGTCTTGGACTTTGGTAAAAGTTCTAGAAAAGGCGAAGATTTAATCTCGTTAATTCTATGAAACTAAAGCGGCTCCAAAATATTTTTGGAGCCGTTTATTTTTTGACTACCCAATCACAAAAAAGGGTGGTACAATTCGCGTCCCTTTTAAAGAGGCAGCCCGACCCGTGATGGGTCTAGTTATTAATATTTAGCGGAGCACTAACATGATCCAAATGCAAAGTATGCTGGACGCAGCTGATAACTCAGGCGCACGCAGCGTAATGTGTATTAAGGTTCTGGGTGGCTCTCACCGCCGTTATGCACATATCGGTGACGTCATCAAAGTTACTGTGAAGGAAGCAATCCCTCGCGGTAAAGTTAAAAAAGGTGATGTTCTGAAGGCGGTGGTAGTGCGCACCCGTAAAGGCGTACGTCGTCCTGACGGTTCTGTCATTCGCTTCGACCGAAATGCTTGCGTATTGCTAAACGACAATACTGAGCAACCAATCGGTACACGTATCTTTGGTCCTGTGACACGCGAACTTCGTGGCGATAAGTTCATGAAGATCGTTTCACTGGCTCCAGAAGTTCTGTAAGGAGCACGTAGAAATGGCAGCTAAAATCCGTCGTAATGACGAAGTAATCGTTCTTGCTGGTAAAGACAAAGGCAAGAAAGGTAAAGTAACTAAGGTTCTAGCAACTGGTAAAGTTATCGTTGAAGGTATCAACCTAGTTAAGAAACATCAGAAACCTGTTCCAGCTATGGGTATCCAAGGCGGTATCGTAGAGCAAGAAGCAGCTATCGACGTTTCTAACGTGGCTATCTTTAACGCAGCTACTGGTAAAGCTGACCGTATCGGTTTCCGTTTTGAAGACGGCAAAAAAGTTCGTTTCTTCAAGTCTAACGGCGAAACCGTTTCTAACTAATAGAAGTAATTTGGAGTTCTACTATGGCGAAACTGCATGATTACTACAAGTCGTCTGTAGTCGCTGAACTGACCAAACAGTTCGGTTACACAAGCGTCATGCAAGTCCCTAGAATCGAGAAAATCACCCTAAACATGGGTGTTGGTGAAGCAATCAACGATAAGAAACTGCTAGAAAATGCAGCGTCTGATATGGCAACGATCTCTGGTCAAAAGCCACTTATCACAAAAGCGCGCAAATCTGTTGCAGGTTTCAAAATCCGTGAAGGCTACCCTATCGGTTGTAAAGTAACCTTGCGTGGCGAACGTATGTGGGATTTTCTTGAGCGTTTAATTAACATCGCTCTTCCACGTGTACGTGACTTCCGTGGTGTTAGCGCTAAGTCTTTTGACGGTCGCGGTAACTACAGCATGGGCGTTCGCGAGCAAATCATCTTCCCGGAAATCGACTTTGATAAAGTTGATCGAGTACGCGGTCTAGACATCACTATTACGACGTCTGCTGGTACTGATGAGGAAGGCCGTGCTCTGCTGGCTGCCTTTAACTTCCCATTCCGTAAGTAAGGTGAAGGGTTACTGTTATGGCTAAAAATTCAATGAAAGCACGTGAAGCAAAACGTGCGAAGCTAGTAGCTAAGTTCGCTGAAAAGCGTGCAGCGCTAAAAGCTATCATCAGCGATGTAAACGCATCTGAAGAAGATCGTTGGAACGCGGTTCTTACACTGCAATCTCTTCCACGTGATTCAAGTGCATCACGTCAGCGCAACCGTTGCAACCAAACTGGTCGTCCACACGGTTACCTACGTAAGTTCGGTCTAAGCCGTATTAAGGTTCGTGAAGCTTGCATGAAAGGCGAGATTCCGGGTCTTCGTAAGGCTAGCTGGTAATTGCCACTTAATCATTTGGAGTAAATCATATGAGCATGCAAGATCCGATTTCGGATATGCTGACCCGCGTTCGTAACGGTCAGGCAGCAAACAAAGTTGCTGTAAAAATGCCTTCTTCAAAGCTTAAAGTTGCAATTGCTGCACTACTAAAAGCTGAAGGTTACATCGTTGACTTCGCTGTTGAAGGCGAAGCAAAACCTGAGCTAGAAGTTACACTTAAGTACTTCCAAGCTAAACCAGTAATCGAGCAACTTAAACGTGTTTCTCGTCCAGGTCTACGTGTTTACAAGAAGAAAGATGAACTTCCTTCTGTAATGGGTGGTCTTGGTATTGCTATCGTTTCTACTTCCAAGGGTCTTATGTCAGACCGCGCTGCACGTAAAGCAGGTCTTGGTGGTGAAATCATCGCTTACGTAGCTTAATAAGGAGTAGACTATGTCTCGTGTTGCAAAAGCACCTGTCGCTATTCCAGCTGGCGTAGAGGTGAAACTAAACGGCCAAGAAATCACTGTAAAAGGTGCGAAAGGCGAACTAACTCGCGTTCTTAACAACGCAGTTGTAATCGCTCAGGAAGAAAATAACCTGACTTTCGGTCCTAAAGAAGGTGTTGCTAACGCATGGGCTCAAGCAGGTACTGCTCGCGCTCTAGTTAACAACATGGTTGTTGGTGTTACTGAAGGCTTTACTAAGAAGCTAACTCTTAAAGGTGTAGGTTACCGTGCTGCTATCAAAGGCAACGCTGTAGGTCTAACACTAGGCTTCTCACACCCAGTTGAGCACGAGTTGCCAGCGGGTATTAAAGCTGAATGTCCAAGCCAAACTGAAATCGTGATCACTGGTGCTGACAAGCAACTAGTTGGTCAAGTTGCGGCTGACATTCGTTCTTACCGTGAGCCTGAGCCATACAAAGGCAAAGGTGTTCGTTACGCAGATGAAAATGTGCGTACTAAAGAAGCTAAGAAGAAGTAAGGTAACACTATGGATAAGAAAGCATCTCGCATCCGTCGTGCTACACGTGCACGTCGTAAGATTGCAGAACTGGGTGCGACTCGCCTAGTTGTACACCGTACTCCTCGTCACGTGTACGCACAGGTTATCGCGGCTAACGGCTCTGAGGTTATCGCAGCAGCTTCTACTGTAGAAAAAGCGATCCGTGAGCAAGTGAAATACACTGGTAACGTTGATGCAGCTAAAGCAGTGGGTAAAGCTATTGCTGAGCGCGCTCTAGAGAAGGGCGTAACTGCAGTTGCATTTGATCGTTCTGGTTTCCAATACCACGGTCGAGTAGCGGCGCTAGCAGAATCTGCTCGCGAAGCTGGTCTGAAATTCTAAGGTAGGGTTGGAAGATGGCTAAAGAACAACAAGTTCAAGCGAATGATTTGCAAGAAAAGCTAATCGCAGTTAACCGTGTTTCTAAAACGGTTAAAGGTGGTCGAATCATGAGCTTCACTGCACTAACAGTAGTTGGTGACGGTAACGGTCGTGTAGGTTTCGGTTACGGCAAAGCTCGTGAAGTACCTGCAGCGATTCAAAAAGCAATGGAAAAAGCGCGTCGTAACATGACTACGATCGCTCTAAACGAAGGCACTCTTCACCACCCAGTGAAAGGTCGCCATTCGGGCTCTAAAGTTTACATGCAGCCTGCTGCAGAAGGTACTGGTGTTATCGCAGGTGGTGCGATGCGTGCAGTACTAGAAGTTGCTGGTGTACACAACGTACTATCTAAAGCGTACGGTTCTACGAACCCTATCAACATCGTTCGTGCAACGATCGATGCACTAGGTAGCATGAAGTCACCAGAAATGGTTGCTGCTAAACGTGGTCTAACTGTTGAATCTATTTCGGAGTAAGAACACCATGGCAACTATTAAAGTAACTCAAACTAAAAGCTCAATTGGTCGTCTGCCAAAGCACAAAGCTACTTTGCGCGGTCTAGGTCTTCGTAAAATCAACCACACAGTAGAACTTGAAGATACTCCGTGTATTCGCGGTATGATCAACAAGGTTTACTACATGGTTAAAGTTGAGGAGTAATCAGAATGCGTTTGAATACTCTAGCACCGGCTGCTGGCGCGAAAACTTCTGCGAAGCGAGTAGGTCGTGGTATCGGTTCAGGCCTAGGTAAAACTGGTGGCCGTGGTCACAAAGGTCAAAAATCACGTTCTGGCGGCAGTGTTCGTCCAGGTTTCGAAGGCGGTCAGATGCCTCTGAAACAACGTCTACCAAAATTCGGTTTCACTTCTCGTAAGAGCCTAGTGTCTGCTGAAGTTCGTCTAGCTGAGCTAGCGAAAGTTTCTGGTGACGTAGTTGATCTAAACAGTCTTAAAGCTGCTAACATCATCACTAAGAACATCGAATTTGTAAAAGTTGTTCTTTCTGGTGAAATCAACAAAGCAGTGACTGTTAAAGGTCTACGTGTGACTAAAGGCGCTAAAGCTGCAATCGAAGCTGCAGGCGGTAAAATCGAGGAATAATCTCGAGGAACGAGGTACAGATGGCTAAGAAACCAGGACAAGATTTTCGTAGTGCTCAGAGCGGCTTAAGTGAACTAAAGTCGCGCTTGTTATTCGTAATTGGTGCACTTTTAGTATTCCGAGCCGGCTCTTTTGTGCCGATTCCTGGTATTGACGCTGCTGTACTTGCCGATTTGTTCGAACAGCAAAAAGGTACCATCGTTGAAATGTTTAACATGTTCTCCGGTGGTGCTCTTGAGCGTGCATCTATATTAGCATTGGGCATCATGCCGTATATTTCGGCATCTATTGTTGTCCAATTGCTAACTGTAGTTCATCCAGCGTTAGCTGAACTCAAAAAAGAGGGTGAAGCAGGCCGTCGTAAGATAAGCCAATACACACGCTACGGCACGCTTGTACTTGCAACCTTCCAAGCTATAGGTATTGCAACTGGCCTACCAAACATGGTCGACAATCTGGTTGTTATCAACCAAACCATGTTTACGCTAATTGCTACCGTAAGTTTAGTAACCGGTACCATGTTCTTGATGTGGTTAGGTGAACAAATTACAGAGCGCGGAATTGGTAACGGTATTTCGATACTGATTTTTGCAGGTATTGTTGCTGGATTGCCTTCTGCAATCGGTCAAACAATCGAGCAAGCGCGTCAAGGTGAATTGCATGTACTTCTTCTGTTGCTAATCGCGGTATTAGCTTTTGCAGTAATTTACTTCGTTGTTTTCATGGAACGTGGTCAACGCCGAATCGTCGTTAACTATGCGAAACGTCAACAAGGTCGTAAAGTATTTGCTGCGCAAAGCTCGCACTTGCCTCTTAAAATTAACATGGCAGGTGTAATTCCAGCGATTTTTGCATCAAGTATTATCTTGTTCCCAGGAACATTGGCTCAGTGGTTTGGTCAAAACGGTGAGAGCAGCGCGTTCGGTTGGTTAACTGACGTGTCTTTGGCTCTTAGCCCAGGTCAACCGTTGTATGTAATGCTTTATGCAGCAGCAATTATCTTCTTCTGTTTCTTCTACACGGCGTTGGTTTTCAACCCGCGTGAAACAGCAGATAACTTGAAGAAGTCTGGTGCATTCGTACCCGGTATCCGCCCAGGTGAGCAGACAGCGAAATACATTGATAAAGTAATGACACGTTTAACCCTTGCTGGTGCACTGTACATTACCTTTATCTGTCTGATTCCCGAGTTCATGATGGTCGCGTGGAACGTACGTTTCTACTTCGGCGGTACATCGCTACTAATCGTAGTTGTTGTAATTATGGACTTTATGGCACAGGTACAGACTCATCTGATGTCTCAACAGTATGATTCTGTGTTGAAGAAAGCGAATCTGAAAGGCTACGGCCGTTAATCCGGCGGTAGACTCAGTTTCATTTACGGAGTTTAGCAATGAAAGTTCGTGCTTCCGTTAAAAAAATCTGCCGTAACTGTAAAGTAATCAAGCGTAACGGTGTCGTTCGCGTGATTTGCAGTGAGCCAAAGCACAAACAGCGCCAAGGCTAATTAGCAGAAATTTTTACTTGAAAATGAAGGTTGGGTCGAGTATATTCCTCGGCCTACCTTTTGCGTGCAAAAGAAGTAGTATTCCGCAGCGTATCCATAACGGGCTTTGCTGCGGCTAATTCTTTTATAGAAACACTTAGGAGTGAATAATGGCCCGTATAGCAGGCATTAACATTCCTGATCAGAAACATGCAGTAATCGCTCTAACAGCGATCTACGGCATCGGTAAAACTCGCTCTCAAGCTATCCTAGCTGAAGTGGGTATTGCTGAAAATGTTAAGATCAGTGAACTAACTGAAGAGCAGATCGATCAACTGCGTGATGGTGTAGCTAAGTACACTGTAGAAGGTGATCTACGTCGTGAAGTATCTATGAACATCAAGCGTCTTATGGACCTTGGCTGTTACCGTGGTCTTCGTCATCGTCGCAGTCTACCACTACGTGGACAGCGTACTAAAACCAACGCTCGCACCCGTAAGGGTCCGCGTAAGCCGATCAAGAAATAATCGGGAAGGTAGAGTACAATGGCTAAACAACCAACTCGCGCTCGTAAGCGCGTACGCAAGCAAGTTGCAGATGGCGTTGCGCACATCCATGCTTCTTTCAATAACACAATCGTAACCATTACTGACCGTCAAGGTAACGCTCTTGCATGGGCTACTGCAGGTGGTTCTGGTTTCCGTGGTTCTCGTAAGTCTACTCCGTTCGCTGCACAGGTTGCTGCTGAGCGTTGTGCTGAAATGGCTAAAGAATACGGCCTAAAGAACTTGGAAGTTATGGTTAAGGGTCCTGGTCCAGGTCGCGAATCTACTGTTCGTGCACTAAACGCCGCTGGTTTCCGCATCACAAACATCGTTGATGCTACACCAATCCCTCATAACGGTTGTCGTCCACCTAAGAAACGTCGCGTATAACGTTTCTAGGACAATTGGAGAAGAATCATGGCAAGATATTTGGGTCCTAAGCTGAAGCTTAGCCGTCGTGAAGGCACTGACTTATTCCTTAAGTCTGGTGTTCGCGCGATCGATACCAAGTGTAAAATTGATAACGCACCAGGTGTACACGGCGCTCGTCGCGGTCGTCTATCTGAGTATGGCGTTCAGCTTCGTGAGAAGCAAAAAGTACGTCGTATGTACGGCGTTCTAGAAAAACAATTCCGTAACTACTACAAAGAAGCTGCTCGCCTAAAAGGCAACACTGGTGAAAACCTACTTCAGCTTCTTGAAGGTCGTCTTGATAACGTAGTTTACCGCATGGGCTTTGGCGCAACTCGCGCAGAAGCACGTCAGCTAGTTAGCCACAAAGCTATCCTAGTAAACGGTAAAGTTGTAAACGTTCCTTCTTTCAAAGTAGCGGCTAATGACGTTGTTTCTATTCGCGAGAAAGCTAAACAGCAAGCTCGTATCAAAGCAGCTCTAGAAGTTGCTGAACAACGTGAAAAACCAACTTGGATTGAAGTAGATGGTGGCAAGATGGAAGGTACATTCAAGCGTATGCCTGAGCGTTCTGATCTATCAGCTGACATCAACGAACAATTGATCGTCGAGCTTTACTCTAAGTAAGGTTTAAACTAAAGAGAGGACACAATGCAGGGTTCTGTAACAGAATTTCTTAAGCCACGTCTAGTTGACATCGAACAAATCAGCTCGACTCACGCAAAAGTAACTCTTGAGCCATTAGAGCGTGGCTTTGGTCATACTCTGGGTAATGCACTTCGCCGCATCCTTCTATCTTCTATGCCAGGTTGTGCTGTAACAGAAGTAGAAATTGAAGGCGTACTTCATGAGTACAGCACGAAAGAAGGCGTTCAAGAAGATATTCTTGAAATTCTTCTAAACCTTAAAGGTTTGGCTGTGCGCGTTGCCGAAGGCAAAGATGAAGTGTTCATTACTTTGAACAAATCAGGCTCGGGCCCTGTGGTTGCAGGTGACATCACCCATGATGGTGATGTAGAGATCGCTAACCCTGAACACGTAATTTGTCACCTAACGGATGACAACGCTGAGATCGCAATGCGTATCAAAGTTGAACGTGGTCGTGGTTATGTTCCAGCTTCTGCGCGTATCCATAACGAAGAAGACGAGCGTCCTATCGGTCGCCTACTAGTAGATGCTACTTACAGCCCAGTAGACAAAATTGCCTACGCTGTAGAAGCAGCTCGTGTAGAACAGCGTACTGATCTAGACAAGCTTGTTATCGATATGGAAACAAACGGTACTCTAGAACCTGAGGAAGCAATCCGTCGTGCAGCTACAATCCTAGCTGAACAATTGGATGCATTCGTAGATCTTCGTGATGTACGAGTTCCTGAGGAGAAGGAAGAGAAGCCAGAATTCGATCCGATCCTACTGCGTCCTGTAGACGATCTTGAACTAACAGTTCGCTCTGCTAACTGTCTGAAAGCAGAAGCGATTCACTACATCGGTGATCTAGTACAACGTACTGAGGTTGAGCTACTTAAAACGCCTAACCTTGGTAAAAAGTCTCTTACTGAGATTAAAGACGTACTTGCGTCACGTGGTCTGTCTCTGGGCATGCGCCTAGAAAACTGGCCACCTGCATCAATCGCTGAAGATTAATCGATACTAGTTAGAAGGATTAGGTCATGCGCCATCGTAAGAGTGGTCGTCAACTCAACCGCAACAGCTCACATCGCAAAGCGATGTTCAGCAACATGGCTAGCTCTCTAGTACGTCATGAAGTTATCAAGACTACTTTGCCAAAAGCAAAAGAGCTACGTCGCGTAGTTGAGCCTTTGATTACACTAGCTAAGACTGACAGTGTTGCTAACCGTCGTCTAGCATTTGCACGTACTCGTGACAACGAAGTAGTTGCAAAACTATTTAACGAACTAGGTCCACGTTTTGCTGCTCGTCAGGGCGGTTACACTCGTATCCTAAAAGCTGGCTTCCGTGCTGGTGATAAAGCTCCAATGGCTTACATTGAGCTTGTAGATCGCCCAGCTGCTGAAGAAGCTGCTGAGTAATCAGTTCGTAAGAACGAGAAAGCCGAGCATTAGCTCGGCTTTTTTGTATCTGTAATTCAGTAAACCTTTATATCCAGCCTGCATTTATTTCAACCGATGCAGACTGGCAATTTAAAAAGTGATTATCACTTACGCTTATTTACTAGTATTCCACAACCCGCCCAACGAACTTAGAAGCCCTTCGCTAGCGCCTTGCTTGTTCAAGTAATCCAAGATTACTGGAGCAAACTGACTGATCATAGATGGGTCTAAACCTAACGTATCGAATGCACTTTTTACTGCACTGATATTCTCAATATTTCCTAGTAAGCTTTGTGCTCCTTGCAAGTTTGAAAGTCCAGGAATCAAAGACTGTAATTCACTACTATTTTCTTGCGAAAGCTGGCTTTGAGCCAAAGCGAGTAGTGCACCACTGCCTCCGGCTGCTTGCTCAGTGGATACTGGTAATTGGCTAGTTAGCATGTCTGTTAATGGAGACGACTCGGTGTTCAAGCTGCTGCCGACCATGTCCATCAGGCCACTTTCTTTACTTTTTTGAGTGACTGAATCTAAGAATGCGTGCGCACTACCAATGTTGATTGATAGGAGTGCTAGAGTTAGGAGTGTTTTACGCATAGTACCTCCAAAGGTTGAGCGTTTTTTAAAAGTGATTTTATTTTTAAAGGCTATCAGAGTGAAAGGTTCAGAGGTGAGAAAGTTTATTCAGTTTAGACAAAAAAACGGCGCTAGTGCGCCGTTTTATTTAATCATAATTGAAAATGGTTTCAATTAGATAATATCTAATAGTTCTACTTCGAAAACTAAAGCTGCAAATGGAGGGATAGCCGCACCAGCGCCACGCTCACCGTACGCAAGATCTTGTGGTACGTATAGCTTCCACTTAGAGCCAACAGGCATTAGTTGTAGTGCCTCTACCCAACCTTTGATTACACCTGTAACAGGGAATTCAGCAGGTTGACCGCGAGATACAGAGCTATCGAATACAGTACCGTCAGTTAGCTCACCGTGGTAGTGAACGCGAACTGAGCTTTCTGCTGTAGGAACTGCACCAGTACCTTCAGAAATGATTTCGTACTGAAGACCAGAGTCTAGAACGTTAACTTCAGGTCGTAGAGCGTTGTCTTTTAGGAACGCTTCGCCTTCTGCTGCCGCAATTTTTGCTGCTTCTTGGCGAGCTGTTTCTGCACGAGTGTGAAGTTCTTGTAGTGCTTTGTTGATTTCATCAATTTCGATTGATGGCATGTCACCAGTTAGTGCTGTTGCAATACCTGCTGCGATAGCATCAACGCTAAGACCTTCAAGACCAGAGCCTGCAAGTTGCTGACCCATTTGCAGACCAATGCCGTAGCTTGCTTTTTGTTCTGCAGTTTCAAATTTAATTTCAGACATGAATGTCGCTCTTATTAGGAGTGATAAAGGTAACAGGATATCAGTTTCGAGCTTAGGTTTAAATGATTGCGACCGAATGCTTAATTGAGGCGGCCAGGTTGTGACTTATCTCTTACTCCAAGTGAAATTTCTGCTAATTTAATCCCAATTCCATTTTAGTTTGGTGAAAAACATATACTCTCCGCGTCGGTATTTTTATACTGGCCGTAGAAGTATTAAGGGACTCATTACAATGAATCGTCGCAGAAAGAAAAAGCAGCAAGTCGACTATGTCGAATTGGTTAAACAAAAATTCGCTGCTATCGACTGGAAGCAGCCGTTCAACAAAGAGCAATGGTTGGAGCGTATACAGCCTGTTAAGCAGTTTTGGTTGCGTCTGCCTAAATTTCATCAGCGTGCTTTGATGGTCTTAGTGCCATTGATTCTGGTACTCCTTGTTATTCCTTTGCCGAATAAAACAGAACAACCAGTTGAGCAGACTGAGGTCGATCATCCACGCGTAGCGATTGAGCTGAACGCGCAGAGTTTAAGCCAGCAGAGAACCTCTCAGAACTCTGGACCGAAATCTGAAGACTGGAAAGAGTACACGGTTAAAAATGGTGATACATTAGCGCAGGTTTTCAGAAGTAATCAGCTCTCTATGGCGGATCTTAGCGCTCTAGTCAAAATAGAGGGCAGTGATAAGCCGCTAAGCCAAATAAAGCAGGGACAATTGATTCGCTTTAAGCTTAGTGACGAAGGTGAGTTAGATATGCTACAGCTGGAAAAAAGCGGGCGGTCCGTTATGTTTTTCCGTTTATCGGATGGGACCTTTGGACGTAACAAGTAAACGCTTCAAATGAAAAGACGCGAAGATATCGCGTCTTTTTAGTTAGTTTTTCATAGCGATTAGTTTTCATAGTAACCAATCGAGTTGAAGCTTATAGCGCTACGGATTCTTTCCGCATATCCACATGAGGGATACCATCTTCAAGATAGCACTCTGAGATAACCTTGAATCCATGACTAGCATAAAACTGGATGAGGTGTTCTTGAGCACCTATATCTATTGTCTGTCCTGGCCATAATGTTTCGCATTGTGCCAAGGCCTTGTCCAATAACTTATGACCTAAGCCACCGCCTCGCGCGGTCTGCTTTGTCACCACTCGACCAATACTCACATTGTCATACGTAGTGCCTGCGGGCAGTAATCTTGCGCAAGCAACCAGTTCATCACCGTGATAGCCTATTAGATGATAAACGCCTTCCAGCGTGTCCTTACCATCCAGTTCAGGGTAAGGGCAGGTTTGTTCAACAACGAATACATCCACACGCAATTTCATCATTTCATACAGCTGCGTGGTTGTTAGCTGAGCAAAGGGCAAAGTAATCCAAGTGAGCATGTTGTTATCCGTAATGAGAATAGAGTGACTGACTTTACTTTGTTTTGAGCTCATACTCATTAACAAAGGTTAATTAGCACTGGTTTTCCCACCAAATCTGGTGATAATGTGCCCTCTTTCCATCTCACCTGAGGATATCCCCGTGAGCAAACAAACATTCGATCAAGTTGGGCTTAACCCAGCGTTACTCGCCACACTTGATTCCCTGAACTATACCCACATGACGCCAATTCAAGCTTTGAGCTTGCCTGCAATCCTAAAACATCGTGATGTCATCGGGCAGGGTAAAACGGGCTCAGGTAAAACCGCTGCATTTGGTTTAGGGGTTTTATCGAACCTCAACGTCAAACGCTTTCGTGTCCAGTCATTAGTATTGTGTCCAACGCGTGAGCTTGCAGACCAAGTAGCGAAGGAAATTCGTACTTTAGGTCGCGGCATTCATAATATTAAAGTGCTTACTCTCTGCGGTGGGATGCCTATGGGGCCACAAATTGGTTCGCTGGAGCATGGTGCGCATATCCTAGTTGGTACTCCTGGTCGTATTTTGGATCACCTTGAAAAAGGCCGAATTGATCTTAGCGAACTGAATACCTTGGTGCTAGATGAAGCTGATCGCATGTTGGACATGGGGTTCCAAGACGCATTAGATGCAATCATCGATGCAGCGCCAAAGCAGCGTCAAACTCTACTTTTCAGTGCTACTTTTCCAGAAAAAATTGAGCAAATTGCGCAGCGTATAATGCAGACACCGGAAGTGATTAAGGTGGAATCGACGCATGATACCTCAAGCATTGCGCAGTACTTCTATAAAGTTGAAGGCTCGGAAGCACGTGATGAAGCATTGGCGAATTTGCTGCTGACTCACCAACCAGAGTCCGCGGTGGTTTTTTGTAATACCAAAAAAGAAGTGCAAAGTGTCGCAGATGAGTTGCATCACAAAGGATTCAGCGTTATCGATATCCACGGGGACTTAGAGCAGCGTGAACGCGACCAAGCATTGGTGCAGTTTGCTAACAAGAGTGTGTCTATCCTTGTTGCAACAGACGTTGCGGCGCGTGGTTTGGACGTTGATAATCTTGATGCTGTCTTTAACTTTGAGCTATCGCGCGATCCTGAGGTTCATGTGCACCGTATTGGTCGTACAGGTCGTGCGGGTAGTAAAGGTTTAGCGTTTAGCTTTTTTGGTGAGAAAGACGGTTTACGTGTAGCTCGTATTGAAGAATACCTAGAGATGGACGTGGTACCAGCAACATTGCCTGCCAAATCAAATCAGCAGCCATACCAAGCGAAGATGGTGACGATTAACATTGATGGCGGTAAGAAACAGAAAGTACGACCGGGTGATATTTTAGGTTGTTTGACAGGAAAAAATGGTATTCCAGGCTCTCAAGTCGGAAAGATTCACCTGTTCCCTGTGCGCGCTTATGTTGCCGTCGAAAAATCTGTGGCTAAAAAGGCTCTACAAACCATTAGTAACGGCAAGATGAAAGGGCGCCAGTTCCGGGCGCGAATTCTTAAATAGCTCAAATAGCAGAGAAAAAGCTCTTCGTTTGAAGAGCTTTTTTCTTTTTTGAGTTTATTTGAGAGTGTGATCTTTGGTTAAGCGTGCTTTGATTCGACTCAAACTGATTGGCGTAATGCCCAGGTAGGCCGCAATTTGACTATCGGTAATACGTTGCTTTAAATCTGGGTAATGAGCGCAAAATAATTGATATCGTTCCTCTGGAGAGTAGAGCAACATAAAGCGTTCTTTATTCTCTTTATTAACCAGTTGGTTTTCGAGTAGCTTTAAGTAAATGGCGTGCTTTTCTGCTCGCCAGTGATGCAACGTTTCAATTGGCAAGCAAAATAGCTGACAAGCGCTCAGCGTTTCCAATAAGTAAGGCGAAGGTTGGTCCTTTATTATGCTCTCAAACCCGATAACCCAGTCCTTCTCCCAATAAAATTCTTTACTGAATTCTTTGCCGTGCTCCGTGAGATAGCTTGCGTGGCATAACCCCTCAATGATGAAGTAAAGGTGTGAGCTCAACTCTCCTTGGTGATTAAGAATGTGGCGTGTAGGCAGTTCGAGCAACTCACCATTTTCAATAAGTTGGTTTGCTTCTGTCTCTAAAAAGCCATGATTGACTAAGTCTGAAAAAAGATCGCTGTGCATGTGATAACTCGGAAACGGTTTTCTTTATTTTAACGGGTTTTATTGATAACAAAAAAGCGGCTCATGAGAGCCGCTTAGTGTTGCTGTCAAATCAACCTTATTTATTCAGATCGATTTGATAAATTGCGAAACCAATGTCGTCTGTTGACACGCGTTTCATTGGGTATTGTCCTTTCTCTTTGATGAACTGCGCCGCTTTATCGCTAGGGGAGGTTTCGAAACGAATATCTAGCTTGTTATCGGACTTAATCGGTGCGAAAGACCAGTTGTTGTCAGCGCTTGGTGTCACTTCTCCTTTTTCTTCACTCACGCGAGAAATATAAGTGGCGACGACAGAGCGGTTTTCATCTGGTGCGTCAAATGCAATGAAATCTGGGCCTGTACCAGGGAAAGTATTGCTATATGCACGGTAGTTATTGGTTGCGATGATGAAATCTTGCTTCGGATTGACAGGCTTACCATTGAACGTCAGATTCACAATGCGCTGAGAATCTGGATTAATCACTTTACAATCCGCATCGTACTTCGGCGGTTGGGTAACGTCGATTTGGTAGTTAACCCCATCAATAACATCGAAGTTGTACGTACGGAAATTATCCCAATCAATCAAAGATTGCGGTTTAGGATTGTTGATGTCGATGTGGTTGAATTGACCCGCACTGCACTCTAGCCATTCGCGAACTTCTTTACCTTTCACTTTCATCGCAACCAAGGTGTTTGGATATAAGTAAAGATCGGCCGCATTACGAAAGGTGAGCTGACCGGATTCTACTTCTGTAAAGTTATTCGGATCGTTCTTACGACCGCCGACTTTAAATGGTGCTGCCGCACTCAGTACTGGAATGTCAGAAAGGTCTGGGTCGCCTTGAATAAAGCGTTCTACGTAGTCTTTCTGAGCAAGGTTAACGATTTGAATGGTGGGGTCGTCCTGCACTAATGCCAAGAAGCTGTACATGACATCATTTGCTTTGCCGATTGGTTGGTTTACAAATTCACGAGTGCCTTTGTGATCTTCTTCTAACGCTTTCACAATATCTTCATCGGCTTTAGCTAATGACTTCTTATTTACTTTATCGAAGATAGGGCGTGCTTCTGCTTGGCCTTCGACGACTTGCCATCTGCCGTCTTTCTCTTTCAGCATCAAATCCATCACACCTACGTGACTTCCCCAGCGGCCCGGCATCACGGACGTTACACCATTGATGGTCCCTTTATCTATATCAACACCAGGTAGGTTTGCGAAGTCTTTCCCTGGGAAGACGGCGTGAGAGTGGCCAAAAGCAATCGCATCAATACCTTCAACTTCTGTGAGGTAGTAAACAGAGTTTTCTGCGCCTAGCTTGTATGGATCAGTAGAAATGCCCGAGTGTGGAATCGCCACAATCACGTCTGCGCCTTCTTTCTTCATTTGAGGAATCAGTTTCTCTGCTGTTTCCTTAATGTCTTTAGCAAAGACTTTGCCTTCTAAGTTCTTCTTATCCCAGACCATAATTTGTGGTGGTACAAAGCCGATGTAACCCACTTTTATTTGATGCGCTTCGCCGTTTGTGTCTTTAAAAGTGTGAGTTTTGATGAGGTAAGGTTTGAAGTAATGCTCACCGGTTTGTTTATCAAATACGTTTGCGTTGATGTAAGGGAAGTTTGCCCCCTTCAACGTCTTTTGTAGAAAATCTAAGCCATAGTTGAACTCATGATTGCCAATATTGCCCACATCGTAGTCTAGCTGGTTCATCGCTTTGTAGACTGGGTGCACGTCGCCGGGATTAATCCCCTTTGCCGCCATGTAATCGCCCATTGGGCTGCCCTGAATTAAATCACCGTTATCAACTAGTACCGTGTTTTCTGCCTCGGACTTAGCTTGTTTCACTATTGTTGCTGCGCGACTTAAACCGATTTGCTGTGATGGTTGGTCTTTGTAGTAATCGTAATCCATCACGTTGGTGTGAATGTCGGTGGTTTCGATAATACGAAGCTTGATGGTATCGGCCATTGCTGGGCCAGCAAGCGTTAGCATGCCACTTAATACTGCGAGGGAAATAGGATGAACTGCCACTTTCATTTGGTGCTCCAATTCAATGATAAGGGGAAATCGTACTGCGTAATGTATCAAACACAGGTGCAACTTGATGATAAAGATACAGAAAACTGTGAACATTAATCAGTTTACTGAACCTTATCCATATTAACCGCCGACTTTTGCACGCTTTTGAATGAGACCAAACAAAAACTTCTTAGCAGATTTTTGAATAAAAAATGAAATTTTAGAATTTCAGGTAATATAAACGCCCCGCCATAATGCTTGCATAACGATATCAATGGACGATGAGCAAGCACATGGCAACGAACGATTCAGTCACTTCTTTTCCTAAACCAAAGCCCCGGTTAGTTTCTGACAACCCAGTCGCTGGTGTTACTCGTTTTGCAAAGCAATCGCTACAGCCTGGTGAAGTCGCCTTAGTCGGTGCAGGACCAGGCGATCCTGAACTTCTGACGGTGAAAGCACTGAACTGCTTGCAGCAAGCTGACGTGGTTTTGTACGACTACTTGGTGTCTGAAGAAATCATGGCATTGATTCCAAGCGATACGATTTTGGTGTGCGTTGGGAAGCGAGCTGGGCATCACAGTGTGCCGCAGGAGAAGACGAATCAGCTTTTGGTGGATTTTGCCAAGCAGGGCTACAAAGTAGTGCGCATTAAAGGTGGGGATCCGTTTGTATTCGGTCGTGGTGGTGAAGAGTTAGAAGTGCTTGCTGATGCCGGCGTTCGTTTTCAAGTTGTCCCTGGCATTACCGCAGCAGCTGGCGCAACCGCTTATGCTGGTATTCCACTGACTCATCGTGATTATGCGCAATCGGCCATCTTTGTGACTGGCCACTTGAAAGAAGAAAGTGATGAGATGGATTGGTCCACGTTGGCGCGTGGGAATCAGACTTTAGTGATCTACATGGGGCTGATGAAATCACACTATATTCAGAATCAACTCATTAAGCATGGTCGTTCAGCGTCGACTCCGATTGCCATTATTGAGCGTGGCACGCAGATTCAACAAAAAGTATTTACGGGAGAACTCTCCCAACTCTCTGATTTATCGAAGGAAGCACAGTCGCCATCTTTGATTGTTGTCGGAGAGGTAGTGCGACTGTCTCAAAAGTTAGACTGGTTTTTGTCTAGTACTGAATTCAACAAAAGTGCTATTGCCAACTCCATATAATTTCAGACCAAAGATTAGAGACGTAATGCGCCTTCAAGCTTAAAAAGGAAATACAAAACATGGACCAACAACGTTTAACTCACCTTAAACAACTCGAAGCGGAGAGTATCCATATTATCCGCGAAGTTGCGGCTGAGTTTGATAACCCAGTCATGATGTATTCGATTGGTAAAGACTCATCAGTGATGCTGCACCTAGCGCGTAAAGCTTTTTACCCAGGTAAGATTCCATTTCCATTGCTGCATGTCGACACCGATTGGAAGTTCCGCGAGATGATTGAATTTCGTGATCGCACCGCGGCCAAATACGGTTTTGAGCTTTTGGTACATAAGAATCCAGAAGGTCTAGCCATGGGCTGTAGTCCGTTTGTTCATGGTTCTTCTAAGCACACTGACATCATGAAGACTCAAGGCTTAAAACAAGCGCTGAACAAGTACGGTTTTGATGCGGCCTTTGGTGGTGCGCGCCGCGACGAAGAGAAATCACGGGCGAAAGAGCGCGTGTATTCATTCCGCGATAAGAACCATACATGGGACCCTAAAAACCAACGTCCTGAGCTATGGAAGACGTACAACGGTCAGGTTAATAAGGGTGAGAGCATTCGTGTATTCCCGCTGTCTAACTGGACTGAGCTTGATATCTGGCAATACATCTATTTAGAAAACATCGAGATCGTGCCGCTTTACCTCGCGGACAAACGCCCAGTTGTTGAACGCGATGGCATGCTGATCATGGTTGATGATGATCGTATGGAGCTTCAACCGGGTGAAGTGATTGAAGAGAAGAGTGTGCGCTTCCGTACCCTTGGTTGTTATCCATTGACCGGGGCCATCGAGTCTGAAGCGAACACTTTAACTGGCATTATTGAAGAGATGCTGGTGGCAACGTCGAGTGAGCGCCAAGGCCGAGCGATCGACCACGATCAGTCAGGATCGATGGAGCTTAAGAAACGTCAAGGTTACTTCTAAAGGATCTAAGGAAAGATAATGAACAGTGCAGTTGAAGCTCAATTAGCCGAGCTTGGTATCGAAGGCTATTTAACACAACACCAGTACAAGTCGTTACTTAGATTCTTGACTTGTGGCTCGGTGGATGACGGTAAAAGTACATTAATCGGTCGCTTACTCCATGACTCAAAACAAATTTATGAAGATCAGCTAGCGGCAGTGCACTCAGACAGCCAACGTGTGGGCACCACGGGTGAAAAACCTGACCTTGCGTTGTTGGTCGATGGCTTACAAGCTGAGCGCGAGCAGGGGATCACGATTGATGTGGCTTACCGCTATTTCTCGACGCAGAAACGTAAATTCATCATTGCAGATACTCCTGGACACGAGCAGTACACACGTAACATGGCTACAGGCGCATCGACATGTGACTTAGCTGTGATTCTGGTTGATGCACGTAAGGGCATTCTCGATCAAACTCGTCGTCACTCTTTCATTTCCAACCTGTTGGGTTTGAAGCACTTTGTTGTGGCGATCAACAAGATGGACTTAGTGGATTACTCCCAAGAGCGCTTTGAAGAGATCCGCGATGAGTATCTGAAGTTCTCTGAGAATCTGACAGGGGATATTGATATTCAAATCATCCCGATCTCAGCGCTTGAAGGGGACAATGTTGTGGATAAAGGCCAAAACCTGACTTGGTTTAAAGGCCCATCATTGCTTGAGCTTCTTGAAACGGTCGATGTGGATCAAGAAAAAGGCGCGGGTGAATTCCGCTTCCCTGTGCAATACGTTAATCGCCCTAACCTCGATTTCCGTGGTTTTGCGGGGACCATTTCTTCTGGTTCGATCAAAGTCGGTGATGCCATTAAAGCATTGCCATCGGGTAAAACGTCAACTGTGGCACGTATTGTGACATTTGATGGTGATATCGAAGAAGCTCGTGCCGGATTAGCTGTCACTCTGACGCTAAGCGATGAGATCGATATTAGCCGTGGCGATTTGATTGTTCTAGATAATGCTCAAGTGGAAACCACAAACCATTTGCTTGCCGATGTGGTATGGATGACAGAGCAACCCCTGCAACCGGGTCGTGACTATGACATCAAAATCGCAGGTAAGAAAACCGTAGGTCATGTTGAAGCGATTCGTCATCAATATGACATTAATAATCTCTCGACTCATAGCTCGGCAGAGCTGCCATTGAATGGTATTGGTTTGTGTGAATGGTCTCTTAATGAGTCAGTCGCGCTGGACAATTATCAAGACTGTGCAGATACCGGTGGCTTTATCATTATCGATCGTCTGACAAACGTGACGGTTGGTGCCGGCATGGTTAAAGAGAGCCTCGCCGTGGTTGAGCGCGATTTGACGGACATCTCTGCGTTTGAAGTTGAGCTTAATGCGCTTGTCCGTAAACACTTCCCACACTGGGAAGCAAAAGACGTCAGCCAGTTTCTGAAAAAGTAACTGGCTCACCCAAGTACGATAATTTCAGGCACTGTTTGCTGTTGTACTTGGGGTGTCGCTACCTAACTGAATTGCGAAATGTCGTTAGGTATTCTCCTAATACCAGAATGCTTCGGTGGAGCCCAAGAAACCGAGCATTCTGATGTTCTTTTCGCTTGCGCTGATTTTTGTCTGTTTGCTCGTTTGTCGGTGATTCATGGATAAATGAGTCGTTGTTGTGCCCTTTAGGGCTATTTGGTAAGGAAAGGCTATGTGGGAACAAGGGTTTGTGTTAGCGATTTTGCTTGGCATTATCACTTGCTTGCTTGTCACGAAAATTAAGCCTAGTTATGTCTTTGCGGGTGCCGCTTTTATTGCATTCATGGCTGGGATGATGGATTCAGCCACTATCGCATCCAATTTTACCAACTCTTCATTGTTAACCCTGGTTCTATTGATTCTTGCATCCTGTGCTCTAGAAAAAACACTGCTGATCAGTTGGGTGAGCCGAAGTATCTCTGAGGGCCAGTTAGGTCGCGTGATTGCTAAGCTCGGCGTATCGACAGCCTTGCTCTCTTCATTTACGAATAATACCGCTGTGGTTGTTTCATTGATTGGGGCGATTAAGCGTAATCAGCAGCATGCACCTTCGAAATTACTTATCCCCTTGTCTTACGCCGCCATTTTTGGTGGCACATTAACTTTGATTGGTACGTCGACTAACTTAATCATCAACAGCTTTGTCGAAGACGCAGGCTTACCGAGCCTGAGCTTTTTTACACCTACGATGATAGGTTTGGCTGTGCTGGTGGGAGGGATGCTGATTCTTATTCCACTGAGCTACTTGCTACCGAATTATGATGATCAAAACCAAGAAGATTTACCTTACTTTCTTGAGTCTCGCGTTGAGCCTGGCTCACCGCTAGTTGGGCGTACGATCAGCGAGAATAATTTACGTGCGCTGCGCAAACTGTTTCTTGCAGAAGTGGTGCGCGATGGTGTTACTGTTTCTTCTGTGGGACCGGATTTTGTGCTCAACGCAAAAGACCGCCTGTTATTTTGTGGCGATGTTGAGAGCGTCGCGACCCTGCAAGAAATTCCGGGCCTCAAGTTGTTTGGTCAGCAGCACTTAAATGGGCAAAACTTTATCGAAGTTGTGGTGAGCTCGTCGGCGACATTTTGCTACAAAACCCTCAAAGAGAGCCGATTCCGCGACCGATTCGATGCCGTTGTTGTGGCGATTCGCCGAGGCCACGAACGCCTAGAAGGTGGCTTGGGTAGTATTACCTTAGCGCCAGGAGACACGTTAGTTCTGGTTCCAGGAAAGCGTTTTGAGTCTGAACGCCGAGCTCATCGTAAAGAGTTTGTTTTAGTGCATGACTTGGACTCTAGCGCTCGGCTTGATACGAATAAGTCTTCTATTGTATTACTGGGCTTTGCAGCCGTAATTGGATGCGCTCTATTAGAGTTAGTACCGATTATTAAAGGTCTAGCTGCGTACCTTATCGCGCTTATTGCGTTTGGTATTGTGCAGATTTCAGAACTGCGCCGCCGTTTTCCGATCGATATCGTCGTGATTGTCGGTTCCGCTTTGTCTATTGCTCAACTGATGATCTCTTCTGGATTGTCAGAAAGAATGGGAGTGATGTTTATTGAAGCGTTTAATGGCTGGGGAGTATTTGGTGCCTTGGTGGCGACTTATATCATGACATTGGTACTCACTGAATTGGTGACAAACAATGCCGCGGCTGCGCTTTCTTTTCCTATCGGCTATAGCATGGCGGTGGGTTATGGCGTGGATCCGATGCCATTCATCATGGCGGTTTTGTTCGGCGCGAGTGCGAGCTTTATCTCTCCCTACGGTTACCAAACTAACCTGCTGGTGTACAGCATAGGAAATTACAAATTGACCGACTACGTGAGAATTGGAGTGCCAATTTCGATTGTGTACTCTGTATTAGTACTTACTTTGATCCCGGTCTTTTTCCCGTTTTAATTCCGATATTTACAAGGATACGTTATGACTGCCGAAACGACGGTAAAAGATGAAAACATTGTTTGGCACCAGCATTCGGTTGATAAACAGTTTCGTGCTGAATTAAAGAAGCAAAAACCTGCCGTATTGTGGTTCACTGGCTTATCTGGAGCGGGTAAATCAACCGTAGCGGGGGCGTTGGAAAATCGCCTTGCAGCATTGGGTTACCACACCTATTTATTGGATGGTGACAATGTACGACATGGTTTGTGTAGCGATTTAGGTTTTTCTGAACAGGACCGTCGCGAGAACATTCGTCGTATTGGTGAACTGGCGAAGTTGATGGCAGATGCGGGTTTAATTGTTCTGTCGGCGTTTATTTCACCGCATCGTGCAGAGCGGAAGTTAGTGCGCGATTTATTGCCAGAAGGCGAGTTTATCGAAGTGTATGTCAATGCATCTCTAGAGGTTTGCGAAGGTCGAGATCCTAAGGGTTTATACCGTAAAGCCCGTGCGGGAGAGATTCCTAATTTCACTGGTATTGATTCGGAATATCAAGCGCCAGAGAACCCTGAAATCGATTTGCCCGCGGGAGAAAAGAGTGTCGATGAGCTGGTGGATTTGTGCTTAATCGATCTTAAACAACGCGGTGTGATCCGATAAAAAAGCATTTAGATCATAGGTGACCTAAAGCTCTTTGAGCAGCTGGAGAAGTATTTGGATCATAGGTGATCAAATGCTTCTCAAGCTGGCTAGACGGTATGATGAACCGTACTTTTAGCTTCACTATGGACACTAAATCTATGATTTAACAGTGCAAGCATTTGATCGTAGTATTCGGCATGTGGTTTGTTTCCGAGCAAGGTACAGAGCTCATTGCCTGTGGGTGTGAAGCGGTAATATAAAAGGCGGACACCTTTACTGTTTACGTTCAGTGACAAGTTTTTACCTTGGTAGGTGAGGACCAACGGTGTCTCGATACTAATTTCGCCAGATTCAAGTTCGGCACTGTGCAGCAGCCCTAATTCAATTAAGAGCAACAAGCTTGAATACGGCAGTTGAAAACTTCCCATATTTAGGCTGTTAGCGACGTCTCGCTTGCCGAAGCTAAATATGCCTCCTTGGGCTTTGCAACCAATCAGCAGTTTTCTGCTGTGATCCCCTCCAAAACTGCACGCTAAAGAGGCGGCTCTTTGCAGAGTTTGTGCTTCCTTTGGTGACATATCCTTGAGGGTTTTCAACGCTTTCATGGACGTTGAACCCGGATTGGTCACTTCACGCTTCATCACTTGAGCCCATAGCTTTTGCATCGCGCTGTTATGGATGTCTTGAGCCATCTCAAAAAATCGATGCAACCAATCTTGGTCTGGCTCTCCCGCTGTCTCATCTCGGCATGAACTGTGCGCTAATTTTAAAATCTGTTCTAAGTTTTTTTGTCGCTGTTCTTGGCGTCGTTGCTCTCGCAATTGGGCTCTTTCAAACGCAGATTTGGCTGGTGGTTCGGTTTGCAGTAAGGCGTCAAGACCGTGTATTTGGGCTATGGTTTTTACCTTACTAGCACTGTCTTTTATGTAGCCTTGTTTCTTTTCTTGTTGCGTATTTTTTTTTGTGTCTGACTGATGTTCGATGACAACAGGTTGCTTTGTCGGGTCTGCCATTCGTTTTCCTACCAAGAACTGCGCGGTTCGCACGTTTAAATTTACACCTTATCTGACCAAGCGACCAGACAGGAGTTCTCAGTTTTTGAACGAATAGGGCTATTCAAAATGATAATGAGTTGTTAAAATTGTTATCGTTATTTTGGAGGGGCTATGAAGTTCTCAGAAGCAGGTAAACTCAAAAAGCACCTGTCGATAGCGTTTCTTTTGGTTATTTATGTGGGCGTGTTAGCGTATTTATCTCGTTATATCGTGTAGCACAAAGCTAAAAAAGGCGCCAGTGTGACGCCTTAGGTGTAGCGAGGCTTATCGACGACTTAAATTACATATCGTCGTAGGCTTCTATTTCTGATCCCTCAATAACGTAAGCCGTTTCTGCCAGTTCGTGGTTTATCGTCTCGGTTTTCAACGTTCCAACCACATATATAACATCCCACAACTCTTGAACAGGCGCGCCTTTCGGAAACTTCACGTAAATGATCTGGTTTGGAGGCGGTGGTGGCACGTGAATACAAGCTCCAAAATATGGCACCAATAAAAATTCGGTGACGGTATCGGCATCACCTTCAAGTGGGATAACAAACCCCGGAATTTTAACTTGGCTTCCGTTCAGTTCTGGTCGAACGTTACCAATCTTGGACTGCTGGGCTGCGCCACCACTGTGATCAGATGCGGGCATGCCTATACTGTCGAACAATTTACGCTCTTTTTCTGGAACAAGGTCAATCCAGTCAAGCTTTAATGGTTCTTCGCTGGCCATAACAGGCGCTGTGAATGCGACGACCAGCAAGCAACTTGCGAGTATTTTTTTCCACATTTTATTAAATCCTTATTGTCATTCCGTCACTCAGTGACTGTCGGTAGGCGCGGAGTGCGGGAATGAAACCAATCACAATACCAGCGCATTGTACGAAACCTAATAGCATCCACTCATAATTAGATAAGATGCTTAAGGTGAGATGTATTCCATAGTGCTGTTGGATGATCGGCTGCGCGATAGCAAGAATGGCATACAGCCCAGTAACGCCAGTAATAATACCAGCAGCAGTAAGCAAGCTGGCTTCACTAATTAAGAGTGAGAAAACATGACGAGGCCTTGCTCCCATGGCACGCAAAATCGCCATTTCACGGCGGCGTTCCTGTAGGCTAGTTAATAGACTGCTTAACATACCTAACAACCCTGCGATCACGACAAAACCAGATACTGCCATTAGGGCTTGCTCTGCAACAGACATCATTCCCCATAACTCATGCAACGCAATGCCGGGCATAATGGCGCTGAGCGGCTCTTTGGGGTAGGTGTTAATTTGTCTTTGCAGAGCGAAAGTTTGAATACGAGATTTCAAACCAACGAGCATAGCGGTAATTTGTTTGGGCTGAAAATCTCTGTTTTTGAGATCTTGTGCCTTGGGTGTCGGGCCCAAACGCGCACCACTTTCCCACCCAACGTGAATGGCTTCGATGGCTTCCAATGATACATGGACGGTTTTGTCGACTGGTGTTCCTGTAGGTGCAAGGATACCGACAACTTTAAATGGCAGATTGTCATGACGGCTAAAGCCAACGTCGCTAATGCCGTGGGCAATGATGATTTCGCTACCGATATCATAACCAAGTTGTTTAGCGACATCAGAACCTAGCACGGTTTCAAATAAACCATTGAATTCTCTACCCTTGCTAAATGTTAGTGTTTGCTTACTTCCAAACTTGTAATGCTCAAAGTAACTGTGATTGGTTCCCATAACTCGGAAGCCTTTATGCGAGTCGCCAAGCGAGATTGGAATAGCCCAATCGACTGAACGATGATTGGCAAACTCTTGGTAGCTTTTCCAATCGATGTTGTTGGTCGCATTACCAATACGAAACACAGAATAGAGCAATAGGTTCACTTGCCCAGAGCGTCCACCAATAATGAGGTCAGTGCCTGAAATTGTATTGGCGAAGCTATCCTTGGCTTGAGTTCGGATACGCTCGACGCCCAAGAGGAGTACCACTGAAATCGCAACGGTCATGATGGTTAGAATTGCCGTCGCTTTGCGGTTCATCAAGCTTTTCCAGGCGAGCTTTACAACAGCACTCATGATATGGCTCCTAGGCTAGATACTTGATTAATGTCGGGTAGATTGAGCGTGCGATCGAATAAGGGTTCGAGTGTTGGGTCGTGGCTAACGAATACCAGTGTGGCATTGGCTTGATTCGCTTGCTCCATAAGGAGCTCAATAAATGCTTTACGATTGTCATAGTCTAAAGCTGAGGTTGGTTCGTCAGCGATCACTAACTCTGGATGTCCTATCAGAGCTCGAGCCGCAGCCACACGTTGTTGTTGACCAATACTCAATTCAGAGACAGGGCGTGTATGAAGCTCGTTTGGCAAGTGCAGTCGTTCTAGTAGGGCCTGAGCCTGTTCATTTAACGTTTGAGATGAGGCACCTAAATGGGCACGGTCACGTCGTATTTTACTGAACTGACATGGCAATAATACGTTTTCAAGTACGTTAAGGTACGGCAATAAATTGAACTGTTGAAAGATGTAGCCAATATGATTGGCGCGAAAGCGGTCTCTCTGACTGGCACTTAAACTAGCAAGGTCAGTATCGAGTACAGATAGAGAGCCTGAAGTTAATGTGTTAATCCCCGTCAACAAAGCGAGCAAGGTCGATTTACCGCAGCCACTTGGACCTTTGATAAACACATGTTCGCCTTGTGTAATGTGTAATTTGGGGATGTGGATGGTCGCGTTGGTTGAACCGGGCCAGAAAAATTGGGCATCCTCTAGCTCGACAACATTTGGTGTGGTTTCAGTCATATTAAATCACCAAAGCTGTGGCGTGTAAGTGGGTACTTACACGCCACTCGTGTTATTTGATTACGATTTGGGTGTTATCTTTGCTTAATTTAATTGCTGATTGCATGGTATCAGTGAATATATTGACGCTGATGGACTCTGTAGTTGGGAATTGGTTAAACCAATCGGTTTGGATTTGGCTAAGCTGATTAACTTGTTCGCAATTGAAGCGATATTGCACCGAAAATTCACCGTGACCGCCATGATCGTGCGCCTCATCATGATCGTCATGGTGGTCATGTTTATCATGATGTTCATTATGATCATGGTGTTCGTGTCCTTCATGATCGTGATGTGCATGGTCATCATGGTCGTGCTCACTATGATCATGTTCCTCATGAGTTTCGCTTAGGTTGTGGCTCACGTAAGCTTCTTCAATATTACAATCAGCTTGTGAGTTAATAGCGAACAATGCGTTGCTGTCTTCGAGTGTAGCGACGGCTTGTTTAAGCGCTTGCTCTTGTTGTGCGTTTTCTGGAGCATGTTCGAAACCCACAACATCAGCTCCAGGAGCTGTGATCTCTACTAACAGATCTTTGCCATCTTGGGCGATATTAAACTCGACGTGACCATGCACATGAGCACCATGCTGGCGGTATTCGTTTGCATTCGCTGCTGTCGATAAAGTGAGGCCAATAGCAAGGGCTAAAACGTGTTTTGATGACATTGTATTTTTCCTAATTTTACTGGCATTAACCAAAGGCGGTATTGCTCAGATTCGAGTTTCACTAAGTTATTGTTCCCTGACACACTAGGTGCGGAAATGAACTCAATAATTTTGAGTGTGGAATAGTTTGGAAATTAAGCAAAATAAGGAGGGGCACGAGCAGCGCCAAGAACTTCTTCGCCGTACACGAGATGCAAAAAAACATGATGATGCTGGGCGCGCGTAAAAGTCGGTGTAGAGAGGGTTGGTTGTACCTTTGCTATACCGTGCTGAACCCCAGAAAATAATTGGCAATGATGATGGGTATGATGGTCGGGCGTCAGATCGACTTGATGGAGTACAACCGCAAAGTTCCAAGCGATCAGCAACGCAACACTGAAAAATAAAGCAGTGCGATACCAATATCTTAGTGTTTTTTGCTGGTGGTGGTACATCTGAGCTCCTCTTACCGACTGTTATAATATAACACCCATAATGAATAAAAGTTCACTCTTTTGTTGGCTAGCAGAAAAATTTAACTCAACACATACGTGCCGAAAAATATTGGTAATACTCTCTGATGGAAGTGTCGCACTTATAAAGAGCAGAGTTATCACTGCCCATGCTTCTAATCAAATTCATATAGCTCCTTACAACAGGAACAAGGAGCCATTCAATGAAGCTAGATGTTCTGTTTAATAAGCTCAATGACTTTTGTTATCTCATCTTGCTCAAGTGCGCCCTCTTTGACAAACAGAACTTTGCCCGTTTTGTCTTGAACAATAATGGCCGAGCTTTCTTCTTTCAGGTCCCAAGTATTAGCAACTACGCCATTTTCATCAAGAACCATGGATGACCAAGGAAACTCTTTTTTGCTGTCTTGAGCTGAAGACTTCACGAAAGAGCCTGTCCCCCAAATTGCATCATCTTGGTTGATGATAGTCGTCGTCTGGTAGCTTTCTTGTGGAAAATTTGCCGCTGTTATTGCCGACATTAAAGGGGCATTCATCTCTTTTGAACTGCTACGGCCTGCGATGGCTTGAATAACACGAACTTTGCCTTGCATATGTTGAGTTGCCCAGGGTTGGTATGCAACGCCTTCGCCTTGTAAAACAATCTCGCCGTAAGCGGCAACATTGACAGGAGGAACGCTTTTTCCTACTGACAAGTTGTGTGCAAAGGTCAAGCTTGGCGTTAAGGCCAGTAGTAGAGGTAGGAGAGTCTTAGTTTTCATATTGTTATATTCCGTACGAGGTTTGGAAGCTTCCAGTATATATCCAGATCTTAGAAATTTGTAGGACCGTTTATAACATTTATTTAACGTATGGAGTGGTGTAATCTTGCGTTATATTTAGAATTTGCTAAAATGAGTTCCGTCGCAAATTGCGCATTAAGATTGCAGAGGAAAAATAAGCAATCCGTGTTTTCTCAAAGGAATTGAGGTGAGTTATGCTACGTGAGTTTGCTGTATATCGACCATTACAAGTGGCCCGTTTTGTTAAAACGTTGTTCAAAGGTCAGTTTTTTATTGTTGGGGTTGGCTGTTTTCAGTTCGACAATGGCAAAGTGTTACTACCTGACGTCAACGATCATAAAAGGCTCACCATCTTTAAAGAAGTCAACCAAGTGATAGCATCATTATCGGCTTAGTTAGCTTGGTACCCACTTAGATTTAGAAAAGAGCGACCATATCGGTCGCTCTTTTTGTTGCTAGTTAGGTTTATCCTTGGAGGCTTGGTGGGAAGCAAACTCCCGTTCCTCCGATGCCACAGTAACCATCAGGGTTTTTCGCCAAATATTGCTGGTGGTAGGTTTCCGCAAAGTAATACGGACCTGCTGGTTGTATTTCGGTGGTGATGTTCGCGCGTTGCTCTTCTTGCAGTGCTTGCTGATACAAGAGTTTCGATTTCTCTGCGCTCTCGAGCTGCTCCGTCGAATAAGTGTAAATTGCAGAACGATATTGAGTACCTAAGTCGTTACCTTGACGCATTCCCTGAGTTGGGTCGTGTTTTTCCCAAAAAACAGCCAGTAGCTTTTCTAATGAGATGACGCGTTCATCGAAAACGACTCGTACGACTTCTGTATGACCCGTTTTACCTGTACAGACCTCTTCATACGTGGGATTGGGTGTGTACCCCCCAGCGTAACCGACCGAAGTAGATACAACGCCGTCGAGTTGCCAAAATACGCGCTCAGCGCCCCAAAAACAGCCCATTCCGAGCAAAATCTGCTGTTGGTGTGACGCAAGAGGCGCCTTTAGGTTAGATTTATTTACAAAATGATGATCGTCAATCTGCATTGGTTGATCTCTACCTGGCAAGGCATCTTCTATACTGATCAATGTTTGTTTGTTGAGCATGGTATTTGTCCTTCAATACGTGTCTTAAATTTGCGAACTTTTTCATTTCGTCTGTATCTGATGCTGTGATGACATAGACCGCGTTAAACCTATTAATATTACAGACTTAGAATCTAATTGGCGTTATCATTATTTACGTTTACTTAACCTCATTCAGCCATAAAAGCATGATAAAAAAAGCTCTCCCCACCATTGTTGGCCTGTTTGCCTTTTCTCATGGTGCCTATGCCGATGTTTCTTTGACTTTGAAAGGCATTGATGGCGCTTTAGAAGAGAATGTCAGTGCGTATCTATCATCTATTCCAGAGAAGGATTACTCCACTTCTCTGCGTTTTCAAGCGAGATTAGATCAAAGTATCACTGAAGCGCTTAACGCGCTTGGGTATTATCATGCAAAAATTTCATACTCTATTCCTGAAGCGAATGATGAGTTAATTGTGCTCATCAAGCCGGGCTTGCCAGTGAAAGTGAAAGTCATGGATGTGGTCATCACTGGAGAGGCCAAGGACGATGAAGAGTTTGCAAAACTTATTGAGCGCTCTCCGCTCAAAGTTGGTCAAGTTTTGAATCAAGGCCAATACGACAGCCTTAAGTCAGGCATTCGTAACTTGGCGCTTCAGCGTGGTTACTTCAATGGTGAGTTTACGCTAAGTCGATTAGAGGTTATCCCTGATCTGAACGAAGCTAATGTCCGTTTGCACTACAGCAGTGGAATACGTTTCAATTTTGGCGACGTTTCTTTTATTGGCAACCACATCTGGGAAGACCGTGTCGCATCACTACAACCTTTTAAAGAAGGGGACCCATACAACGTTTCGAAGCTGGGCGAGTTTAACCAGAAGCTATCAAATACGGAGTGGTTTTCCTCAGTTTTTGTTGAGCCTGAATTGGATAGGCTTGATGATGGCCGAGACTTGCCAATTAAAGTGTCTTTATCTCCTGCTTCGAAGAATCAGATCGAGACGGGTATTGGTTACTCAACGGATGTTGGCGTTCGAGGAACGTTGAAGTGGAAGAAACCTTGGGTGAGCTCCCGAGGACACAGTTTCAACACTGCTTTATCCCTATCTAAGCCAGAGCAAACCGTGACTGCTTCTTACAAAATTCCTTTAGAAGATGTCGCTAACGATTATTATCAAGTTCAATATGGGCTTAAAAACCTAGACAACCGTGACACGCAGAGTATCGAGTCTAACCTTGCAGTGGAACGTCATTGGTTAGCAGACGGTGGTTGGCATAATACCGTTTATGTTCGTCATTTGTACGAGAGCTTTACGCAAGGTTTACAAGATGATGAATTCAACTTCGTACTTCCAGGTGCGACATTTTCTCGGACTAGGGTTCGAGGGGGCAATATGCCAATGTGGGGAGACAAGCAAAGCATCACTATTGAGTATGGTGATACCGCTATGCTTTCTGAAACTAGAGTGCTCCGCTTAATTGGCTCGACTTCTTGGATTCGTGGTATTGGAGAGAATCATCGTGGTTTGTTCCGCTTAGAAGGTGGTGCGAATATTACCGATGAACTTGAAAAGCTATCACCGTCGCTGCGTTTCTTCGCAGGTGGTGACAATAATATTCGTGGTTACGGCTATGAATCTATTTCACCTGTGGATGAGAGTGGTGCTTTGACGGGTGGTAAATACATTGTTAGCAGTACATTAGAATACCAATATCGTGTTTATGGAAACTGGTGGGCTGCAACGTTTTACGATATTGGTGATGCGTTTAATGAAACACCAGATTGGAAATCAGGTGCTGGTGTTGGTATCCGCTGGGCGTCTCCGGTGGGCCCTGTTAGTTTTGATTTTGCATGGGGGTTGGATGCAAAACCAGAACGAGAGTTTCGTATCCACTTCTCATTGGGGCCTGAGCTATGATCAAAATGATGTTTAAGTGGACCAAATGGCTGTCGCTCAGTTTGATTGGTCTATTGCTGTTGCTCATCATTATTGTCGCGACAGTTTTGTTTACCCACCCAGGCCTCAAATTTGCCTTGTGGGGAGCCGAAAAAGCATTACCACAATTGCAGATTGAAAAAGTGCAGGGTTCATTGTTTCCTCGCTTCGAACTGCATAACGTCAGTTTTGTCGATGAGTCTTTGAATATCGACGCCAAAGTCGAGCGTTTAGCATTGGCAGTGAACTTCCGCTGTTTCTTTGACCCTAAGGTCTGTGTCGATGAGTTAAGACTGCAGGGGCTTGACTTTAAGATGCCAGAGCTACCGCCAGCAAGCGAGGAGCAAGAGGAAACACCACCACTGCGCTCTATCAGTACGCCAGTGCCAATTTTTGTTAATAAAGTCAGCTTTAATGATATCAATGTCAATGTGCTGGGCAATCAAATTGATTGGCAAACATTCTCGACCGCTTTGTCGATGCAAGGCGATCGTTTGGTGATCGCACCTACCGCGTTGAAAGACATTAATGTGGCTTTAGCACCAAGTGAGGCTGAACCTGAAGCGGCTGCCGAGGAGCCGAAAGAAACTGACGTTACGCCGCAAGATATTGTGTTACCCGAAGTATGGATTCCACTGACGGTTGAAGCGCGTCGTCTTGATATTCACAATTTCAAACTGGCGGGTGAAACGCCAGTGATCGTCAATCATCTTGGTTTGGTTGCAAGAGCAGGCGGTGAACGTGTTGATGTCAAAACGTTAGAGCTCGACATGCCAGAAGTGGAAGGCAAGTTGAGCACACAAGTGACGCTTTCTTCTGATTACCCTATCAAAGCGCAATTGGACGCGTTAGTGAAGCAAGCGGATGCGAAGGGACAAAAACTGTCGCTTTCGGTCTCGGGTTCGGTTGGTGATTTGTCACTAAATGCTACGCTTTCTGAGCTTGTACAAGCGGAGATCAAAGGTGATATTCAACCGCTTAAAACACAGTTGCCGTTTGATGTCGCGATTAAAAATGTACAGGCGCAATGGCCGCTATTTGGACAAAGCGATTACCAGGTTTCTGTACCAAGCTTGGCGGCAAAAGGCTCACTTGATGGCTACGAAGTCGCATTAGAAACCAAAGCTTCGGGCAAAGATATTCCCGCCGTTGATGTCGCACTAAACGGCAAAGGTACGCTAGAGCAAATTGACCTCGAAAGCCTTGTAGTGAAAACCTTAGGGGGCGAACTCTCTGGGAAAGTCATGGCCAATTGGGCCGCGCCAATCAACTGGCAAGCTGACTTGAACCTGAAAAACATTCAACCAGGTTTACAATGGAAAGAAGCTGAAGGGGATATCAGCGGTAACCTTTCGACTTCGGGGTCGTTAACAGAACAAGGCGGTTGGCAAGTCAGTTTGCCTAAGTTAGACATTGACGGCATTTTGCGAGGGTATCCGCTGAATGTTGAAGGGCAACTTGAAGCGTCTGATAAAAACGGCAAAGGCGAAGACATCCAACTTACCACTCAGGGTCTAGCGCTTTCTCATGGTCCAAACCAACTCAGTGCAAAGGGTAAGATCGATAAGCAAATTCTGATGGATGTTGAGGTTAACTTCCCTGATTTTGCGAAAAGTGTTCCGGATCTTGCAGGTAAAATGCAAGGTAAAGTCGCACTACGTGGTAGCTTGAAAGAACCAGACATCAATCTTGATCTCGCTTTAAATCAGATAAACTGGCAGCAACAGGCGAACGTAGAAACGATCACCTTAAAGGGTGATGTGAAGCCTCTGCCAGCACCAAAAGCGAACATAAGCCTTATTGCGAACAACATTACCTATGACGACATAAAAGTTGATAGTGCTGACCTTGAAGTCTCTGGGGATGAAAAACTGCATCAACTGACGCTCGATGTAGTGTCTGACCTGGTGTCGACCAGTTTAGAAATTGAAGGGACATTCCAGCAGAAACCAGAAATGATTTGGGATGGGGCGCTGCGCCGCTTGACGCTGAGCTCGCAACAAGGCCCGTGGGCGTTGCAAAAATCGACCGCGGTGAAGGTCAATATCGACAAACAGATCGCGAACGTTCAAGCGCATTGTTGGTTGCAAGCGGAGTCGAGCGTATGTCTAACCGAAGACATTAGTGTCGGTAAGAGTGGCCAGGCGAAGTTAGCCATCAATGATTTTGATTTTGACCAAATCAAACAATTCCTGCCGCCAGAAACCAAGCTGCAAGGCTCGGTTAATGCACAGGCTTTTGCTAAATGGGCACCAGAGAAAAAGCCTGAAGTAACCTTAAGTGTCAATATGCCAAAAGGCCAAGTTGAACAAGCGTTTGAACAGCCAATTAAAGTCGGTTGGGAAAGCTTCAACTTTAAAGCAGCATTAGCGAAAGACAAGCTTGATGCCGAGTGGCTATTTGATGTGAAAGATAACGGTGACTTGTCTGGTAAGGTTTCTTTACTGAATGTCTCGTCTGAAAAGCCCACTATTGATGGTAAGGTTTCACTCTCTACGTTCCACTTGGACTTCTTGGCACCGTTGATTGGTGAGTACAGCTTGTTTAAAGCAAACATGAATACTGACCTAGCGATATCAGGTGACGTTATGCATCCGAAGGTGAACGGTCAGTTCTTGATTGACCAAATGAAGCTACAGGGTGAAGTCACACCGATAGATATAAACTCAGGGCAGGTCGTCATCAACTTTAAAGGCCATCAAGCGGACTTGGATGCCGGAATTTTAACCCCGGATGGTGAGTTGAACGTTACCGGTGATGCCGACTGGCAGGACTTACAGAACTGGCGCACTAAAGCGCGTGTATTTGCTAAAGAGCTCAATGTTGATTTGCCTCCAATGGTAAAAATCAAAGTGGAGCCTGACATGACAATAGATGTGACCCCTCAGCTTGCGAAAATTGAGGGTGATATTAATTTGCCATGGGGCAGAATTGTCGTCGAAGAGCTTCCACCAAGTGCGGTAGGCGTATCGAGTGATACCGTTATTCTCGATAAAAACTTGCAGCCAGTGGACGATGTGGCTGCGATGCCGTTTGATGTGGAAACGAACATCAACATTAAAATTGGTGATGACTTCCAACTTGCCGCTTTTGGTTTAAAAGGTGGGTTGAAAGGGAACCTAAACGTGACACAAAAAGACAAAGGTCCTTTCATCGTTGGTGAAGTGAATGTTGTCGACGGTTCTTATCGTTCGTTTGGTCAGGACTTATTGATTAAAGAAGGTAAGATTCTGATGAATGGTCCACCAGATCAACCTTACTTGTCTATCAAAGCGATTCGTAATCCAGACAATACCCAAGATGATGTCATTGCGGGGGTACAAGTGTCAGGCCCAGCATCTGATCCGAGTATAGAAATTTTCTCAGAGCCCGCGATGAACCAAGCCAATGCACTTTCTTATCTACTTCGTGGTCAAGATATTGATGGTGAAGCCGGTGGTAATGCAATGACAACTACCTTAATTGGTTTAAGCTTGGCGAAGAGTGGTCGTGTGGTTGGTGAAATCGGTGAAGCCTTTGGCGTACAGGATTTACAGCTGGACACTGCTGGGTCGGGCGATGACTCGCAAGTGACGGTGAGTGGTTATATTCTGCCAGGTTTGCAGGTGAAATATGGTGTCGGCATCTTTAACTCCCTAGGTGAGTTCACTGTGCGTTACCGATTGATGCAAGACTTGTATTTAGAAGCGGTATCTGGTGTAGATAGCGCCGTTGACCTACTCTATCAGTTTGAGTTCGATTAAAGTGCTTTAACCTAAGCATACACAGTCATGACTAAGGAGTGGTTATGCAGCATTTGATTTTTGTCTACGGCACGTTACGCAAGGGAGAGTACAACCATCAGTATTTGCGCTCGGCGCAGTTTCTTGGTTTACATGAAACGGATGCTCAATTTGCAATGTATGACTTAGGCCCTTATCCAGCGTTGTCTGATGGGCAACGCTCGATTCAAGGTGAAGTGTATCTGATTGATGATGAAACCTTATCTGAGCTAGATAGGTTAGAAGATGTGCCAGTGGAATATCGCCGAGAGAGCATCGCTACGCCTTTTGGCCAAGCTTGGATCTACTTATATCAAGATACTGAGCAATTAACCGAAGAAATCGCTTCCGGAGATTGGTGTCAAAAGGTGTGAGCTATACTGACATTATCAATAGCAACGAGCTAAACACTAAGGAGTCGCGATGAAAGCATTCGTAATTGGAGTAATGGCGTTGCTTCTTGCTGCATGCGCACAAACAACACTACCGACTTCGAATAATGTGACCGATTGGCAAGTGTTTGGTAAGCAGTCAGCTTTAGATGGATTACGGGAGTTATCTGAGGAGCGAATTGCGAAGCTGGATGATGTTAACCATGCGACGCCAGAACTGATAATGGCTTATCAAGCGGGTTACCAGCAAGGCAAACAAGAGTATTGTGAGCAAAGTGCTTATATGCTCGGTGTTATCGGGCGGCCGTATTTTGGCATTTGTGATGATGTTGACCCCTTCTTTCAACATGACTACGACGCTGGACGAATGTCTTCAGCAGGCGCACCTATCTAGTTGACACAGGTAAGATGAAAGCAAAAGAGCTGCCCTAGAGCAGCTCTTTTTAATTTTGTATCAGCAGTGATACTTATTTTTTCTGAGCTCGCTCGTAAGATTCTAGGATTTCAGCTTTGGCGGCAGCAACATCTGCCCAACCATCCACTTTCACCCATTTGCCTGCTTCAAGCTCTTTGTAACGCTCAAAGAATTGCGTGATCTGCGCTTTCAGTAGTTCTGGGATATCGCCCACATCTTGGATGTGCTCGTACTCTTTCGAGATTTTTGAGTGGGGAACCGCAAACACTTTTGCATCTTCACCCGATTCATCTGTCATCTTCAAAACGCCAACAGGACGGCAGCGAATGACTGAACCTGGCATGAGTGGGTATGGTGTTGGTACCAATACGTCGACTGGGTCGCCATCAAGAGACAGGGTATTGTTCACGTAGCCATAGTTGCATGGGTAGAACATTGGTGCAGACATGAAACGGTCGACAAATACAGCACCAGAGTCTTTATCTACTTCGTACTTGATTGGATCTGCATTTGCAGGAATTTCGATAACGACATAGATATCTTCAGGCAGCGACTTGCCTGCTGGTACATGGTTTAAGCTCATTAGAATATTCCTTTTCATTAACGATGAGTCACACAAAAGCGGCTTCATCTGATGATAAATTCGCGTTTCACTTTAGCGACAAAAACGCGGCAGGTAAACACCTGCCGCGTTGGACAAAGGTCTGAAATTATTCTTCGTCGCGGTGCAGTTCAAGGAACTCTTCAACTTTGCGAACCATGTTCTTCGAACCCACAAAGAAAGGTACACGCTGGTGCAACTCAGTAGGCTTGATGTCCATAATGCGATTCACGCCGTCCGATGCAATGCCCCCAGCTTGCTCAATGAGGAATGCCATAGGGTTACATTCGTAAAGCAGGCGTAGCTTGCCTTGTGGGTGGCTTTGTGTGCTTGGGTAAAGGTAGATACCACCTTTCAGTAGGTTGCGGTGGAAATCAGCAACCAGCGAGCCAATGTAGCGAGAAGTGTATGGGCGACCGTCTTCTGGCACGTTTTCTTGGCAGTACTTGATGTACTTCTTCACCCCTTGAGGGAAACGAATGTAATTACCTTCGTTGATGGAGTAGATCTTACCATCATCAGGAATCATCATGTTTTCATGAGAAAGACAGAAGCTGCCGATAGATGGGTCGTAAGTAAAGCCGTTTACGCCGTTACCAGTTGTGTATACCAACATGGTGGAGGAGCCGTAAATTACGTAGCCCGCAGCCACTTGTTTGTGACCAGGTTGTAGGAAGTCTTCTTCAGTTGGTGGAGTACCGATTGGAGAAACACGACGGTAAATCGAGAAGATAGTACCAACAGAGACGTTCACATCGATGTTAGAAGAGCCATCAAGTGGGTCCATCAGTACTACATATTTGGCGTTTTGGTTGAGTTCTTTATTGAACGCAACTGCTTCGTCTTCTTCTTCACTGGCAACGCCACACACTTGATCACGAGCTTCGAGCGCGGCTTTGAACTTATCGTTCGCGTAAACATCGAGCTTTTGCTGATCTTCACCTTGGACATTTTCCGTACCTACAGCACCAGTGATATCACCGAGACCCGCTGCGTTGATTTCGCGGTTAACGATTTTTGCAGCTAAACGAATGGAGGCTAAAAGGGATGATAGATCACCGCTAGCGTGGGGGAAATCCGCTTGTTTTTCGACAATGAACTCGCCTAGGGTGCGCAGTCCTGACATGGTTAATCCTTACATTTTCATTTCATTGGGGGTGGTGCGCAAGTGAGCATCTCTTTATGGATGTTAAACGATTGCGCTGGATGTAAGTTTAAGTCGCAGATCTTTTTAATGGTAATGAAGTAACTGTTTGAGATCTCAATTTATTTGTAGACTTGTTTGAGGGATTCATCAGTAAGCAAGAGGTTGTACAGTCTGTGTTCAACCTTGTCATATTTGTGAAAGGGACTGCAAGAAGAAGGCTAAAGTCACTCGCTTTTCAGGCGGTAATCGCGATAATGAAAGCATTAAAAAACGCATTACAAGGTTTAGTTTATGCACATTCATATCTTGGGTATCTGTGGCACATTTATGGGCGGCGCAGCGATTCTAGCGCGCCAATTAGGACATAAAGTCACTGGTTCTGATGCCAACGTTTATCCGCCAATGAGCACACTGCTTGAGTCTCAAGGTATTGAAATTATTGAAGGCTTTGACCCGTCTCAACTCGACCCTCAACCAGATCTTGTGGTGATTGGTAATGCGATGAGCCGTGGCAACCCTTGTGTCGAGCATGTGCTCAACACTAACATGCGCTACACCTCTGGTCCGCAGTGGCTCAACGAGTTTTTGCTGCATGATCGGTGGGTATTGGCGGTATCGGGTACACATGGGAAAACGACCACGTCGAGCATGCTTGCCTGGATACTTGAAGATTGTGGTTATCAACCGGGTTTCTTAGTCGGTGGGGTACTCGGTAACTTCGGAGTGTCTGCTCGTTTGGGTGAAAGCATGTTTTTTGTCGTTGAAGCGGACGAATATGACAGTGCTTTTTTCGATAAGCGTTCTAAGTTTGTGCATTACCATCCTCGCACTTTAATCATGAATAACCTTGAGTTCGATCATGCTGATATCTTCGATGATCTAGAGGCGATCAAGCGCCAATTCCATCATTTAGTGCGAACGGTTCCCGGCAATGGCTTAATCTTAGCTCCGAAGCAAGACCAAGCTTTGGCGGATGTATTAGAGCGTGGTTGCTGGACAGAAAAACAGTTCTCTGGTGAGAATGGTGACTGGCAAGCGCACAAATTAGTGCTTGATGGCTCAAAATTTGACGTTGCGTTGAAAGGCGAGAAGGTTGGTACCGTCGAATGGAATTTGGTGGGTGACCACAATGTGGATAATGCGCTGATGGCAATCGCTGCTGCACGACATGTTGGAGTCACTCCGGATCTTGCTTGCCAGGCATTAGGGCGTTTCATCAATACCAAGCGCCGTTTAGAGCTGAAAGGTGAAGAACAAGGTGTGACGGTTTACGATGATTTTGCGCATCACCCAACGGCAATTGAACTTACTGTCGGTGGTTTGCGTAACAAGGTAGGTGAAAAACGCATCCTAGCTGTGTTAGAGCCGCGTTCTGCCACCATGAAGCGTGGCGTACACAAAAACACACTTGCAGAGTCACTACACAGTGCAGATGAAGTCTTCTTGTTCCAGCCAGATAATATCGAGTGGTCTGTGCAAGACATTGCCGACCAATGCACACAGCCAGCGTTTGTCGATGCGGATATAGATAACTTTGTAGCCAAGATCGTCGAACGTGCGCGACCAGGTGACCAAATTCTAGTCATGAGCAACGGTGGCTTTGGTGGTATTCACGGAAAACTTCTTGAGCAGTTAAAACAAAAAGCCTGATTGATATGCAAAACAAAACACAACCCTCTCATAAAAAAGCCATCACGTTGGCATTAACGGGTGCTTCTGGTGCTCCCTACGGCCTTCGTCTTTTAGAATGCTTGGTTGCGGCGGATTATCATGTCTACGTTCTGATTTCTTCGGCAGCTCGTGTTGTGATGGCAACCGAGCATAATCTTAAGCTACCAAGTGGCCCAGAAGCGGCGCAGCAAGCATTGGTAGAGCACCTGAACTGCAATCGAAATAACATCACCGTTTGCGGTAAAGACGATTGGTTCTCGCCGGTTGCCTCTGGTTCTGCTGCACCCAAGCAAATGGTGGTTTGCCCATGCTCTGCGGGAAGCGTTGCAGCCATAGCACACGGTATGTCGGACAACTTGATCGAACGGGCCGCTGATGTAGTAATGAAAGAGCGCGGGCAGTTGTTGCTCGTGGTTCGCGAAACACCATTTTCAACGCTACATCTGGAGAACATGCACAAACTGTCGCAAATGGGCGTCACCATCATGCCAGCAGCTCCAGGCTTCTATCATCAGCCAAAGAGTATTGAAGACTTAGTGGATTTTATGGTGGCGAGAATTCTTGACCACTTAGGTATTGAGCAAGGTTTGGTGCCTCGTTGGGGTTATGACCAGCGCTCGTGAGCTGATTGTGTAACCACTCAAATACCTTTACAATCCATCCAACTCATCGGGGAGCAAACCCATTTAGCATTGAGTCAATCAATGCATTGGGGCGCTGAGACCTAAGTGTTTAACTAGGGACCCGTATTACCTGAACCAGATAATGCTGGCGTAGGAATTGAGTCTGGATATTGGAAGTCCTTAATAGCCGCCTCAAACCCTGTGCCGCTCAACTTATTTCTCTGAAATACTCATGGAGAGCGAGCAGTGAAACCCACTCTAAATCTGATTGCCCTAGCTGCAATCACCTCTACTTCAGCGTTTGCCGCTGAAAACACATTAACCATCTATACCTACGACTCTTTTGCCGCAGATTGGGGGCCGGGTCCTAAAATCGAGCAAGCTTTTGAAGCAAAATGTGGCTGTGACGTTAACTTCGTAGCGTTGGACGATGGTGTGTCGATTCTGAATCGTCTTCGTCTTGAAGGCGGTAATAGCAAAGCGGACATCGTATTAGGTTTGGATAACAATCTGATGGCAGAAGCGAAGAAAACCGATCTGCTTGCCGAGCACAATGTGGATACGGCTAACACAGTGTTACCAAACGGTTGGAGTGACACGACGTTTGTACCGTACGATTACGGCTACTTCGCGTTTGTGTACAACAAAGAGAAACTGGCTAATCCGCCGAAAAGCATGAAAGAGCTGGTGGAAACGCGCAACGATCTGAAAGTGATTTACCAAGATCCGCGGACTTCAACGCCGGGCCAAGGCTTAATGCTATGGATGAAATCTATTTATGGCGACGATGTGACGCAAGCGTGGCAGAAGCTAGCGAGCAAAACCGTAACGGTCACGAAAGGTTGGTCTGAGGCGTATTCTATGTTCCTCAATGGTGAGTCCGATTTAGTGCTTTCTTACACCACTTCACCTGCGTACCACTTAATTGCGGAAAACGATTCGAAGTTTGCGACGGCGAATTTTGCTGAAGGCCACTACATGCAAGTTGAAGTCGCCGCCAAAGTGAAAGGGGCAAAAAATTCAGAACTTGCTGATCAATTTATGAGTTTCATTTTAAGTGATGAGTTCCAATCGGCGATGCCAACGGGTAACTGGATGTACCCAGTCACTGACGTTGAGTTACCTAAAGGTTTTGAAACTTTGAGTGTTCCAAGCAAGTCGTTGAGCTTTAGTGCTGATGAAGTGGCAAAAATGCGTAAGTCTTGGATTCGCGAATGGCAAAGCGCATTGACGTTTTAGCTGACGTTTCCATCCTCATCTGAATGAGATAGGTTTTACCTTTGAATTCTGTTCCAAAAATAGGTTTAGGGGTCGCGATGATCATCGCGACCTTTGTTATTTCTGCCCTAGGTGCTTTGATTGTTCAAGCCCCTTCACTTGATGTGTCTGTGGTATGGGGCGACCCGTACTATCAACATGTCACCAAGTTCAGTTTCTACCAAGCGTTTCTTTCCACATTGCTCAGTGTTGGCTTTGCCATTCCAGTAGCGCACGCACTTTCGCGTCGCCAATTTATTGGTAAATCATTACTGCTTAAGCTGTTTGCATCGACACTGGTTTTGCCGGTTTTGGTTGGTGTTTTTGGGCTGTTAGCGATTTATGGCAACAGTGGTTTGTTGGCGCAGTGGTTGCAAAGTTTCGACACTAAACTGCCATTCTCTATTTACGGTTTGAACGGCATTTTACTCGCCCATGTGTTCTTTAATTTACCTTACGCGGCACGATTGCTTCTGCAAGCCTTGGAGTCTATTCCTGCCGAGCAGCATAAGCTTTGCGCGCATCTTGGGATGAGCCATTGGGATAAGTTTCGTTGGGTAGAATGGCCGCGTTTAAGGCAGCAGCTTCCCCACGTTTGTGGGTTGGTGTTTATGTTGTGCTTTACCAGTTTTGCCACTGTAATGGCGTTGGGGGGCGGGCCAAAATCCACCACCATTGAATTGGCCATTTACCAAGCGATTAAGTTTGATTTTGATTTACAAGCTGGGGCGTTATTGGCGCTGTGGCAGATGCTGTTATGTGGACTGCTTGCTATTGGAGTGCAGAAGTTAACAAGGCCTGTTTCTATCAGTGCTGGAAGCACATCGGTACAGCAATATTTAACGAAGGATCATGGGTGGTCAAAAGCTTGGGATAGCTTTTGGATCATAGGTGCCTTTTTACTGGTAATACCGCCGTTATTGATGGTGTTACTGAGTGGCATCAACCAACAAGTTTGGACAGTATTAACCGATGAGCGTTTTTGGTCTGCGCTATTGAACTCCCTCAAAGTCGCCTGTGTCGCTAGCGCGCTTGCGGTCGCTGCAGGGGTGTCCATACTATTGACCAGTCGCCGTTGGCGGTTGCAGTACAAAAACACGCGAGCCGATCAGATTGAGTTAATCGGCACCGTTATTTTGGTGACTCCAGGTCTGGTGATTAGCACCGGTTTATTCTTACTACTGCGCGCATTTACCGATGTTTTTAGCTTGGCATTTTTTGTCGTGATTTTGGTGAACGGTTTGATGGCTTTGCCTTACGTGATCAAAACGCTAGCGCAGCCAATGCTGCACATTGAACAACAGTATCAGTATGTATGTGCCAGCTTAGGCATGCGTGGCTGGCAACGGTTTAAAGTGGTGGAGTGGCAGGCGCTACGCAAGCCGTTTGCACATGCGTTTGCGATCAGCTTTATGTTTGCAATAGGGGATTTAAGTGCCATAGCACTGTTTGGTGGACAAGAGTTTCGTACCTTACCTCTGTATTTGTTCCAGTTGCTTGGCAGTTATCAGATGGACGCAGCTGCGGTGGTATCGGTGACCCTATTGTTGTTGAGTGTGGGCTGTTTTGCCTTGATTGAGAAAGTATTGAAAACGAAGGAGAGAGCGTAATGTTAGTGTTGGATGATGTGCAGTACACCTACCAACGTGAACTGTTTCGTTTTGACTTAACGATTGAGCAAGGACAGATTGTGTCGCTGATGGGACCAAGTGGGGCAGGGAAGTCAACCTTGCTGGCGTTGGTGGCAGGATTCATCCATCCTGACCGTGGTGATATTTGTGTTGATGGTGAGTCCATTGTGCGTAAAGAGCCTTATCTGCGTCCGTTCTCTATGTTGTTCCAAGAGCACAATTTGTTTGCTCACTTATCGGTGCGTGACAACATCGGTTTGGGCTTACACCCAGGGCTAAAGCTTACGGTGGACCAAAATCGTCAGATTGAACAAGCCGCGCAGCAAGTTGGTGTTGCAGAGTACCTCGACCGTTTGCCAGAGCATCTTTCTGGTGGCCAGCGTCAACGTGTTGCCTTAGCGCGTTGTTTTGTTCAGCCTCATCCCATGTGGCTATTGGATGAGCCGTTCTCGGCGCTTGATCCGGTGTTGCGTGAAGAGATGCTGAGCTTGGTAAAAAAACTCGCAGCAGAGCGGGGAATAACTGTATTGATGGTCACGCACCATTTAAGCGATGCCAAAGCGATTGCCAGCCACTTTGTGTTTGTGGCAGATGGTAAAGTGGAAGCCGCGGGTGATATGTCTGCATTGAGTGAACAGCATGCTAGTGAGAAGCTTGCGGCATTTATCCGAGCAGCATGCTAGTGCCTGATAGTTGCTAGGTTATGCTTCTCCGCAACACAAACCATGCCGAGGGCCAAATTCAAATTGAGATCTTAAGCTCATGATATGGTCAATCATTGCTTGTACACGCCGTGGGCGGTTTGCTCCAGGACGATACACTAAATAAATAGGCATTGGTACCGTGTGCCATTGCGGTAACACTCTGACTAAGGTGCCACTTTCTAGCTCTTGCGTCATGTTCTGCACAGGTAAGTTCGCGATGCCTAGTCCTTTAAGTGCGCCTTTCAATATTGCTTCTACAGTTGTACTTGAGAAGTTACTGGTTATTGAAACATTGACGGTATTATCGTGTGAGATCAGCGTCCAAGGTCCTATTTCTGAAACATATTGATACCTCAAACAGTTATGTTTTGTCAGGTCTTCTGGCGTTTCAGGTACGCCGAACTCAGCTAAATACTCAGGGCTAGCAGCCAGGACTCGAGTGGTATAGCCTAATTTTTTCGCGATTAATCGATCATCAACTATCTGACCGACTCTAATTGCCATATCAAAGCCGTGTGAAAACAGATCAACAAAATCGTTCGATGCTTCTAACGCAATTTGTACTTTTGGCCATTGTTTTAAAAATGGCAAAAAGATGTGCTCCGCCATATACGCATCCAACGCTGGTGGCGCGGAAATACGCAGCCGGCCTTGGATCTGTTGTTCCATCTCCTGAACGTCATGGCCAATTGAGTGGAATTCCTCAACTAAGCTTGCAGCACGCTCTAAAACCATTTGGCCAGCTTCGGTGATCACTAACTTTCGGGTTGTGCGCTCTAGCAGTTTGGCTTCAAAGTGTTGTTCGAGTTTGGTTATGGCTTTGCTAACAGTAGATTTTGGTAGGTTTAACTCCAGTGCGCACTTGGTTAAGCTCAGTAGTCGACAGCTTGTGACAAAGATAGAAAGCGTTCTAAAGTCAATTGTTTCTAAATTGCGAACAATCACTTTCAATTATCCATATTGTTTCAATATTAATCTGATTATAGTCTGGCACCTCATCCTTAGCCATCAAGTTATTGTCATTTGAGGTAAACAACATGTCCAACTCTGTAGACTTATTTTCTCCTATCGAACTCGGTCAATTAGCATTAGATAACCGTGCCATTATGGCGCCTTTAACGCGAGCTCGTGCTGGTGCGGACCATATTCCTAATGACCTTATGGTTGAATACTACGCTCAACGTGCGAGTGCCGGACTTATCATTGCTGAATGCACCATGGTGATGGAAGGTACGTCTGCTTTCATGGCAGAGCCGGGCATTTACAGCGAAGAGCAAATCGCAGCTTGGAAAAAGGTAACGGATGCGGTTCATGAGAGAGGCGGTAAGATTGTACTGCAAATTTGGCATGCGGGACGAGCTTGTCATCCTGATCTGAATGAAGGAAAAACACCTGTAGCGGCGAGCGCATTGGCCATTCGTGATGAATTAGTCCATACCCCTTCGGGTAAGCAAGCATATACGGTACCACGAGCACTCGAAGTGGATGAGATAGCTTCCATTGTTGCGGCGTTTAAACAAGGTGCAGAAAACGCCAAGAAAGCCGGCTTTGATGGGGTCGAGATACATGGCGCCAATGGTTATCTTATTGATAACTTCCTTCGTGACGGTTCAAATTTACGTACCGATGAATACGGTGGCTCGGTTGAAAATCGTGCTCGATTTTTACTTGAGATAGTGAAAGAAGTCGTTGAGGTGTGGGGACCTGGAAGAGTCGGTCTGCGTACATCTCCGCTAAATGGATTTAATGACATGAAAGACAGTGATCCAGTTGGCTTGGTGCGTTACTTAGCAGAGCAACTTAATTCTTTCGATCTTGCTTATTGGCACGTGATGCGTGCGGATCTGAAAGGCGTACAAAAAGCAGATGTTCTCAAGCCAGCACGCGAAAACTATAAAGGTCACTTAATGGCGAACGTGGGCTACAGTGCACAAGAAGCGGCAACAGCAATTGCAGAAAACAAAGTTGATGTGGTCGCATTTGGCGTTCCCTTTATCGCAAACCCAGATTTAGTTGAGCGATTTAAGAAAAATGCACCTCTTAATGAGGCGAAACCAGAACACTTTTATTTGGGTGGAGCAGAAGGTTATACCGATTACCCAATGATGGCATAACCCTTACTTGTTTAATATAAAAAGGACGCTAATGTTAGCGTCCTTTTTCGTTTCTGTATTTACTTAGCCTTGCGGTTTTACGACCATCACATTGATTGGAGAATATTCCACAACCTTACTCGCGACAGAGCCAAGCATTACTTTATTGATTTTAGAGCGCTTGTGACTTGGCATAATGATGAGATCAGCGCCTAAACGTTCTGCATAATCAAGAATGGTCGCGTAGGCCTTGCCTTCAGCAACATGCACTTGGTAAACCACATCTTCAGCAATATGCTCATTAGCGAAAGTTTTTAGTTGCTGCTTCACGTCTTGCTTCATTTTGGCCGCAGCATCTTTCGGAAAGTATGTGGCAACCATCGACATGTGAATACCAGGTAGTACCGTCAGAAGATGGATTTGAGCATTTGCTTGCTTTGCCTGCCAAACCGCTAGTTCAACCGCTCGGTCTGAAAAGCCTTGGTCATTTAGATCAACCGGAACAAGAATTTGTTTGTACATTCAATGTCTCTCATTAAGGCCCCTTTATCCTCGGGGCCAAATCGGTTATGCGCTCAATTGTTCCTTACGAGCACGACGTTTTTGGTTCATGGCAAGCACCAGCAAAATCATTAAGCATGGTACAAACACCCACTCTTTCATCGGACGGTCTGCATCCTGGATAACCCACTTGATTTCCCAATCAAAGTCGATACCTGCGGACTCTGCTGGACTACCAAATTCAACCATATCGACAATCATTTTGTTGTCACTTTCGGTCAGCATCAGACCCATAGATGAAATACGTGCGTCTGCTGTTGTCGCACTGTCTTCGAATGGAAGACGAACCGTTTTCTCAATGTAGTCGCCCTCAAGGTTTTCACCGGCAACACGTAACTCCAATGATTCTCCTACATTTAGTGTTTCCGTGATTTGAGCTACCTCAACGCCAGGAGAAAGAACTTTCGCTGGGTACAGCATGTCCCACCAAAAACCTGGACGGAAAAACGAAAACGTCAGTACTAATAATAGGACTGTTTCCCACCACTTGTTACGCGTGAACCACCACCCTTGAGTTGCCGCAGAGAATATCAGCATTGCAATGATCGATGAGATGACCGTGAGTGCCAAATGCCACCAAGAGTCGATCCCCATTAACAATAACTGGGTATTGAACACAAACATGAACGGCAAAATAGCGGTTCGAATATCGTAAGTAAAACCTTGGATACCGGTACGAATTGGATCTGATTTCGCAATTGCGGCTGCTGCAAAAGCTGCAAGACCTACAGGTGGGGTATCATCGGCCAAAATACCAAAGTAGAAAACGAACAAGTGCACCGCTATCAACGGAATAATCAAGCCATGCGCCGCGCCGAGCGTAACAATAACCGGCGCCATTAGCGTAGAGACCACGATGTAGTTCGCCGTTGTTGGCAGACCCATCCCCAGAACCAAGCTAATGATGGCGGTAAACAGCAGCATAAGAATGATACTGCCACCAGAGATAAACTCGACGAAGTCGGTCATCACTAGGCCGATACCCGTTAGTGTAACAACACCAACAACGGTGCCCGCTGCCGCGGTTGCAACGCCGATACCAATCATATTACGCGCACCAGAAACTAAGCTCTCGGCAAGATCGACAAAGCCATCTTTGGTTTGCTGAAGCATGTCACCTTGCTTTGACAGCAGTGCAATCAACGGACGTTGAGTCAGCAAAATGAAAATCATGAACACCGTTGCCCAGAATGCCGAAAGGCCAGGTGAGAAACGTTCGACAGTCAAACACCAAACCAATACGACGATAGGGAGTAGGTAGTGCAAGCCTGACTTAACGGTTGGGCCAGGATCAGGTACTTCTGTTAATTCTGCATCAATCTCAATTGCGCCATCTTGCACGTGATTTGCTGAGACTTTCACCAACCCAACGTACGCGATTAATAGTGCGACGGTAACAATTGGTGTCGCGGCATCGCCAAAGACGTCCTTTGTCCAACCCACTCCGTAGTAAACCAATGCGCTGATCACACACAATCCTAAGATTGTGCCAGTAAAGGACAGCAGACTTTGTACTAGTGTTGGGTTGTGGCGACGAGGAAGGCCTGTCATGCCTGCTTTACATGCTTCAAGGTGAACAATGTAAATTAAAGCAATATAAGAGATTAGCGCTGGAAGTAGGGCAGCTTTAATCACCTCAACGTAGGAGATACCGACGTATTCCACCATCAAAAATGCTGCTGCACCCATGATTGGCGGTGTTAACTGACCATTGGTTGAAGCCGCTACCTCTACCGCACCCGCTTTTGTGCCGGGAAAGCCAACACGCTTCATCAGTGGAATGGTAAAGGTGCCAGTTGTTACTACGTTTGCGATTGAAGAACCAGAAACCAGACCAGATAAACCTGATGCAACAACGGCCGCTTTAGCTGGACCACCTTTCATATGGCCAAGCAACGAGAAGGCAACTTTAATGAAGTAAGCACCAGCACCAGCGCGTTCCAGCATTGCTCCAAACAATACAAACAAGAAGACAAAAGAGGTAGAAACACCTAGCGCAACTCCAAATACGCCTTCAGTTGTTAGCCACAAGTGAGACATGGCCTTGTTCAAGCTTGCCCCTTTGTGCGCGATAACGTCAGGCATGTAAGGGCCTGCAAAGGTGTAAGTAAGGAAAACAGCAGCCACGACCATTAATGGTGGACCAAGTGCTCGGCGTGTTGCTTCTAAAAGGAGGAGCATACCGATAACAGCAACAACGATATCAACTGTTGTCGGTGCGCCTGAGCGTCCTGCTAGCTCGGTATAAAAAAGGTATATATAGGCTGCTGAAAAGCTGCCAGCCAACGCGAGTATCCAATCAACAAGAGGGATATGATCGCGAGGAGAATTCTTCATCGCTGGATAAGCAGTGAAAGCCAAAAAGATCGCGAAAGTAAGGTGGATAGATCGCGCTTCCGTGTCGTTCAGTACGCCAAAATTGAAAATAAATGGTAACGGGGATGCGTACCATAATTGAAATAGTGACCAACACAGAGGAACAAACCAAAGGATTCGTCCTTGCATTCCCGAAGGGCTACGTGCACCTGTGTCTGCCTGAGCCACCATTTCTTGCACATCTTGTGACGGAGCTTGATTCGTCGCCATGTACTTTTTCCTTATTATTGATGGTCCTGTCTGATTTTTATCGAGAACCACACTTCGCCTCTATCAGTGTAGTGAATGGAGCGAAGTTTGCTTTCGAGTATTTTGCTGCCTGAACTCAAAGTGTTGATTGTTGGATACTCTGTTAGGCGGCGTTTAAGTTTTCTTGGGTATGAGCTCGCAGTTTTCAGAAGAAAACTGGCGAATGAAGCATATAGTTAGAACGTGCTACAACCTGTATGCTCAAACAGGCAGAAAATATTCTTTCCTGCCTGTATGTAGAGTCTGAGGTAATTACTTAATTAGACCCATTTCTTTGTAGTATTTTTCTGCACCTGGGTGAAGAGGAATAGAAAGACCAGCTTTCACCATGTCTTCTTTCTTCAAGTTTGCGAATGCAGGGTGTAGACGTTTGAAGGTATCAAAGTTTTCAAACACAGCTTTTGCCACGTTGTAAGCGACATCGTCTGAAACATCAGAGGTCGTTACCATTGTTGCTGCAACACCAAAGCTGTTTACGTCTTTGTCTGTACCGCGGTACATACCAGCCGGTACTGAGCTAAAGGCGTAGTATGGGTTGTCGGCAACAATTTTATCGATTTTAGGGCCTGTTGCTGAAACTAGCTTCGCATCACATGATGTGGTTGCTTCTTTGATTGAACCGTTCGGGTGGCCGACCATGTAAATGAAGGCGTCAATTTTGTTATCACAAAGTGCCTGAGAGCGTTCAGAGCCTTTTAGCTCAGACGCCAATTTGAAGCTGTCGTTTGTCCAACCCATCGCTTCCATGACAACGCCCATCGTTGCACGGTCACCAGAGCCTGGGTTACCGATGTTTACTCGCTTACCTTTCAGGTCTTCAACGTTTTCAATACCTGAATCTGCACGCGCAATGATGTTGAAAGGTTCTGTATGAAGAGAGAACATTGCGCGTAGCTTCTTGTACGGGCCTTGTTCTTCAAACTTGCTCGTACCGTTGTAGCCGTGGTACTGCCAATCCGATTGCACGATACCAAAATCTAATTCGCCTGCACGGATAGTGTTAACGTTGTAAATTGAGCCACCAGTCGATTCTACTGAACAACGGATGTTGTGGTCTTTACGACCTTTATTTACCAACTTACAGATAGCACCACCAGTTGGGTAGTAAACACCTGTCACAGAGCCAGTACCGATGGTAATAAACTCTTGAGCGTTAACTGCGCCTGCGCCCATTACGGCTGCAGCGATAGCGCCTACTTTGAGAAGTTTGTTAAATGCCATGAATTTCCCTTCCTTATATTCATTATTTACCCGGAAATAACCATAAATCACTTCTGGAGTTTCCTATTTGGAAACGGCACCTTTTTCAATCCAATCGTTTGAAAAAGCGAGCGAATCATAACAAAAAATTGGCAGAAAATTATCCAATTGTTAAATGTTATAGTTGATAAGTCTGAATTTTGTATCAGGGGATAGGATTCAATTTGTGATTTAATTCTTTTTATAACAATTACTTAATTAACGTTTAGTAACTGAAATGAAAAAGATCAATTGCGTGATGTTAATCACAAAATGGGTGGTTAAAGAACGAGCGGAGTAAGCAAAAAATTTACATAAATTATGGGCTACAAAATGAGACTTCTTTTATAACCCACAATGAGTTAGCTGATTGAAGCTTTATAGAACTTAACCAGTATATTCGAACAGCTCGCACACTGATTTGAAGAGTTGCTCAGTCGTAATTGCCATGGTTGGCGTAATGAAAATGGTATCGTCACCCGCGACAACGCCAAGAATACCTTCGGATTTACCGAGTGAATCAAGCAAGCGAGCAATCAACTGTGCTGCACCTGGGCCGGTGTGAATTACCACTAACGCTGCATTACGATCGATGTCTAGTACCAGTTCACGCAGAGAGCTGCTGACTGTTGGGACACCTAGCTCAGCAGGAAGACAGTAAACCATTTCCATTTTTGCATTGCGCGTACGGACGGCGCCAAATTTAGTCAGCATACGTGAGACTTTAGATTGGTTGATACTCTCAAACCCTTGCTGTTTGAGTGCGTCAACAATCTCGCCCTGTGAGCCAAAGCTTTCTTCTTTTAACAGGGCTTTAAAGGCGCGAACTAAGTTGTCTTGTTTTTCTGAATTGCGCATAGTCATTACAAATCTCTTATTACGGGTCAGCAATTTTGCATATTCTCGCATATATATTCAGGCGGTGCCAAAGAGTCCCAGGATTATGTTAGATGCGTCACTGTAAACTATATACCACATAGAATTCTTTAGCGCGCTGAAGTAGGGCTGTATCTGTTTTCTTGAATTCCTTGTCATTTCAACAGAATAAAAGAATAATCCAAGCCCCATTTGTAGCACGGTAACAGCGAGTTGCGCGAGGTCGCAAAGCTAGCGTTAATTGATTGTAATCAAGTTGTGATTCCGATAGCTTTATTTAAGTTGGTTACAAACTACCCTACGAATACGTTTATAAGAGAAATACTCTCAAGGAGAACTACATGAAAGTAGCCGTTATTGGTGCCGCTGGTGGCATCGGTCAAGCCCTGGCCCTTCTACTTAAGAACCGTCTTCCTGCTGGTTCTGATCTAGCCCTATATGATATTGCTCCAGTAACTCCTGGTGTGGCCGCTGATCTTAGCCACATCCCTACGCCAGTTTCTATCAAAGGTTACGCTGGTGAAGATCCTACTCCAGCACTAGAAGGCGCGGATGTTGTGCTAATTTCTGCTGGTGTTGCGCGTAAGCCAGGTATGGATCGTGCGGATCTATTTAATGTAAACGCTGGTATCGTTAAATCGCTAGCGGAGAAGATTGCGGTTGTTTGTCCGAAAGCTTGTGTTGGTATCATCACAAACCCTGTAAATACAACAGTGCCAATTGCTGCTGAAGTTCTTAAAAAAGCGGGTGTTTATGATAAGCGTCGTCTATTTGGTGTAACAACGTTGGATGTTATCCGTTCAGAAACGTTTGTTGCTGAGCTAAAAGACAAAGATCCAGGTGACGTTCGCGTGCCAGTAATTGGTGGTCACTCTGGCGTAACGATCTTACCTCTACTGTCTCAAGTGGAAGGTGTTGAGTTTACAGCTGAAGAAGTAGAAGCATTAACGAAACGTATTCAAAATGCAGGTACTGAAGTTGTAGAAGCGAAAGCGGGTGGTGGTAGTGCAACACTATCAATGGGCCAAGCTGCATGTCGCTTTGGTCTGTCTCTGGTTCGTGCTCTTCAAGGTGAAGAAGGCGTAGTTGAGTGCGCTTACGTTGAAGGCGACGGCGAACACGCGACTTACTTTGCGCAACCTGTGAAACTGGGTAAAGAAGGCGTTGAAGAAGTACTAAGCTACGGCAAACTCAGCGATTACGAAAAGTCTGCATTAGACGGTATGCTAGAAACACTAAATGGCGACATCAACATTGGTGTTGAATTCGCAAAGTAATCTAGAAAGCCTATATAAGAAGAAAGCCGATCATTTTGATCGGCTTTTTTGATCCTTGATTTCTCAACTTCGTAAAAATGGTCGAATAAAACCACGTAGTGAAGGAGAAGATGATGGAAGCGAGTCGAATCCGTAAAGGCATGGTTGTTGAGTGCCAACAAGGCGTCGGTACGATATTAGTGGTCGACCATGAAGCAGAGACGGTATTGTTGTCCAAACAAGGGACTGAACAGCAACTCGCCGTTAGCTTTGATGAAATAGAAGATGATCCACAACTGCATGGCGGTAGTGACAGATATTACTAGCGCCTCGGGCGTCGTCATTAGGTATCAAACGTAAAAAAGGAAGAGTATGCTCTTCCTTTTTGCTATAAGTCTTGCGTTATGGGTAGCTATTGATTACTTCGTGCGTTGTACTGCGACATGAGCCAGAGTAACAAGCGCTTGTTTGTATTCAGACTCTGGCAACACTGATAGTTCTGCGATTGCTTTGTCTGCTTCTTCTAGAGCTTTTTGCGTTGTGTATTCCAGAGAGCCTGCTTCTTTCATGACCGCAAGAATTTCTTCTAAGCGATCCATGCCATTCGCTTTCTCAATCGCTTCACGAATCATGATGGCGTTTTCTGGTGTGGTATTACGCATAGCATGGAGTAGAGGTAAAGTTGGCTTGCCTTCGGCCAAGTCATCACCCACATTTTTACCCATGTCTTCGCCATCAGAAGTGTAATCCATGACGTCATCAATGAGCTGAAACGCAGTGCCTAGATACTTACCGTAATTTTGCATTGCGATTTCCACATGCTCAGGAGCATCATTTAAGATTGCACCGATTTGAGTTGCGGATTCAAATAAGCGCGCAGTCTTAGAGTAGATGACTTGCATGTAGCTTTCTTCTGTCGTGTCAGGGTCGTTACAGTTCATCAACTGCTGTACTTCACCTTCGGCGATCACGTTTACGGCATTGCTCATTAGTTTAAGGATCTTCATGGATCCTAGTTCCGTCATCATCTGAAATGAGCGTGTATAGATAAAGTCCCCAACTAATACGCTAGCCGCATTGCCAAATGCTGCATTCGCAGTGGCTTTACCACGGCGCATGTCTGATTCATCTACCACGTCATCATGCAGCAAAGTCGCTGTATGGATGAACTCAATAAACGCAGCTGCCATTGTATGACCATTGCCTTGGTAACCAAGTGCACGGGCTGACAGTATCGCTAAAAGCGGTCTTAGACGTTTGCCTCCACCACTCACGATATAAAAACCGAGCTGGTTGATTAAAGAGACATCAGAATTAAGTTGGGCTTGAATTGTTTCATTCACTTTTGCCATGTCATCGGCAGTAAGCGCTTGGATAGTTTTAAAATCCATCGTATATCCGGCTGAAGTTAGACCCTGCAAGGCTTATTCGATTTATATAATTGTCGAATAATACACTAAAAAACGTTGATTAATACATTACTAAAGGGCATGATTGCCGCACTTTTCTTTGGCGATTAGCTTTTCGCCAATTTTTTCAAAATATGGCTTGTCATAGGAGCATCTATTCTGTAGAATCTGCGCCCTATTGATGATTAGTTTAGCGCACACCCTCAAGAAAGGCTGTGCGGAAAAAGCGGAGTAAAATATGTACGCTGTTTTCCAATCTGGTGGTAAACAACACCGTGTAAGCGAAGGTCAAACTCTTCGTTTAGAGAAATTAGACGTTGAAACTGGTGCAACTGTAGAATTTGATAAAGTTCTTCTTGTTGCTAACGGCGAAGACATCAAAGTTGGTGCTCCTCTTGTAGAGGGCGGCAAAATTGTTGCTGAAGTTGTACAACACGGTCGTGGCGATAAAGTTAAAATCGTTAAGTTCCGTCGTCGTAAGCACTCTCGTAAGCAACAGGGTCACCGTCAGTGGTTCACTGAAGTGAAGATCACTGGTATCAACGCTTAATCTATTAGGAGAGTTTAACAATGGCACACAAAAAAGCTGGTGGTTCTACTCGTAACGGCCGCGATTCAGAAAGCAAACGTCTAGGTGTTAAGCGTTTCGGTGGTGAATCTGTACTTGCAGGTAACATCATCGTTCGTCAACGTGGTACTAAGTTCCACGCTGGTAACAACGTAGGTATCGGTAAAGACCACACTCTATTCGCTCTTACTGAAGGTAAAGTGAAGTTCGAAGTGAAAGGTCCTAAGAACCGTAAGTTTGTAAGCATCGAAGCTGAGTAATTAGGTTTTTAACCAAATTACTTAATAGCTTTAAGCTGAATTCAAAAGCCCTGCCGAATCGGCGGGGTTTTTTATTTGTGGCAGTCGACATATCGAAGTTTCTCGCTAAGATCCTAAGCGATTTGAATCTGGGAGCTTAGATCTGTCATCTGCTAAAATTGTCGGATGACATAGTAAGATTTAATCCACGCACGAAGTAGTCGGAGTAAAAGATGAAGTTCGTAGATGAAGCGGTAGTAAAAGTTCAGGCTGGTGATGGCGGTAGTGGCGTTGTCAGTTTCTGGCGTGAAAAATTCATCACTAAAGGTGGCCCTGATGGCGGTGATGGCGGTGACGGTGGTGATGTTTATATCCAAGCTGATGAAAACCTAAATACCCTGATTGATTACCGTTTCCAGCGCTTCTACGAAGCTGAGCGTGGTGAAAACGGTCGCGGTGGTAACTGTACAGGTAAGCGTGGTAAAGACATCGTTCTTCGTGTACCTGTGGGTACGCGCGCTGTGGATATCCACACAAATGAAATCGTGGCGGAAGTTGCTGAACACGGTAAGAAAGTGATGATCGCAAAAGGCGGTTGGCACGGTCTAGGTAACACGCGTTTCAAATCTTCAGTAAACCGCGCGCCTCGTCAGAGAACATTGGGTACAAAAGGTGAAGTACGCGAAATTCGCCTTGAGCTATTGCTTCTTGCTGATGTGGGTATGCTTGGTCTACCTAATGCTGGTAAATCAACCTTTATCCGCGCAGTATCAGCAGCAAAACCGAAAGTCGCTGATTACCCATTCACGACTTTGATCCCAAGCTTGGGTGTCGTAAGTGTCGTACCAGAGAAAAGTTTTGTTGTTGCAGACATCCCTGGTTTGATCGAGGGTGCAGCAGATGGCGCTGGCCTTGGTATTCGATTCTTGAAGCACTTAGAGCGTTGTCGAGTGTTGCTGCACATGATCGATATTATGCCAATTGATCAGTCCGATCCGGTGCAAAATGCATTGACGATCATTGATGAACTAGAACAATACAGCGAAAAACTGGCAAGTAAGCCGCGCTGGTTAGTGTTCAACAAAGTTGATCTAATGCCTGAAGAAGAAGCGAATGAGAAGATCCAAGAAATCTTAGACGCACTAGGTTGGGAAGACGAGTACTTTAAGATCTCGGCGATCAATCGTAACGGTACTAAAGAGCTTTGTTACAAACTGGCTGACTTTATGGATAACCTACCTCGCGAAGAGGAAGAAGTGGCTGAAGAAGATAAAGTTAACTTCATGTGGGATGATTACCATAAAGATGCGATGGCGGGTAAAGACGTTATCACTGAAGATGACGACGACGATTGGGATGACTGGGACGATGAAGAAGATGACGGTCACGTTGTCTACGTTCGTGACTAATCAGAACGGTCAAACAATGCCTGTTTGCCTATAATTCATTAAGCCGCAATTATTTATTGCGGCTTTTTTTGTATCTAAATCATATTTAGGTGATGTGATTTACGGCACAATAACCGATACGTCGTGTTTTTTGAGGGTTAGTTTGGCCCTCGCGCGTATGAATGAGTAACACCCTAAAAGGAATTAGACTTATTTATGACTCTAGAAACCATACCGCCTAGAGAGTTGGCGGTATCTACTCAACGATCGATTTCTCGTCTTGTCGCCCAAGCCGGACAAATGCTACTTGCTCATGGTGCTGAAAGTACTCTTGTGAGCGATATTATGCGTCGTATTGGCCTAGCTTGTGGGGTGAATGAAGTTGCGGTAGCACTATCAGCTAATGCATTGGTTGTGACGACGGTAATGGATGGGCATTGCATCACCACCACCCGAAGCTGCGCTGATCGTGGCATCAATATGCGCGTTATTACGCAAATTCAACGAATCTGTATCATGATGGAGCGTGGTTTGCTCGATGCAACCATGGCGCAGAAAAAGCTGAACGCTATCAGTCCAGAGCGTTATAACCGCTGGTTGGTGGTGTTTATGATTGGCTTGTCTTGTGCGGCATTCAGTCATCTAGCTGGTGGTGATTGGGGAGTATTCATTATGACCTTTTTAGCTTCAGCTGGTGGCATGATCGTTCGCCAAGAAATTGGTCATCGTCATTTCAACCCTCTATTGAACTTTGCTGCGACCGCTTTTGTGACCACCTTAATTTCAGCACAGGCGGAAATTTACCAAATCGGTAATCTACCTACCGTAGCAATGGCATCGTCAGTATTAATGCTTGTACCTGGTTTCCCACTCATTAACTCTGTCGCAGATATGTTGAAAGGCCACATTAATATGGGGATTGCTCGATTTGTGATGGCTAGTTTACTAACGTTGGCGACATGTTTGGGGATCGTTGCTGCGATGAGTGTAACTGGAATTTGGGGGTGGGCAATCTAATGAGTTTATTTGAATTGATGTTTGGCCTTTTGAATGACATGTTTTTTGCGGCGATTCCCGCTGTAGGATTTGCATTGGTTTTTAACGTACCACAAAGAGCTTTAGTGTATTGCGCTGTTGGTGGCGCGATTGGTCATGGTAGCCGCTACTTGATGATGCAGTTTGGCATTCCTATTGAGTGGGCAACCTTTTTTGCTGCGACGTTAGTTGGGATGATTGGTGTGTACTGGTCTCACCGTTTTCTCGCGCATCCAAAAGTGTTTACTGTGGCTGCTTTGATCCCGATGGTGCCGGGTGTGTTTGCGTACAAAGCAATGATCGCTATGGTAGAAATCAATCATGTTGGCTACTCACCCGAGCTTGTCGCAACCTGTATGGAAAACTTTCTTAAGGCCATGTTTATTATTGCAGGTTTAGCTGTTGGTCTTGCGGTTCCAGGGCTGTTATTCTATCGCCGCAGACCAATTGTATAAGGACCTAACATGATCATTAGTATGATTGCCGCTATGGCCGACAATCGCATCATTGGCAAAGACAATCAAATGCCTTGGCATCTTCCCGCCGATTTCGCTTGGTTTAAGCGTTGTACCATGGGAAAACCGGTTGTGATGGGACGCAAAACCTATGAGTCTATTGGTCGCCCTTTACCAGGTCGCTTGAATATTGTTATTAGCCGTGATGAGACACTAAAGATCGAAGGCGTCACTACCGTAACATCGATTGAGCAGGCTCTGGAAGTCGCAGGTGATGTGGAAGAAGTGATGATCATTGGTGGTGGTGCGATTTACACCACTTGTCTGCCTATGGCCAATAAACTGTATGTAACACACATTGAAGCGGCCATTGATGGTGATACTCAGTTCCCAGATTGGGGAGACGAGTTTAAGGAAACTTACTCAGAAATGTATCAAGCCGATGAGAAGAACGCCTACAACATGCGCTTTACTGTGTTAGAAAAGTAATTCGAGATTAACACCGCGTAGTTAATACGGTAATGCCGTTCGTATAACAGCGAGCGGCCATCCCAACCTACCGTCATCCTGAAAAGCGACGAAAGAGCGAGATTCAGGAGCCTCTATACGAGTACTTTGTTGTCAAAGGTATTTCTATCTATTCGCAGCGCGAGGATATTAGATTCCTAGTCTCGTTAAGGCTCGTTGACCCTACAGGAGGTGTTAAGTGACAGGTATTCCTCCTACTATGGATTATCGACTGTTATTCAGTGTTTAACTTAACGCATCCTGAGTAAAAATTTTCTTATCTTCCCAACGGATCATGGTCAGTCTTCCGCCCCAAACGCAGCCAGTATCTAGCCCGATGACTTCGTTGTTCATATAGCCTTGTAGTGCAGCCCAGTGCCCAAAGAGCACCGCTTTGTTTAAGTGGATACGTTTAGGCACATCAAACCATGGAATAAGTTCGTTACCGGAAACTTGTTGCGGTGGCAATTTACAATCCATATCCAAACGACCATCAGGGAAACAAAAGCGCATCCGCGTAAAAGCATTGATAATATAACGGTATCGGTCCAAACCCTGTAAAGAGTCATCCCAGGAATCAGGTTGATTGCTGTACATGTTTTTTAATAGCCAAGGCAGCTCTTCACTTTGGATGATGCGCTCAACTTCACGGGCACACTTTCTCGCTGTTTTTAGATTCCACTGCGGTGATATGCCAGCGTGACACATCACGAACTCGTCATGCTCGGCCATTAGAGGTTGCTGAGCTAGCCATGTCAGTAGTTCCTCTTTGTCAGGGGCCGTGAAAATAGGTGCGGTTCTATCTTTGTCTTTGACCTTTTTTATCCCGTGAGCCACTGCAAGAAGGTGAAGGTCGTGATTACCAAGCACGACGATTGCGCTTGCGCCAAGTGACTTCACAAAGCGTAACGCTTCTAGTGATTTAGGCCCTCTGGCGACCAAATCACCAGCAAGCCAAAGTTGGTCTTTTTTCGCAGAGAAAGATACTTTTTCTAGTAGTCGCTGCAATTCATCAAAACAGCCTTGGATGTCACCAACAATATAGGTAGCCACTGAATCTCCAATTTACTAATTTAAAACATTTGGAACAGCCAAGCGAAATGGTTCGATTTCGGTGATGAACTCTTGCCCTTTCTCATCCAGCATTTTGTAGTGTCCTTGCATAACGCCGACAGGGGTTTCTAACGCGGTTCCGCTACTGTACGTGTATTCATCATTGCTTGGAATAAAGGGCTGCTGGCCTACCACTCCGTCACCTTCAACCGTCATTTGCTTGCCGTTCGAGTCTGTGATTAGCCAGCGGCGGCTCACTAACTGTACGGTTTGTTGGCTAAGGTTTTTGATGGTGATGATATAAGCGAAAACGTAGCGTTGTAGCTCTGGGTTGGACTGTTCTTCGATGTATTTGGTGTGAACTTGAATTTTGATGCAAGGTTGAATGACGTCCATGTGCACTCCTCAGAAACGTAATATCCCAATAATAATAAGCCAAACCTACAAGGGTTTGGCTTATTGTTTGAGTTCTTAGTGCTGCGGGTTATCCGCAAGCCAGTTCGCCATTGCGACGAATTGTTCTAGCGTCAGGTTCTCTGGACGCATGCTTGGATTAACACCTAGCTCTTCTAGTACTTCTGTGCTTAACAACGATTTGTAGCAGTTACGAACTGTTTTACGACGTTGGTTAAAGCCTTCACGACAAACGCGATCGAGCAAACGCAGATCTTTCGCCGGGCATGGCAGCTCTTCGTAAGGCACTAAACGAACAACGGCAGAATCCACTTTCGGTGGTGGAACGAATGCCGTTGGCGGTACTTCCAGTACCGGTACCACTTTACAGTAGTACTGAGCCATTACCGTTAAACGGCCGTAAGCTTTGCTGCCAGGGCCGGCGGCTAAGCGGTTTACCACTTCTTTTTGCAGCATAAAGTGCATGTCTTGAATGTCTTTATGGAACTCAAAAAGGTGGAACATCAATGGTGTAGAGATGTTGTATGGTAAGTTACCAAAAATGCGCAGCTTGTTGTTTGGCTTCACTAGTTGAGTGAAGTCAAAACGCATAGCGTCACCCTCATGGATGGTCAACTTATCTGCCAGTTCAGGGTGAGTACGTAGGCGTTCCGCCAGATCGCGGTCTAATTCGATAACTGTGAACTTATCCACTTCACGACCTACTGGCTCAGTGATTGCACCAAGACCAGGACCGATTTCAACCAGGTTTTGACCTGGTTTTGGGTTAATCGCTGATACGATTCCATCAATAATGTATGGATCGTTCAGGAAGTTTTGACCAAAACGTTTACGCGCTTTGTGCCCTAAATGGACATCATTTCTCATTGTTTCTTCTCTACCAAATCTATCGCATGCGTGAGCGCTGTTCGGAAACTCCCTGTATCCGCTTGACCTGTCCCTGCCAGATCTAATGCAGTACCGTGGTCCACCGATGTTCTAATAAAAGGTAGACCAAGAGTAATATTTACTGAACGACCAAAGCCTTTGTATTTTAATACTGGCAATACTTGATCATGGTACATGCCTAAAACAGCATCAGCATCATTTAAATATTTTTCATTGAAAATGGTATCAGCCGGCAGAGGGCCGATCAGGTTGATACCTTTTTCTTGTCGAATTTTTTCCAGTGTCGGAGTGATGGTCTCGATCTCTTCACGACCTAAGCAGCCATCTTCGCCAGCATGAGGGTTAAGCCCGCAAACGTAGATGTTTGGTTGTGCGATAGCAAACTTTTCTACAAGGTCTTTATGAAGAATATCGATGATTTTTTCTAATCGCTCTTCGGTGACAGCTTTGGACACATAAGCTAAAGGAATATGTGTTGTAACCAGCGCCACGCGTAGTCCTTCCGTTGCTAGCATCATTACGACTAGCGGCGTTTGTGACTTCTCGGCGAAAAATTCAGTATGACCACTGAATGCAACACCTGCGCGATTAATCACCCCCTTATGAACAGGGCCGGTGACAATAGCATCAAATTCATCATTCATACAGCCTAAAGCTGCTCTTTCTAGCGTTTTTAGTACATAGTGGCCATTCGCTTCATTGAGCTCGCCTGCGACCGCAGGTTCCGATATTTGGATATGGTCAACGATAAGCGTGCCCGCTTTTTGTGCTTTAGGTGCTTCTTCTGGATTGTAATCAGACAGTTGGACTTCGATGCCAAGCTGCTTGGCTCGCTCCGTCAGCATATTCTTATCGGCACAGACGACAATTTGGTGCGCCCAATCTTCTTTCGATAGGGCAAGCACTAAGTCTGGGCCGATACCCGCAGGTTCCCCTGCGGTTACGACAATTCTACGAATTGTATTAGTTGTCATTGTTGTCATCCACGATTTCAACAAACGCACTTGCGCGTAGCTCTTGCATCCATGCGCCCGCTTCTTCATTAAATTTACGGTTAAATAGAATACGGTAAGCTTTGTTCTTCATCGCTGAGTCAGTACGGTCCACTTGGCGACGATCCAACACTTCAACGATATGCCAGCCGTGAACGGTTTTGAACGGTTCGCTGATTGAGCCAACTGGCAGAGTTTCTACTTGGTGCTTGAATTCTGGCACGTAAAGATCTGGTGTTTGATAACCTAGTTCACCGTCTTGTGCTGCCGAGCCAGGATCTTGACTGTATTGTGTTGCCAATTGAGCGAACGTTGCTTCACCGGCTTTGATGCGGCGTACAAATTCATTCAGTTGCTTCTTCGCCCCTTCGTCGCTCAGAATCACTGTTGGTTTAATCAAAATATGACGCGCATTTACTTCCGTTACCGCAACCGTTTCTAGGCCTTTTACATCCTCTATTTTTAGGATGTGGAAACCAACGCCACTACGGAATGGACCAATAATGCTGCCTTTGTTTTGCATCTTGATCTGATCAGCAAAGATGGTTGGCATCTCTTCTTTACGCATCCATCCCCAATCACCACCCTGTAAAGCTTTAGGACCTTTTGAGTAGGTGTAGGCCATCTCCGTAAAGTCTGCACCTTCGTTTAGCTTTTTCGCGAGCGCTTTAGCTTCTGCTTCTACAGCTGACTTTTCTTTATCGTCAGAGAAGCGCAGTTGAATGTGTCCAATTTTGTATTGAACAGTCGCATTGGTTTCTTGTGATAGTTGCTCAGCAAGGCTATCGACCTCTGCTGGAAGGATATTAATACGGCGACGAACCAGTGCATTGCGAGCTTCTGATGCGGCGATTTCCTTACGAATTTGTTCGCGGAATTCTGGGTAACTTAAACCTTCACTTTCTACAGAAGCAGCGAGTTGTTCTACCGATTGCTCATTATTACGTGCGATCTCTGCAATCGCTTGGTTTAAACGGTTGTCGTCAATACGCACACCAATACGGTCTGCTTCTTGGCCTTGCAACGTATCAATGATAAGTTTTTCAACGACTTGTTCTTTTAACACGCTGGTAGAAGGTAAGCTCTTTCCACTTTGACGAGCGTTGGCTTGCAGCGTTTTCATCGCTGTTTCGATGTCGCTTTGTAGAACTACACCGTCATTCACGATGACCGCAACCTTATCGATCTCTACTGGTGCTGCAACCGCTCCGCAAGAGAGTAGGGTCGTGAATAAGATTGATTTCCAAATTTTCATTTAAAATTCCGTCAGTATTTTTGAATAGGCGTCTTATTCATTTAAGACGCCTATTTTGATTAATTGTTCAGATAGAATGGGCGGCCGTACTTAATCGCGTTGTCAGAACCATCCAGTTCTTTGACAGCAGTGTCTTCACGCTGGTTAGTCGCAAAGCCTTGAATACCGAAGTTAACGCTGAAGTTATTTTCGTATTCAGGTGATGCCCCGGTGCTGCCGATAGCTTGGTCTTCCCAACCAAGCAATTGGTTTGAGTAAGTGACGCCAATGTACCAACAGTCAGATTGGTAACGTAGGCTCGCTAACCATTCTAGGTCCGCATTTTCATTGAGGTCGTAGTAGTATTGACCACTCGCAGACCAGTTCGGGTTGAACTCGTAGGCCGCTACAATACCTGCTTGAGAAATACCTTTACGAGTAATTGTGTCTAGGTTTTCGAGAATGATCGTATCTTCGATGTATTCACGCGTAACGTAGCGATAGTTACCCTGAATAAAGCCGCCGTTGAATTGGTATTCCAAGGTACTGTTTGCCAACTGCATGGAGCTCAAATCAATATCGTATTGAATTCCACCGTGATAGAACAAGTAATCGTTGTAGTTGAAATCAGCTTCAATCGCCCATGATGAGTAATTGGTTGTCTCATCCGGAAGATTTGGGCTGTTGCTCAGTTTGGTCTTTTTATCGAAGTAGTAAATCTGACCAAATGAAACGTTAAGACGCTCTTTATAGTCATCATCAAAGAAGCGAGTACTCGCACCGTAGCTTAACTGGTTCGCCGAGGCGATTTTATCAATGCCACTGTACTTACGACTGCGGAATAGCCCGTAGTAGTCGGTTTGTAGCAAGGTGGTATCGTAGTTGTAGATGTTGGTTTGATCTTCTTCAGGTACGTACAAGTACTGCAGCTGAGGCTCCAGTGTTTGTGTGTAGCCCTTGATCCAGCTTGTATCTCGCTCTAAGTAAAGTTGCGCATGCGTACGGAACTCAGGAATAACACGAGAAACTTCATCATCCAACTGGTTTTGCAAGTTTACATCAGTCAAACCCGTTAAGTCTTGAGAGTAATACGTAGAGAGCACACGCGCTTCTGTTGTCCACGTTGCCCATGAGTTTGAGAGTGGCAATGTAAGCCCTGGTTCAATGTGAACACGGGTCGCATTTGGTCGCGCAGCATCGCTGGTATCGAAGCGGCTGATTTGGCTCTTCACGTCAAAGTTAAGGTAGTCTCCCCACAATGGCGTGTAGTAGTTCAAGTCTAACTGAGGAAGCAGGCGATAAGGGCGGTTCTCTTCTTTCAATAAGATTTGGAAGTCACGAACGGTTAACGAGGCATCCCAGAAGTCAGAACGATATTGTACTTGTCCTTCTTGAACCAGTTGACCATCTTCACGGTTACCAATGTCGGAGTCGAGATCGAGGAAGTAATCAATATCACTCACTTTTGAGTAATCGACTTTGACTATCCACTGTTTATTGATGATACCGTCGTGTTTAACTTGGTAGCCCCAACGAGACTCGTCCTGATATTTGCGATCACTATTGAGGTATTCGCCTTTGATTTCTCCATTTCCCCAACCATCTGTTAGGTAGCGGAAGTCAGTATCGAGTTTTGTACCACGTTGCTGCATATAGAGCGTGGTGAGTGTCATGTCATATTGAGGCGCGATGTTCCAATAGAATGGCACCTCGACTTCCATACCATCACTAGAACCGTACGATAAAGAAGGGAAGAGGAAACCCGTTTTACGCGTATCTCCAATTGGCATGGTTAGATACGGCACATAGAAAACAGGCACATCTAACACTTCAAATCGAGGATGGTGCAGCGTCGCTGTCTCTTCATCTTGGTCAACATCGATGCCTGACGCAACCAATCGCCATGAATTATCGCCTTGAGGGCACGATGTGATAGAGCCATCTTCGAGTTCATAAACCGACTGACCTGTGCGAGCGATATAGGCTGCAGTGCCTCGGCCTTGTTGGCAAAGGAACTGATAATCGGTGTTCTCAAGTGAAAACGTATCTTGATTAATGTCGTTAGTAACACGATCAGATCGAGCTTTGACTTGGCCGTCATTGAAAGTCACGTTGCCTTCGGCAACCACGACGTTGTCTTGTTGGTGCAGCGTTACGCTATCTGCGGTAATTTTCTTCTGGCCTTGGGTGACTTGTACATTACCTGAGTACTGAGCTTTGTCACCATTGATGGCTTGCAGGGTGTCAGCTTCTACCACTACTGGGGTATTAAGAGCGTCCTCCTCGCCACTTGTATCGACCAAACATTGATCTGTGGCGGGCATTTCCTGCACACTATCATGGATATTCGCTTCAGCTTGAGTGGTGGGTACAAACAAGGCGGTGCTGATAGAGGCCGCTAAAAATGTGCGGGAGAAATGTTGCATTGAATTGAACTTTCCTGTGTCACTACTACTCGATGGCTATAGGGCTTGTTGTACCCTAGCGTAATAGCCAAATGAATCAACTATAGTCGCATTTATCCCAGCGTATTGATTCACTGTGGCATAATGACGACAAAATAGCTGCAAAGATAAGCAGGCGAAATGGCCTAGCCGAAATAAAACTAATTCCATTATCATAAAGGAAATCGTTGCATCCGGCACTATAAGACCGCCGTCGTCGATAAAAATTCATTGATAGAGAACACATAATGCATATTTTTGGCAAAATTCTGGGTGCCTTTTTTGGCTTGTTACTTGGCGGGCCACTAGGTTTACTCTTTGGCTTATTTATTGGCCATCAATTCGATAAAGCACGTCGCTTGAGTCAAGCCGGGTTCTCTACTGGCGGCTTTGGAAAAGGGCCAAGTCAAGCTCAGCGCCAAGAAGAGTTTTTTAAAGCGGCGTTTGCGGTAATGGGACATGTGGCAAAAGCGAAAGGCCAAGTCACCAAAGAGGAAATCCAACTGGCTTCAGCCATGATGGACCGCATGAATTTGCATGGCGAACAGCGTCGCGCAGCGCAAGACGCGTTTCGTGAAGGTAAAGACAGCGACTTTCCGTTAGAAGATGTTCTTGTTCGTGTGAAAATTTCGACAGCTGGTCGCTTTGACTTGTTGCAATTTTTCTTAGAGCTGCAAATCTCGGCGGCCTTTGCCGATGGATCGATCCACCCGAGTGAACGAAATGTACTACACAAGATTGCACGTGGTTTGGATTTCTCTTCTGAGCAATTAGAGCGTCGTTTGCAAATGCAAGAAGCCGCATTTCGTTTCCAAAGCCAGGGCGGTTTTCATGGTCAGCACCAAGGCCAATCTTCAGGTGGTAGCTGGCAACAAGCTTCACAAGCGGATCAGTTGGCCGACGCGTACAAAATTCTGGATGTGTCTTCAGATGCAGACAGTAAAACCGTCAAGCGTGCTTATCGTAAATTGATGAACGAGCATCACCCGGACAAATTGATGGCTAAAGGTTTACCACCAGAGATGATGAACGTCGCGAAAGAGAAATCTCAAGAGATTCAAAACGCTTACGATCTTATTAAGAAGGTTAAAGGCTTTAAGTAGTCGGACGTTTTCTATCAAACATTTGGATGTAAAAAAGGGCACTCAGTGCCCTTTTTCATGTCTTAGTCTTTGAGTTGCCTGTGTCTTTAGCTTTTGGCCTATCATGTCCCTAATGCTAATTGACCTCACATCCCCCCAGTTTAGTTGGCTTGATTCAAGTCCCAATCGTATTCGTATTTCACTTTGCCAGAGAAGTTTTTGTATTGCGGAGCATACTTTGCGATGTGTTTGAAGATTTGTTTTTCTCCACCAAAGTCCGTTGCAAACCAATCATAAATAGAAGACAGCTGTGCCGTGTTACCTTGGATAGATACGCCTTTGCTGCTGTTGATAAATGTTTTGGCGGCACTATCCAGTAGAGCTTGCGTGTTGTCAGCAGTGAATGCTTGAGATTGCAGATTAGGGCATCCTAGGCTGGCACAGTTAACCGCGTAATGCGTTCTTGGGTCATTCCAAATTGGACGCAAAATTCGATGTTCAATATCGTTTAAAGTTAGATCCTTCCCATTGACCACGACCACATCGTCTCCCCAAGGACCAAAGCTAAATAAACCACCTAGCTTGGTGATTGATTCGACTGGATAGTTATCCAAAATAAGATCTACCGTGATGGCGTTGTAAAGGTTTACCCAATAGGCATATTGCTCTGCTTGGTTGTATTGTAGAGGGTCTAGTTTTGCCAAACGCTGGATGTATTGTTTCAGCTTAGTTTTATCGACAGAGGAGACTTGGCTATAACGAAACAAGGTATTCTCGCCTTGTTCAACTAAATAAGTATCGAGCAGTTGTTGCCATTCTTGATGAGAAATTTGGGTTTGGTTGGCTTGATTCGATTGTTTCCAATATGGCCATAAGTCGGATTTAGGCGCGGACAATGTCGAGAAAGAAACCAGAGCACACAACAGCAATAACAGACGCTTCATAGAGATACCTTTGAATGAGATATTGTTGATAGTGTAGACCAGTTTAGTGCTTGTTTTCTTTCAGTAATCAGTGGCCTTTATTCGCTGTCATTCCGAGGAGCATAAGCGATATCAGGAATCTAATACCCACAAACTCTTGAGTAAAGACAGTATGAATCTGTACAGTGCGCTCTGGTAGTCGATCCTGAATCACGTTCCTTCGTCGCTGTTCAGGATGACGAATTTCAACAGAGGCGTTCGGTATTCTGTAAGCAAAGCGATATGAGATCAGTCACCCAAAACAAATCAAGGGCCGACAATTGCCAGCCCTTGATTTGTGTATTTACTAACGCGTCTTAACGCAAGAAGCTTGGAATATTCGCTTCGTACTCAGCAATCTTATCTTCGTGTTGAAGGGTTAGGCCAATGTTGTCCAAACCGTTTAGCAAGCAATGACGACGGAACGAATCGATTTCAAAACCATATTCTTTGCCGTTGGCACGAACGACATTCGCTTCTAGGTCGACCTCGACTTCTGCACCTTCATTTGCCTCAACAAACTGGAAGATTTCATCCACTTCTTGTTCAGTCAAACGAACTGGCACCATTTGGTTGTTGATCGAGTTGCCGTAAAAAATATCGGCAAAGCTTGGTGCGATCATCGCTTTGATGCCGTAATCCGCTAGTGCCCACGGTGCGTGCTCACGAGATGAGCCACAGCCGAAGTTTTCACGAGCCAGCAAGATAGACGCGCCTTGGTAGCGAGGTGCGTTCATCACGAACTCTGGATTTGGCTGTTCGCCAGCATCGTCTAGGAAGCGCCAGTCATGGAATAGGTGCTTACCAAACCCTAGGCGGGAGACCTTTTGTAGGAACTGCTTTGGAATGATGGCATCAGTATCAACGTTCGCTGCATCTAGAGGAACAACTAAGCCTGTGTGTTGTTTAAAGCCTGACATTGGTTTGCTCCTTAGTCTAGTTCACGAATATCTACAAAGTGACCAGCAATTGCTGCTGCTGCTGCCATCGCAGGGCTCACTAGGTGGGTACGGCCATCACGACCTTGGCGGCCTTCAAAGTTACGGTTTGAAGTAGACGCACAACGTTCATGTGGGCCCAAACGGTCATTGTTCATTGCTAGACACATCGAGCAACCTGGTAGGCGCCACTCAAAGCCCGCTTCTTTAAAGATAACGTCCAAGCCTTCCGCTTCTGCTTGCGCTTTTACTTGCTCAGAGCCAGGAACGATCAGCGCTTGAACGTGAGGCGCGACTTTGCGACCTTTCGCTACTTCAGCGGCTGCGCGCATGTCTTCGATACGTGAGTTAGTACAAGAACCAACGAAGACTTTATCGACGTTGTAATCAGACAATGACTTGCCTGCCTCTAGGCCCATGTAAGCCAATGCTTTTTCTGCCGATGCCTTTTCTACTGGGTCGGCAAAGCTTTCTGGTGCTGGGATAGGTTGATCTACCGCGATCACTTGGCCTGGGTTAGTACCCCAAGTGACTTGTGGTTTAATGTCTGCTGCGTTTAGCGTCACGACTGCATCAAACTGAGCATCATCGTCAGTTTTTAATGTCTTCCAGTATTCTACTGCTGCATCAAAGTCGGCACCTTGAGGTGAGAATTTACGGCCTTTGATGTATTCGAACGTGGTTTCATCTGGCGCAATCAAACCGGCTTTCGCACCTAGCTCTATCGCCATGTTACATACGGTCATGCGGCCTTCCATTGAAAGGTCTGTGATCGCTTCACCACAGAATTCAACCACGTAGCCTGTACCGCCAGCTGCTGTCGTTTCTCCGATGATTGCTAGCACAATGTCTTTCGCAGTAATGCCCGGAGCCACTTTGCCTTTCACTTCGATCTTCATCGTTTTGGCGCGCGCTTGTTTTAGCGTTTGAGTTGCTAATACGTGCTCAACTTCTGATGTACCAATACCAAAAGCGAGAGAGCCGAATGCACCGTGTGTAGCCGTGTGCGAGTCACCACAAACAATGGTCATGCCCGGTAGGGTAATACCAAGCTCTGGGCCCATAACATGCACAATACCTTGGTATTTATGGTTGATGTCGTAAAGCGTAACGCCAAACTCTTCACAGTTTTTCGATAGCGTTTCCATCTGGATACGAGCCATCTCACCCGATGCGTTGATGTCTTTGGTGGTTGTCGAAACGTTGTGGTCCATGGTGGCAAAAGTTTTGCTGACCTGACGCACTTTACGACCTTTTTCACGCAAGCCGTCAAATGCTTGCGGAGACGTCACTTCGTGTACCAAGTGACGGTCGATGTACAAGATTGGGTTTTCCCCTTCTGCTGCGACGGCAACGTGTGCGTCGTAGACTTTTTCGTATAATGTTTTGCCCATTGTTTGCTTCCTTTCCTCATCGCCGTTGCCGCAATAACTGCGTTAGCGACACCCGTTTATCCAGTTATTTAGCTTATTTAGCGAACTAAACGCCTTAATATAAATGGGCTTGCTGCCTTGCTATTGCACCAATGACTTAGAGGAAAGCCATTGGTTGACCGAGGATTTAGTATTTATTATGAATCTGTTTTGTATTAAGAGTTTAAGACGTACTCAGCGATCTTATCGCCCATCTCAGACGTCGAAAGTGCTGGGTTGTCACCAGCAAGGTCACCCGTTAGTTCCCCCGCTGATAGCGCTTTTGAAACTGCCGTTTCGATGTCTTGTGCCGCCGTTTCCTCACCTAGGCTATAACGTAGCATCAGTGCCGCAGACAGGATTTGTGCCACAGGGTTAGCGATGTTCTTACCTGCGATATCTGGTGCACTGCCGCCTGCTGGCTCGTACAGACCGAATTTGCTTTCGTTTAGACTTGCTGATGGCAACATACCCATAGAGCCTGTGATCATCGCACATTCATCAGAAATGATGTCGCCGAAGATGTTTGAACACAGCATTACGTCGAACTGAGCAGGGTCTTTGATAAGCTGCATAGTCGCGTTATCAATGTACATGTGTGACAACTCGACATCTGGGTAGTCTTTTGCGATTTCTTCGACTACTTCACGCCATAAGATAGAGCTTTGTAGAACGTTCGCTTTGTCGATAGAGCACACTTTCTTGCGACGTAGACGAGCAGAGTCAAAAGCGATTTTTGCAATACGTTCGATCTCAAAGCGGTGGTACACCTCAGTATCAAATGCTTTTTCTGTTGCGCCTTCACCTTCACGACCTTTCGGTTGGCCGAAGTAGATACCACCCGTCAGTTCACGGACTACCACGATGTCAAAGCCGCGACCCGAGATGTCTGCACGTAGCGGTGAGAAAGCTTCAAGACCTGAGTGAATTTGCGCTGGACGTAAGTTACAGAACAGTTGGAAGTGTTTGCGTAGTGGAAGTAGGGCACCACGTTCAGGTTGGTCGTTTGGTGGTAAGTGCTCCCACTTAGGGCCGCCAACCGAGCCGAATAGGACTGCATCAGACTCTTCACATGCTTTTATTGTGCTCTCTGGAAGTGGGCAACCGTGGTTGTCGATCGCGATACCACCGACATCATGCTCGTCACGCTCAAACGCAATACCATGTTTCTTTTCGATTGCATCCAATACTTTATGTGCCTGCGCCATTACTTCCGGGCCAATGCCGTCACCGGGTAGGACGGCAATTTTGTACGATTTGTCTGTCATGTTAATCCTTTAAGTTTTCTAATTTTGAGCTTAATTATTTCAACGAGCGTGTTCTTTCCTGAGCCGTGTAGCCCGGTTGTTATTACACAGTCGCAATCTTTTTCTGCTTCATTTCTTCGATTTTATCTGCACGATGAATGCTGTTAATAACGTGCAATAATGCTTGGCCGGAAGCCTCAACGATGTCGGTGGAAACACCCGTACCGTGGTATTTGCGACCTTTGTAGTTGGCAATGATGTCTGCTTGACCCAAACCATCTTCACCTTCACCTTTCGCGGTTAGGTCGAATTTATCCAGAACGATGTCGTAGCCTGTCACGCGGTAGATACATTGGTATAGCGCATCAACTGGGCCATTACCGACCGCTGCTTCACACATTTCTTCATCACCGCATTGCATTTTGATGCTGGTGGTAGCCATTACGCTGCCAGACTGCACGCTTAGGTAGCTCAATTTGTAGAAGTCATCTTCTTCACGCAAGTTCGAGAAGTGCATTAGGGCTTCTAGGTCGTAATCGAACACTTGGCCTTTGCGATCAGCAAGTTTCAAGAAATCCGCATACAGCGCGTCTAGGTTGTACTCGTCTTCGTTGTAACCCATGGTATCCATATGGCTCTTCACGGCAGCGCGACCGCTGCGGCTGGTTAGGTTCAGAGCTTGGTTTTTTAGGCCAATAGACTCAGGGGTCATGATTTCGTAGGTATTCTTATTCTTCAACATGCCATCTTGGTGGATGCCTGAAGAGTGGCTAAACGCATTTGCACCCACAATTGCTTTGTTGCTTTGAATAGGCATATTGCATAGCTGGCTAACCAACTTACTGGTGCGGTGAATTTCATCATGCTTAATGCCAGTGTGAACGCCCAAAAACTCTTGACGAGTCTTGATGATCATTGCGATCTCTTCAAGTGAACAGTTACCCGCTCGCTCTCCAATGCCATTGATCGTGCCTTCTATCTGACGTGCGCCAGCTTGAACGGCGGCAATAGAGTTGGCAACTGACATCCCCAAATCGTCGTGACAGTGAACGGAGATGATCGCTTTATCAATGTTCGGAACGCGGTTAAATAGAGTTTCAATAATCCCACCAAACTCACTTGGTACGGTGTAGCCAACGGTATCTGGAATGTTGATTGTACTCGCACCTGCATTGATGGCGGCTTCTACCATGCGACATAGGTTGTCGATTGGAGTACGACCTGCATCTTCACAAGAAAACTCGACATCATCAGTGTAGTTACGTGCATGTTTAACGGCGTTGACTGCCATTTCTAGTACATCGTCGTAGCTGCGGCGTAGTTTGTCTTCTACGTGAATGGTGGAAGTGGCTAAAAACGTGTGAATACGGAATTGGTCAGCCACTTTTAATGCTTCAGCGGCAGCATCAATGTCTTTCGCAACGGCACGCGAAAGGGCACAAACTCGACTGTTTTTTATGTTTTTTGCGATGGTTTGTACAGACTCGAAATCACCTGGTGAAGAGATTGGGAAGCCAGCTTCGATAACATCAACGCCGAGTCTTTCCAGCGCATAGGCAATCTGCAGTTTTTCTTTAACCGTCAAGCTTGCTGACAACGCTTGCTCGCCATCACGCAATGTGGTGTCGAATATAATGACCTGATCGTTCATGTTTGCTTCCTTCCTGATTTCTGCACTTTCGCGCAAGTGAATCGTTTACTTCCAGTATTTAGATATAAAAAAACCCGCATTCTCATGCGGGTTCTTAGAAATTGGTGTGGTTATTTTTCTTCCACAGCCTACCCGCGCGAACTGGTCACGATCAGGAGGAGGCTAAGCAGGATAGAAAAATGAGCTGACATAGTTGTTAAGCTTTCCACATAATTAAGTTAACAAATTAGTACCGCACTCCATGAAGCGCGTCAACCCTAAAGTCGATTTTTTATTCATATCGGATGAGTCTTTTCGTTTGCTTGAAAAAAATGATGCACTAAGTGAAACGACATGATGCGATAGAAACGTGCTAGAAGAAGTAAGTTCTCATCAAGTTTGCGACGTTTCATTACCAAAACAAGCATCGGGATTGCGACTTGTCACACAAAGGTCCGAATTGTTTGGCAAAAGTTTTGAATGACCATTTATAGTAGTGCAGTTGCACTAGGTAAAAGAAATAAGGGTTAGGGAAAGAATGAGGTTAACAAAACAATTTGGACGTTCAGCCATAGTATTTACTCTGGTCAGCTTGTCGGGTTGTCAGCTGTTTCAATCGCAGACCTATGTGGAAGTGGCTTCCCCCGTTGTTATGAATGATCACTCGCAGAGCGTCATGGTTATCAATGATCAAATGGATCGATTTTTGAGTTATGAGGGACGCGAATCTTTCTTGAATCAGATGCTTGTTGCCCTTGAGTCTGACAGCCGAAATAAGTTTAAAGGTAAAGATCCGGAAACGTATTCTTGGTGGAAGATCCGTGTTCAACCTAGTGAGAAACAGCAAGCGGAAGTTTTCCGACCAACCACTGAAGGTGTCGATACCTCAAACCCAGTAGAGTTTATGGATGTCTCTTACCGCTCTAAGACCACATTAAACCTACGCTCCAAACCGAGTCTTGAAGGGGCAAAGCTTGGCGTATTATCGAAAGGGGAAGTCTTTAATGTGCTAGCAAAAGTGGTTGATCAACCTTGGTTTCTCGTTGAACAGAAAGGAGTGATAAAAGGTTATGTCCATAAGGATTATGCGCGCAGCAATGTGATAAATCGTGACATTTTATCTACTCAGCCTAACCCTCTACTAGAGCCTAACTCGAGTAAAACGGAGCAAACGAGTATAGAGCATGAACTGTCGGGAAACTATACTTGCCGCTCACTGAGCTATGAGCTTACAAAAGATGGCGACATGACGACGGGCTCTTTGCGCGCCTGCCGCAAGAAGAGAAAAGTCTGGTATATAGACACCCCTCAACCGCAACTATCAAACCCTTCTTAATGTTCTATTTTTATGGTTATGCCCAATAGATAAATTGTTGGGCGCACCTTAATTTGGCCTTTGTCATTAATTGTCCAAACTCCCGTCATGCTGTTGTCACCTAAACCTCCTACTTTTCACACAAAGGCGTTGTCAAAGTAAGGAAAGGTCACATGCGAACCATAGAGACAATTACACAGCCAATTGCAACCATTGCTAAGTTTGATTTAGCGCTCTCTAGTGTTTGTCTTAAGCACCGTTTTAATCAACAAGTCGCCAATATCAGTAAAGGAGTTTCCCACAGTGGTGACGGGCATCTTTACTTGGTGTTGGGGTTATTAGCTTGGTATTTAGATAAGGAGCAAGGAGTCTGGTTTTTACTGGCGGGTTTACTTGCTTTTGCTATCGAGCTACCAATTTATTGGACGCTGAAAAATAGTTTTAAGCGTCGTCGCCCTGAAGAGCTTAATGCACTCCTTCCTGCTTTTATTACCCCCTCTGATCGCTATAGTCTTCCTTCAGGACACACTGCCGCTGCGTTTGTCATGGCGACGCTGATTGACCATTTCTATCCGAGCCTAGGCGTTGCTGCATTCTTTTGGGCAAGTTTAATCGGAACCGCGCGAATCTTATTGGGTGTGCACTTTTTTACCGATGTCATCATTGGTGCACTGCTTGGCAGTCTTTGTGGTGGATTAGCGATTGCGATGTTAGGAGGCTAATTGATGAAAATCTTGTACGGTGTTCAAGGGACAGGAAACGGACATATTGCACGCGCAAGGGCGATGAGTCATGCGTTTAAAGAGCACGATGTTAAGGTCGACTTTTTGTTTTCTGGGCGAGCGCCGGAAAAATACTTTTCAATGGAAGCATTTGGCGATTACCAGACTCGCCGAGGCTTCACCTTTATTACCGAAAAAGGCTCTGTAAACTACGCGAAAACAGCATTGAATAACAATTTGGTGCAGTTTTTCAAAGAAGTTAAGCAACTCGATCTGTCGTCCTACGATCTTATCATTAATGATTTCGAACCTGTGACAGCGTGGGCAGCGAGACAACAAAATAAACCTTCTATTGGTATCAGCCACCAAAATGCTTTTCGTTATCCGGTGCCACTAAAGGGAGCAAGTTGGTTAGATAAATCCGTCATTGAATACTTTGCGCCTTCTCAACACCACCTTGGTTTGCATTGGCATCATTTTGATCAACCTTTGTTACCGCCGATAGTGCATACCGTCGATAGCCAAGCAGAAAACGACGACTTCGTGTTGGTGTATCTACCGTTCGAATCGATTGAAGATATCTCGGACTTATTGTTCCACTTTAATCAACAAGCGTTTATCTGTTATCACCCGGATGTGATCGAATGTGAGCAGGTAGAAAACATAGAACTGCGCCCTTTATGCCACAGCAACTTCCAGCATCATTTGCATCGCTGTAGTGGTGTCATTGCTAATGGTGGGTTTGAGCTTCCTTCAGAAGCCTTGTCTTTGGGGAAAAAATTGTTACTAAAGCCACTCGCGGGTCAATTCGAGCAGCAGAGCAATGTTGCGACCTTAGAAGATTTAGGGCTTGCGATGTCGATGGAGAGCTTAGACATTTCCGCAGTACGCCAGTGGCTAAAGGAGCAACAAGCCGAAAGTGTGAAATACCCAGATGTTGCTCAGGCTATTGTTCATTGGGTACTGCAAGGTGCATGGGATTCAAAAGCAGAGTTATCCAGACAACTGTGGGAGCAGGTTGATTTTCCAAGTTACGTGTCGAACATTTAAGTACGTTGTTCAGTACACTGTTCCTTCCATTTTTGACACGATTTTGTTGCAGCCTTTCTGTTTAGAAGGCTGCATTTTTATTCTTCCTCTCTCATTTCTATTCAGTGTGTATTTGCTGATAATTTGACTGATAAGTGCAAAATTCAATCAGAGATATAGCTGTCATCTGTTGTTCTTATTCCAACTAATAACTGAGCTAAATGCATGCTTGTGTTGACCGCCTGTCCTATCAATTTGCTAAATACGTCCTCAAAGAATGCATTTTTACGTGTTTTATAGTTTTTTATGTTTTTATCAAGTCTTTGTTATTTAATAAATAAATACCTAATTGGCTAAAATTTGCTGATTAAATATCAATCTAGTTGCGAAACCGCAATCGATTAGTTGATAGTACAGTTCGAGCCGGAAGTATCCGGACGATAAATATAATAAAAAGTTAGGTTATCTATTCGTAAAATGATTCGAATCCAGCCGCCGTCTTTTGTGCGAGATGGGATTCTATTCGTTATGAATTTAATGAACAAAGTTGACGATTACAAAAGAGGCGCACTCAATGTTAGAGAAGAAAGACGCGATGAGCGCAATTGCTAGCTACCGTATGGAAAGCACTTTGCGTGGTGTAGATTTAAACCTACTGACTGTATTTGATGCTGTAATGCAAGAGCAAAATATTACTCGTGCAGCACATAACCTAGGCATGTCTCAACCGGCGGTAAGTAACGCCGTGGCACGCTTAAAAGTGATGTTTAACGACGAGCTATTCATGCGCCAAGGCCGTGGTATTCAGCCTACGCAACGAGCACGTCAACTGTTTGGTCCTATTCGCCAAGCACTGCAGCTGATTCGCAATGAACTTCCTAGCTCCGTATTCCAGCCAGAATCTTCGACTCGCTTATTCAAGCTTGCGATTTGCAGCCCTTGCGACATGCGTTTTGCTCCGAAGATCATGGCAAAAGTGAATCAACAAGCACCAAACGTTCAGCTTCACCTAGATGCAGAATTTGACCGTTTGTTGTCTGAGCGTATGCGCTACCAAGAAATTGATTTCGTGATCGACTACGCTCGTTTTGATGAGCAAGGTTTCTCAAGTACTGAAATCTTCAAAGATGAATTAGTGGTTATCGCATCAAAAACACACCCACGCATTCAAGGTGGTGTGACGGCTGAGCAACTGCTTAACGAAAAGCATGCGAAGTTATCGAAAGTGCATGGCCAACGTAGTTTCTCAGAGCAAGCGTACCGTGAACTGGATTGCCAAGCGGCGTATGAAGGTTCTAGTTTAAGCAACCTACTATACGTGGTGGGTCAATCTGAGCTTGTGACTATTGCACCACGTTGGATGGCGGAAAATGCGGTAAACAGCGATCAACTGCAAATTCTTGATTTCCCATTTGCGAACAAAGAAATCAGCGGCTTCTTAAGCTGGCATGAATCAAGCGAAAAAGATAAAGGCCACATTTGGCTGCGCGATCAACTGATGATCACTTGTGGTGAAGTCGTTGCCGCAAAATAAGATGACGTTTGGTCTTCTCGATTAGACCATATTGGTAATCATCAATTTTTACAATTCATTGGTCCCCGAGCGATTTTTGTCTCTCGGGGCTTTTTGTTTTCGTAATCAACAATCGAAACAGTAAGTTAAATAGAGTAATCATTCAGCAATTTGAGTTACGTTACGCGACGTATAAGTGATAGTTGTCTCTTATTAGTGATAAGTTTGATACTGGTCAGTTGCGTTTTAGCAAGCCGTGAGTACACTTGTTCGCTCAATTAGCTTACGCCTGTAAGCCAAAAGGTAAGTAAAAGAATGGCCAAGTTAGATTTTCATATCGTTAAACGTATTCGTGAACAAATTGCGAACGGTGGTACACGCGTTGCACTCAAGCATAAAGTGGGTGAGGAGTGGCAAGGTATTACGTGGACGCAATTTGGTCAGCAAGTTGATGCTTTATCACTTGCACTTTTGGCTCAGGGATTAGGAGTCCAAGATAAGATCGGCATTTTCTCGAACAACATGCCGCAATGGACGATCGCTGATATCGCAGCACTGCAATTACGCAGCGTGACAGTACCTATTTACCCAACCAATACTGCCGCTCAGTCGGCGTACATCATTAACAATGCAGACGTCAAAGTTCTGTTTGTTGGTGAACAGCCTCAATTTGATGCAGCCGTGAGCATTTTCGACCAGTGCGAACAGTTAGAGCTCATTGTTGCGATGTCTGATGATATAGAACTTGGCGATCATGATTTCGTTATCTCTTGGCAAGCATTTGTTGCCAAAGGCGACACTACATATCAAGTTGAATTGGATGCGCGTTTAGATCAGGCAAAAGAAGATGATCTACTCACGCTGATCTACACCTCGGGTACAACAGGGCAGCCAAAAGGCGTTATGTTGGACTACGCAAACATTGCGGCGCAATTGGAAGGGCACGATCAGCGCTTGAGCCTTTCTCAAAGTGACGTGTCATTATGTTTCCTTCCGTTGTCACACGTATTTGAGCGCGCTTGGACCTTTTATGTATTGTACAAAGGGGCGACCAACTGCTATTTGCAAGACACCATGCAAGTACGTGATGCACTGAGCCAGGTGCGACCTACCGTGATGTGTGCCGTACCGCGTTTCTATGAGAAGATCTTCTCTGCGATTCACGAGAAAGTGTCTCGCGCGCCGATTCACCGTAAGATCATGTTTACTTGGGCAGTCAACATGGGCGCAAAAATGGCCGCTTGTCATCAAGAAAAACGTCAGCCATCGCTCTTGCTGCGTAAGTCATACGCTTTGGCGGATAAGTTGGTTCTGAGCAAACTGCGTGCGCTACTTGGCGGGCAAATCAACTTTATGCCTTGTGGCGGTGCAAAGCTGGATGAAACCATCGGTCGATTCTTCCATGCGATTGGTATCAACGTTAAGTTGGGCTACGGCATGACTGAAACCACGGCGACAGTATCGTGTTGGGATGATAAATGTTTTAACCCCGACTCTATTGGTATGTCGATGCCTGGCGCACAGGTTAAGATCGGCGAAAACAACGAGATTCTGGTTCGTGGTCCAATGGTGATGCGTGGCTATTACAAAATGCCAGAAGAGACGGAAAAGACCTTTGATGAGCACGGTTTCCTAAAAACGGGCGACGCTGGTTACATTGATGAAAATGGCAACTTGTTCATCACCGACCGTATCAAAGAGTTGATGAAAACTTCAGGTGGTAAATACATCGCTCCACAAATGATTGAAGGTGCGATTGGTAAAGACCACTTCATCGAGCAAATCGCAGTCATTGCGGATACTCGTAAGTTTGTTTCTGCGCTTATCGTGCCTTGTTATGACTCGCTAGAAGAGTACGCGAAAGAGCTGAATATCAAATATCACGATCGCGTTGAGTTGATTAAGCACCACCAGGTGGTCGAAATGCTTGAGAAGCGGGTGAACGATCTTCAAAAAGAGTTGGCAAAGTTTGAACAAGTGAAGAAGTTTAAACTGTTACCAAGAGCTTTCTCTATGGATGATGGTGAGTTAACGCCAACTCAAAAACTTCGTCGTAAAGTCATCAATGACAAATACCAAGATGAAATTGAAGAAATGTATAAGGAAAAGTCCGATAAAAAGTAACTTAAGCTGACTTAGATTTTATATTGATGAAAAAATCCCCAGTGATGTGATCGCGCATTGCTGGGGATTTTTGTTTGTATTGATTTTTTCTGTTCTGCTCGTCAAATAACGCTATTTCGCACCCTGTAGCTAAAAGCTTATGAAATAATGTTCTTTTTTTTAGCGTTAATTTTTTAGGTTGTACTGTGAAATAGGAGATGTGTGGCTGCTATTCCTACTAACATTCTAATTACTAGTATCTTGTTTAAAAAGTAGACCAATCTCTCATTAGACCCTTTGATAATAAAACGTTACATTTGTTGGGTAACCTTGCGGGATGTTATGACGAACGCAAGACATAGCCGAAAACGTGGAAGTATTTCGATTAGGCTACGAATAAGACCTAGACTATGTAAAACCAGACCAATCCGTTGACCTTACGGTGAGGAAACTGGCTAAGGAGAGCAATTATGACAGCAATGTTGTCAGGCGCAGAGATGGTGGTTCAATCTCTGATAGAAGAGCACGTAGAGCAGATCTTTGGCTACCCAGGTGGCTCTGTTTTGGATATCTACGATGCACTGCATGCCAAAACCGATCAAATCAAACACGTACTTGTAAGGCATGAGCAAGCCGCCACTCATATGGCAGATGGTTACGCTCGAGCTACCGGTAAACCGGGTGTCGTACTTGTGTGCTCGGGGCCGGGCGCGACCAATACCATTACGGGTATTGCAACAGCGTATATGGACTCTATCCCAATGATCGTTATCTCGGGTAACGTACCGAATAGCCTAATTGGTAATGATGCTTTCCAAGAGTGTGACATCGTCGGTGTCTCCCGCCCAGTGGTCAAACACAGCTTTTTAGTAAAAAAAGCGGAAGATATTCCTGAAACAATCAAAAAAGCGTTTTATATCGCGACTACAGGTCGACCTGGTCCAGTTGTGATTGATTTGCCAAAAGATGTAATGAACCCGCAAATCAAACTGCCTTATCAATATCCAGAAACGCTTTCAATGCGCTCTTACAAGCCGACAACTTCGGGCCATAAAGGCCAGATTAAAAAAGCGCTTAAATCGCTATTAGAAGCGAAAAAACCAGTGCTTTATATCGGTGGTGGTGCGGTGATTTCTGGCGCCCATGAACATATTTTAGAGCTTTCCGACAAACTGAACCTACCCGTTGTGAGTACTTTGATGGGCTTGGGGGCATTCCCGGGTACACATAAAAACTCACTGGGCATGTTGGGTATGCACGGCACTTACGAAGCTAATATGGCAATGCATGAAGCCGATCTTATTTTTGGTATCGGTGTGCGTTTTGATGACCGTACAACCAACAACCTTGAAAAGTACTGCCCAAACGCAAAAGTGATGCATATTGATATCGACCCGTCATCGATCTCGAAAAACGTGAAAGTGGATTTGCCGATCGTAGGTTCTGCGGAAAAAGTGCTGACAACCATGCTCGGGCTGCTTGCAGAGCAAGGTAGTGGAAATGATCAAGATGCTATCACTGCATGGTGGGATGACATTCAAGTATGGCGTGACCGCAACTGCTTGTCTTATGAAACGTCTCCAGAACGAATCAAGCCACAGCAAGTAATTGAAACGCTGCACAAGCTAACTAATGGCGACGCATATGTGGCGTCTGATGTGGGCCAGCATCAGATGTTTGCGGCGCTGTACTACCCATTCAATAAGCCGCGCCGTTGGATAAACTCTGGTGGTCTTGGCACCATGGGATTTGGTCTTCCGGCTGGTATGGGCGTGAAGTTTGCCATGCCACAAGAAGAGGTCGTGGTTGTGACTGGTGACGGCAGTATTCAGATGAACATTCAAGAATTGTCTACGGCCATGCAATACGACATTCCAGTGAAGATCATCAACCTGAACAACCGATTCTTAGGCATGGTAAAACAGTGGCAAGACATTATTTATCAAGGTCGTCACTCTAATTCTTACATGAGTTCTGTTCCTGACTTTGCAGCGATTGCAGAAGCTTATGGTCACGTCGGTATTCGTATCGAAACGCCTGATCAGCTCGAAGAAGGGCTACAAAAAGCGTTGGATATGAAAGATCGTCTGGTGTTTGTGGACATCAACGTAGACGAAACCGAACACGTATACCCGATGCAAATCAAAGGTGAGGGTATGGATAAAATGTGGCTAAGCAAAACGGAGAGAACTTAATATGAGACACATTATTTCATTGCTATTGGAAAACCAACCAGGTGCGTTGTCTCGTGTTGTTGGTTTGTTCTCTCAACGTGGTTACAACATTGAATCTTTGACGGTGTCACCGACTGATGATGAAACCCTGTCGCGAATGAACATTACCACGACATCTGATGAGATGCAGTTGGAACAAATTCAGAAGCAGTTACACAAATTGATCGATGTGCTGAAAGTGCAAGAAGTCACCGAGTATGAGCACATTGAGCGTGAACTGATGATGGTGAAAGTGAAAGCCAGTGGTTTTGCGCGAGCAGAAGTGAAGCGGACGGCAGACATCTTTCGTGGCCAGATCGTGGATGTCACGGCTTCCCAATACACCGTACAACTTGCGGGTACGAGTGAAAAGCTAGATGCCTTCATTCAAGCGATATCCGAAGTGACCGAAGTTGTCGAAGTTGCTCGTAGTGGTGTCGTTGGCATTGCGCGAGGAGAGCGAGCCCTCAAACCTTAACTCTCTGATTGCATATAGAAAAGCCACTTAATCTAAGTGGCTTTTTTGTTTAGAAAATAACAATTAATGATATAATTGTCGTTTTAGTAAGCATGATAGGCATTAGACGTGTGAAAGTACCTAAGCGAGTCGGCACCTTATTGGCGACAGCACTATTTTTTAGTGCACTCACTGCCGCTTACTACTATCAGAAATATCTGACGTTGTTAGAAAACAATGTTGAGAACACCGCTCAAGAAGCGTTACATCAATTGGCCTATACTGGCCGTGAATACAGCAATATTCAGGATCAAATCGAAACGATCAGTGACCTACTTGGTCACAGCCAAAGTCTGTATGAATATCTGCGCCAACCTAACCGGGTGAACCGTTCCATCTTAGAAGACATGTGGATCTCGGTCGCAATCAATCAAAAGTTGTATAAGCAAATTCGCTTTCTTGATGTTTCTGGTCGAGAAAAAGTGAGGATTAATTATGAGATTGAAACAGGCGCTGCGTTGCCCGCGATCAAATTGCAAAATAAGTCAGAGCGAGATTACTTTCAATTCGCTAAGAACTTAGACGATGGCGAAATCGCTTCGTGGGGGATAGGTTTAGAACGAGAGTATGGCGAGTTAGTCTATCCCTATAGCCCGTCACTGCGCATTTTGATGCCTATTTCGCTTAACGGAAAGCGCGAAGGGTATCTCGTCCTTAATGTTGATATTGACTATTTATCTTCTCGACTCAACTATTCGTCAGTGCTTGATTTCCATATTGAGCTGATTAAAAGTGACGGATTTTACATTGATAGCCCTAAATCAGCTCGTTTGTATGGCCATATAATTCCCGCTCGCTCTCAATTTAATTTTGGCCGGATGTACCCAAACATTTGGCGTAGTTTAAATTCAAAAGATTCGGGCTATGCTTACAATGGTTCGAATTTGGTCGCGTATCGCACCATCCAGTTTGTTTCTAGCGAACCTCTTCATCTGGTTATTGATCTTACCAATGAGCAGTTATTATCCCGAGCTCAGAGGGATATTGATGACTTAATCCAAGAAGCGTTTTTTGTTCTAAGTTTGGTGCTCGGCTTCACTTTGCCGACGGCAGCCCTTGCTCTGCATTATCGGCGTCATAGTATGGAATCGAAGTTGGCTCGAGCTGCTCTTGATGGTATGACTGCGGTGATGATCTCGGATGCTTCACATAGAATCATCATGGTTAATCAAGAGTTTGAAAACATGATGGGTTACTCAACCAAGCATGCCCAAGGTTGGAGTGCACATCATTTAATTCTCTTACCTGAAGATCTCGAAGCAAACCTGAGTATCTGGAAAACACTGAAGAGTGAACACGTATGGGAAGGGGAGATTCGTTGTCGAACTAAGTTTAATCAAGTCTTTACTGCAATAATGCGTATTCAGGCGAATTTAACCAAATCAGGTAAAGTGAGTTATTACATTACGTCGCTGGTGGATATCTCTGGGCAAAAAGAGTTAGAAGAAAAATTACGAAACCTAAGCGAAAAAGATGGCTTGACGGGGTTGTGGAACCGCCGAAAATTTGAAGAGCAATTGGCGCAATATGCGGGGATTATTGAACGCTATCCTGATAGCCCTCCTGCTTGTTTGGCGTTGTTTGATATTGACCATTTTAAGCGTATTAATGACGAGCTTGGCCACGACGAAGGAGACAAGGTGATTTGTAGTGTCGCAGAAACCCTCCTAGAAGAAGTCCGCAGCACAGACTTTGTATCTCGTGTCGGTGGTGAGGAATTTGCAGTGATTATGCCGCATACAACACTAGAAGAGGCTGAAATTGTATTGAACAGGCTACGTGTCGCGGTTCAAATGCGTAGTGATAGAGGCATTACTGTCAGTGCTGGGTATAGTGATTTAACCTCTGATCGTACAAGAACGTATAAATGTGCTGATATTGCTTTGTATGAGTCAAAAAGTGCAGGGCGTAACTGCGTATCGCTGTGTCATAGTTATGATGATATTGCTTAGCGCTTTTACAAAAACGAATAAACGGGGATAGACCCCGCTTTTTCAGTCTCAGCGTTATTCGCTAGCCAGTATGCGACATTGGTTGTCGATGGCGGCTTCGATACACTGTATTGACTGTCTCAAATAACGCTCTAGATAACCTAAAGCATCCTGACTCTTTTTGTCTAGCGATGCCTTCATCAGTATTTCTTGCTCATCGAGATTACAGTGCCCAGGGTTCCCTGTGCCTAAAATCAGCATCGCGAAGTATTGGTAGCGTTTAATTTGCGTGAGTAGATCGCGGAAAAACCCAAACATATTGACAGAGCCAGCACCTTCAAACAGCGCAGTAAGAAACTGATTTTGGCGCTCTTCCCATTCCCTCCAACAAAAGCTTTCGCCAGGTTTTACTCGGGATAACTTGTGATAAGCAGTTAGTACATCCAGTTCCCATTTTTCATCGCCAATCATGATTGCCTTACTGAGTAAGCATGCGGAGACCATTTGCAGGCTTTCGTACAAGTCATGTAACTCATCTTTACATACAGGTGCAACCCAGCAGCCTTTTTGCGGCTCGAGTTTGACGTATTTGCTCCAAGATAATTGCACCAATGCTTCTCGAATGGGTGACGCTCCTACGTTGTACTTCTCTTTGAGTTCGGCAACCACGAGTTTTTGACCTGGTTTAAGCTCGCCATCGAGAATATCCTGACGGATCATTCTTAATACTTTGTCGGTAAGAGTGGGACTAGACACATACACCTCATAGAAGAAACTTTAATCGTGACGATAAAATTAAACAGTACGAAATTCTGATAGAGGTGAATAATACAATTAGCCTATTATGAGAGCAAGAAAGCCATATAAAAAAGGAGGGCATAAGCCCTCCTTCTCAAGAAACTGAAGTGTTAAAAGTTCAGTCTTATAGTACGTGTACAGAAGCTGTGTTCGTAGTACCTGAAGCAACTAGAGCGCCAGAAACCATAACAACGATATCGCCTTTGTTACCTAGACCTGATTCTAGAGCAAGTTCTTTACCCGCTACGTAGAATGCGTCAGTGCTTTCGATTGAATCAACAACTACAGGAGTAACACCTTTAGTTAGAACTAGCTGTGCAGCAGTTTTCTTGTTAGTTGTTAGCGCTAGGATGTTTGCAGTTGGGAAGTACTTACGTACTGAACGTGCAGACTTACCGCCTTCAGTTGCAACAACGATAAGTGGAGCTGCTAGTTTCTCAGCTGTGTCTACAGCGCCTTTACATACTGCTTCAGTGATGCGAAGACGTGGGCTGTCTAGACGAGAACCTAGTTCAGCTTTTAGCGCTGAGTCAGTACGGTTCGCGATTTGAGCCATGATAGTTACCGCTTCAACAGGGTATTTACCTTTCGCCGTTTCACCAGAAAGCATTACTGCGTCAGTACCGTCCATTACTGCGTTAGCAACGTCGCCTGCTTCCGCACGAGTAGGACGTGGGTTGTTGATCATAGAATCAAGCATTTGAGTTGCAGTGATAACCATCTTACGTGCACGGTTACACTTCTCGATCATCATTTTCTGAGCGAAGATTACTTCTTCAGCTGGGATTTCAACACCTAGGTCACCACGAGCAACCATGATGCCGTCAGAAAGCTCTAGGATCTCGTCGAAGTTATCAACACCTTCTTGGTTTTCGATCTTAGAGATGATGTGGATGTTCTCGCCGCCGTTTGCAGCAAGTACTTCACGGATTTCTTGAACGTCAGACGCTTTACGGATGAAAGAAGCTGCTACGAAGTCAACGCCTTGCTCACAACCAAATTTTAGGTCGTTCTTATCTTTTTCAGATAGTGCAGGTAGGTTTACAGAAACGCCAGGAAGGTTAACACCTTTGTTTTCGCCCAGTGCACCGTTGTTAAGAACTTTACATTTAACTTCAGTTTCAGTCTTAGAGATAACTTCCATCTCGATTAGACCGTCGTCTACTAGGATAGTGTTACCTACGTTTAGGTCTGCTGCGAAACCAGCGTAAGTTACTGCAACTTTATCTTTGTTACCTACAACTGAAGTGTCAGTTGTGAAAGTGAATTCTTGACCTGCTACTAGATCAACATCGTTACCGCCTTCTAGCTTGATAGTGCGGATTTCTGGACCTTTAGTATCTAGAAGAATTGCTAGTGGTTTGCCAGTAGCTTCCATTACTTTACGGAAGTTCGCGATACGAGTGCCGTGTTCTTCGTAGTCACCGTGAGAGAAGTTAAGGCGCATTACGTTCATGCCTGCGTTAACTAGTTCAGTTAGCTTCTCTACAGATTCTGTTTTAGGGCCAATCGTACATACGATTTTGGTCTTTTTCATGGAAGATACTCTCCGGTAAGTATAGTTACAATTTGAAAGTCGGTTATTTACTCTGAAGTCAGGACGTTTTTGATGACATTTAGTACCTGTCACCCACCGATTTTTCGTCTCATTATTAGAACTTCAGATTCTGAAAGTCTTTCACCAAGTTTAGTCATTTTATGACTAAAAGATCGGCGATTTTGGTTACCTTTTTGTGACTAATCCCACTTTATATGCAGAAAGTTGCAAAAAAATAGCCTTCAATTCTGTAATTTTTTTTCTTTTCGGTGGCGAATTCTACCACTGAATGAATCCAATATCACTGTTTAAGAATTGTCTTAGGACAAGGTTTTATCGAGAAATATTAATTTTTTGGATCGAAATAAATGGACTTAAAAGTTTCGGTTTGACTATAATAAGTTTCACATCGAAACTTAAAGTCAAAACTTAAATGTCGAAACGAAACACTCAATTAAGAAGACACGCCATTTCTAACTTGGTTTCTGAACTAGGAGAAGTCAGCGTTGATGAACTTGCTCAGAAATTCGAAACCTCAGAGGTCACGATTAGAAAGGATTTAGCTTCTTTAGAGAAAAACGGCCAACTTCTACGCCGCTATGGCGGTGCGATTGCTATCCCAAAGGAAGTCATTCACGAAGAATTGGGCGCTAATGTTTCGACTCGAAAGTTAAGCTTAGCAAAAGCAGCAGCATCATTGATTCGCGATCATAATCGCATCGTGATCGACAGTGGCAGCACGACTGCCGCGCTGATTCAACAGTTGAATGACAAACGTGGCTTAGTGGTCATGACCAACTCGTTGCATGTTGCTAACGCCCTAAATGAATTAGAGAGCGAACCGACACTGCTGATGACTGGCGGTACTTGGGATACGCACTCAGAGTCCTTTCAAGGCAAAGTAGCCGAATCTGTATTACGAGCTTACGACTTTGACCAACTATTCATCGGTGCGGATGGCATCGATCTCGAGCGTGGAACCACGACATTTAATGAGTTGGTTGGCTTAAGTAAGGTAATGGCAGAAGCGTCACGTGAAGTGATCGTAATGATCGAGTCCGAAAAAATCGGCCGTAAGATCCCAAACTTAGAGCTCGCTTGGCATCAAGTTGATGTGTTGGTGACCGATGCAGATATCCAAGCAGAGCATAAAGTACAGATTGAACAACATGGCGTGAAAGTCATTTGCGCCTAATAATGTAATCAGTTTCATATTTTACTTCCCTCTGGATAAAGGCCTTTGCTTGCTGCCTCTATTTGAAATCATGGCTAGGGAAGAACAAAACTACAAACGGAGATAAACACATGTGTGGAATCGTAGGTGCAGTAGCACAACGAGATGTTGCAGAAATTTTGGTTGAAGGTCTACGCCGCTTAGAGTACCGCGGTTACGACTCTGCTGGCGTTGCGGTTGTTGATGGCGAATCAAACCTAACGCGCGTTCGTCGCTTGGGTAAAGTACAAGAATTGGCTGATGCAGTAGAAGAAGCAAAAGTGATCGGCGGAACTGGTATTGCGCACACTCGTTGGGCGACGCACGGTGAACCTTCTGAAATCAATGCTCACCCACACATGTCTGGTGATATCGCAGTGGTCCATAACGGCATCATCGAAAACCATGAAGAGCTGCGTGAGCTGCTTCAATCTCGTGGCTACGTGTTTGAATCGCAAACGGATACAGAAGTTATCGCACACATGGTTGAGTGGGAACTTCGTACTTCAGAAACGCTATTAGAAGCGGTACAAAAAACAGCAAAACAACTTGAAGGCGCATACGGCACGGTAGCGTTGGATCGCAAAGATCCATCTCGCATCGTAGTAGCACGTTCAGGCAGCCCGATCGTGATCGGTTTTGGTGTAGGTGAAAACTTCCTAGCGTCTGACCAACTTGCATTACTTAACGTTACGCGCCGTTTCATGTACCTAGAAGAAGGGGACGTAGCAGAAATTACTCGCCGTGAAGTCACTGTGTTTGATGCAACGGGTGAGCCAGTTGAGCGTGAAATTGTTGAATCTAATGCAGAGCATGATGCAGGTGATAAAGGCCAATACCGTCACTTCATGCAAAAAGAAATCTATGAGCAACCTAAAGCGTTGATCAACACAATGGAAGGTCGTATCACGTCAGATTCTGTTGTGACAGACGCGATCGGTGTGCACGCGGCAGACATTCTAAGCAAAGTAGAACACGTACAAATCGTGGCGTGTGGTACGTCTTACAACGCAGGTATGACGGCACGTTACTGGTTTGAAGACATTGCAGGCGTTAGCTGTGATGTAGAAATTGCGTCTGAATTCCGTTACCGCAAGTTTGTGACTCGTCCAAACAGCCTTCTTATTACGTTGTCTCAGTCTGGTGAAACTGCAGATACGTTAGCAGCACTTCGCCTAGCAAAAGAGAAAGGTTACATGGCGGCGATGACCATTTGTAACGTAGCAGGCTCTTCTCTGGTTCGTGAATCAGATTTTGCGTTCATGACTCGCGCTGGTGTTGAAATCGGTGTGGCTTCAACCAAAGCGTTCACGACTCAGCTTTCTGCACTACTTATGCTGGTAACAGCACTGGGTAAAGAGCAAGGTCGCATCAGCAAAGAGAAAGAAAAAGAGATTGTTGAAGCGCTACACGCACTTCCTAAGCAAATCAACGCGGCACTTTCTTTCGAGAAAGAAATTGAAGCACTTGCAACGGATTTTGCAGACAAGCACCACACATTGTTCCTAGGCCGTGGCGAGTTCTACCCAATCGCGATGGAAGCGTCTCTAAAACTGAAAGAGATCTCGTACATCCACGCAGAAGCGTACGCGGCGGGTGAACTGAAACACGGTCCTCTGGCTCTAATTGATGCTGACATGCCTGTTGTTGTGGTTGCACCAAGCAACGACCTACTTGAAAAGCTAAAATCAAACGTTGAAGAAGTGCGTGCGCGTGGCGGCCTTCTATACGTATTCGCAGATGCAGACGCAGGCTTCGAAGGCGATGAGACAATGAAGATCATCACTATGCCTCACGTTAGTGAAATCACGGCGGCGATCTACTACACCATCCCAATGCAGTTGCTGTCTTACTACGTAGCACTGATCAAAGGTACGGACGTAGACCAACCACGTAACCTAGCGAAAGCGGTAACGGTTGAGTAATTACGCTTAACAGCAAAAATCCTGAGCGGCACATGCGAGAGTATGTGCCGCTTTTTTATTTAAACCCATTTTAAGGTTTGTGAGTTATTGACCCAACTGGTGAGCGGTTAGAATTGCAGAGTAGACATTTTCTGCCGTCACTGGGAATGGCATATTGTGGATGGTTTCTCCCTCGGCCGTTGAGGCTTCGGCGACCTCGCGCAACTTAGCGTGGTTAAGCTCTTTAACGCCCATATCAAATAAGTTGGTTGGTAGACCTACAGAGCGGCAGAATGCAAGAACCGTATTAATCTCTTCCATCGCTGCGTTTTCTAGTACCAGCTGAACTAGTGTGCCGAACGCGACTTTCTCACCATGATAGAGATGATGACACTCTTCAAGCTTAGTTAGGCCGTTATGAATAGCGTGAGCACCCGCTAGACCACTGCTTTCAAAACCGATACCGCTAAGGTATGTATTGGCTTCAATAATGTTTTCTACCGCTTTGGTGCTCACACCATTTTCTACTGCAGCTTTTGCTTTTACACCATCTTCAAGCAAGGTTTCATAGCAAAGTTTCGCAAGCGCTTGTGCTGAACGCGTCGCTAACCCACCAGCCATTGTTGCCTTACCAGAAGTCATGTTGGCACGAGCTTCAAAGTAGGTGGAAAGCGCGTCGCCCATCCCCGATACAAGTAAGCGAACAGGGGCTTTGGCGATGACTGACGTATCCATGATGACCATGTCTGGGTTTTTAGGGATCATCAAATATTCTGCAAATTCACCTTCAGGTGTGTATATCACCGCAAGCGCTGAGGTTGGCGCATCAGTCGAGGCAATCGTAGGAACCACCACGACAGGAATTTTTGTGTAAAACGCAACAGCCTTTACTGTATCTAACGTTTTACCACCACCAATACCGACAATGACATCGTGTTTCTGAGTGGCACAAATGTCCGTGATGCGTTCAATCTCAACGCGTGAACATTCGCCACCAAAAATGTTCATAGTGAGTGGAAGCTTTTCGTCAGCAAAACTTTGTTTGACGTCATCGCCAACCAGGTTAGTCACGAACTCATCGGCAATTACTAACGGACGTTCACCCAATGTTTTCACATAGTGAGCGATAGATGTAAGTACTTGTTCACCTTGGACGTATTTGCTTGGGCTGATAATAATTTTGTCCATAATTCAAACCTTTAACCTTTTTTATGTGTGTTTTGGACTGCAATGAATATCCATTGTAGGGATAAGGTTTATATTAGGTTTGGTGTGGTAAGTGGTGAAGGATATCTCTGGTTTTGTTCCATGCTTTTATGACCTCTGTGTCAAACCGACTGTCAGAAGTAATAAGCATCAGCATGCTTTATGGCGACGATCACTATTCAGGAAAATTTGTCGTTTTTCGTTTCATATTGAAACAATAATGCCGAAGTTTTTGTTTCAATATGAAACAGATTGATTTTTTTTGAGCACGCTTTTTCTCTGTTTAAGATGAATTCATACCCTACATAAAAATATAAATGGAATGAGATAGAACGATGAAAAAGTTAATTAACCAAGTTGATGATGTTGTATTGCAGCAAATGGAAGGTCTGGCATTGTCCCGCCCTGAGCTAAAAGCGAACTACGAACCTCGTTACATGTGGCATGAGGAAACTCCGGGGCAAGTGGCACTGGTTTCTGGTGGTGGCTGTGGTCATGAACCTTTGCACGCAGGTTTTATTGGTAAAGGCATGCTGACAGGCGCCTGCCCAGGAGAGGTATTTACTTCACCTACGCCCGATCAAATGTACGAATGTGGCAACCAAGTGAATACCGGTGAGGGCGTGCTGTTTATCATTAAAAACTACACCGGTGATGTGTTGAACTTTGAAACGGCTGTGGAGCTGCTTCATACCGATGGTATCAAAGTTGGGTCGGTGTTGGTGGATGACGATGTTGCAGTCAAAGACAGCCTATACACCGCTGGTCGCCGTGGCGTTGCTGGAACGGTATTGGTTGAAAAGTTAGTTGGGGCTGCCGCGAACAAAGGTTATTCGTTGGAGCAATGTGAAGCGCTGGCTCGTCGCGTGAATAATCACTGTCGTTCATTTGGCGTGGCGCTTAATGCTTGTGTTGTACCAGCGGCGGGTAAACCATCTTTTGTTCTGGAAGATGATGAAGTTGAGTTTGGTGTTGGTATCCATGGTGAACCAGGTATCAAGCGAGTTAAATACACCGACGTCGATACGTTAGTGGATGAAATGTTTGCTGAAGTTGCTGAAAACACGCCTTATCAGCGCACATTGCGTATTTGGAATCGTGACGAAGGTGAATGGGATGAAGTGGAATCCAGCATTGAGCCTTTCGCCGCTGAACACGACTACATTGTGATGGTGAATGGTATGGGCGGAACGCCAATTTCTGAGCTTTACGGAGTGTACCGCCGTCTTGCCCATAACTGCGAGCAAGCGGGGTTCCGTATCGTGCGTAATATGGTTGGTAACTTCTGTACGTCACTCGATATGGAAGGCGTTTCAATTACGTTGCTGAAAGCAGATAAAGAGATGTTGGAGCTGTTTGATGCTCCTGTCGATACGGCTGCAATCAAGTGGTAACAGGGGGGAGCAAACATGCAAATCGAAAAACAACATATCGTTCACTGGTTAGAGTTATGTGCGAAAACGTATCAAGAGAATCAAGATTTTCTGACCGACCTTGATCGTGATATTGGTGACGCAGACCATGGTCTCAATATGAACCGAGGCTTTAAAAAAGTTGCTGAAAAACTGCCGCAATTTGCGGACCAAAATATCGGCAGCATTCTCAAGAATACGGGCATGACCTTGCTTTCTAGTGTCGGTGGGGCAAGTGGCCCGCTGTATGGCACGCTGTTTATTCGCACGGCTGCCGCTGTCGGAACTCGAGAGCAATTAACGTTTGAAGAGTTAGTGGATGCACTAAAAAGCGGTGTGGATGGCGTGGTGTCTCGTGGTAAAGCAGAACTGGGTGATAAAACCATGTGTGATGTTTGGTTACCCGTTTTAGTTAGCGTGAAGGCGTCGTTAGAAAATGGCATGAACGCCGATCACTTACTGAATGAAATGGTTGAGCTAGCAGAAACGAACGCGGTTGCCACGATTGAAATGTTGGCGAAAAAAGGGCGAGCAAGCTATTTAGGTGAACGTAGTATTGGCCACCAAGACCCCGGTGCAACCTCTTCTTTGTTAATGATTAAAGCACTACAGCAGGCAATAGCAGGTAATTAAGATGGTGGGAATTGTAGTTGTATCTCATAGTCGTCGACTTGCAGAAGGGGTGGCAGAACTTGCCACCCAAATGACGCAAGGCAAAGCCAAGCTTGCGATTGCTGCTGGGATTGATGATCCAGAGAACCCGATCGGAACCGATGCCATTGCAGTGATGGAAGCGATTGAGCAGGTACAAGATCAACAAGGGGTTGTTGTGTTGATGGATCTTGGCAGCGCGTTGCTTAGCACGGAAATGGCTCTGGATCTGATTGATGATCATGTGAGGGAAAATGTCACCCTTATCTCGGCACCTATTGTTGAAGGAACCATGGCGGCGTCGGTGGCTGCCGCCGCCGGACTACCTTTATCGACGGTAGTCGAAGAGGCACAGAATGCGTTAAGCGTAAAACAAGAGCACCTTGGTGATCAGCCACTAACGTCCGCTGAGATAGCGCCAGTATCAGAGAACTTTGAGCAAGAACGGACATTTGATTGGGTAGTGCAAAATCCGCATGGATTACATGCTCGTCCCGCTGCGGCCATTGTTGGTGCACTCGCGCCTTTTGACTGCCAATTATGGTTGAAAAAAGGCGAGCGCCGTGTGAACGCGAAAAGCTTAAACAGCATTGCGAAACTTGGCGTTCGTAGCCAAGAGACGATCACGCTGTGCGCACTCGGCTCTCAATCCAGTGAAGCAATCAAGGCATTTGAAGCCTTAGCTAGTGAGCACTTCGGAGAAAAAGAGGCGGTTGAGCAAGGCATTGTCGAACCTGAAGAAAGCTCGGATACTCTGCTCGATGGCATGGCCTCAAGTCAGATTGAAGGTGCTGTTGTTGGTATTCGAGTTAATGACGGTATCGCTACTGCTCCTGCTGTCCTTTTTACTCATGAAATGCCAGCTGTGCCTGAACGTGATTTCCAAAGTGAACAAGATGAAATTGAACGGGTTAAGCGTGCGATAGGCGTGGTTGTTCAACATTTGCAGGAGCAAGCGAAGCAGCCGAAAGGGGAAATATTTGCTGCTCATAGCATGATGCTCAGTGACCCAGAATTATGGGCATCGGTCGAGTCGCGAATTCAAACGGGCATGATAGCCGAGCAAGCTTGGGTAGAATCACTGCAAAGGTTGGCCGAAGAGTTTCGCCAGGCAGAAAGTCAGTACATGCGGGAACGCGAAGCTGATGTGCATGATATCGCACGCCAAGTTATGGTTGAAATGACAGGCGTAACGCCTAATGCCATCGACATTCAGGAACCGAGTATTTTGTTGGCCCGCGACCTGATGCCTTCTGATGTGGCCGGGCTTGATAAATCGAAAGTGCTTGGTATCTGTTTGAGTGAAGGAGGAAAAACCTCTCACAGTGCGATTCTTGCCCGTGCGATGGGTATTCCTGCCATCGTTAAAGCTCAGGGCTGCCTTGATGCTGTGCGTGCTGGTCAAGTGGTGACTATTGATGGCTTCCGAGGGCATTTATGGTTCTCTCCTTCAGATGCCGTACAGCAGGAATTAGAAGCGCAACAAATTGAGTGGCAAAGCACCCGACAAAGTGCACTAGCGAGTGCTCAGCAAGCCGCAGTCACCTGTGATGGTGTCCATATTCCAGTATTCGCCAATATTGGTGGACCGAAAGATATTGATGATGCACTAACATCAGGAGCTGAGGGCGTTGGTCTATTTCGGACTGAGTTTCTATTTCAAAACAGTGATGAGTTGCCAACTGAGGAAGCGCAATACCAAGTGTATCGTGATATTGCCGCCGCACTTGGTGATAAGCCACTTACGATTCGTAGTCTAGATGTTGGCGGTGATAAGCCTTTAGCCGCTTATCCTATGCCAGCGGAAGATAATCCATTTTTAGGTTTGAGAGGGGTGCGGTTGTGCCTTCAACATGAGTCATTGTTTACCGCTCAACTTCGAGCCATTCTGAGAGCCTTTCACGAGCAACCGAATATTCAATTGATGATACCGATGGTGGCTCAGGTTGAAGAAGTGAGAAAAGTAAAAGTGCTGTTGGCGCATCAAGCAAACCAACTCGGCTTGGATGCGACTCATTTGCCCGTTGGTATTATGATTGAGGTGCCAGCCGCGGTATTAAATGCTGATGCGTTAGCCCAAGAAGTCGACTTTTTCTCTATCGGCACCAATGATTTGACTCAATATGTTATGGCCGCCGATCGAGGTAACGCCGCTGTTGCTGAATTGGTGAACTACTTTGAACCATCGGTACTAAAAGCCATTGAGCTCACGTGTGCAGCAGGCGATCGCGCGGGCATACCGGTTAGTATGTGTGGTGAGATGGCTGGCGATCCAAATGCCACAGAAACATTGCTCCGCGTGGGGTTGCGAAAATTCAGCGCCAGTTCGAGCATGCTACCGGGACTAAAAGCGCAGATTCGTCAGTTGTCTGTCGATGTTTAATCGATACCTTATCGTTAGTACACCTGTACCGGCGTGCTTACGCCGGTTTTACTTTTGTTATAGGAACGCCAATTCACGACTTAATACAGCTTCATTTGCTCCTGCAGCCCAAACTTATTAATTTTTCTCCATAAGGTCGTGCGGCCAATTTGCAATGCTTTCGCCATATCATGCATTTTGCCATCACACTGATTCCAAGCCTGAACAATCGCTCTTCTCTCGGCTTCTTCTAACGTGATTACTGGCGTATTTTCTGCGGTATGGCGAGAATTCAGTTTAATGTCTTCAGGAATATCGTTCAGCTTGATTAAGTTGGAACTGCGGTTAAGCAAAATTCGCTCAGTTCGATTTCTTAATTCAGAGTTGTTGCCTGACCAACGAAAATTCATCAACGCTTCCAGTGCGACTGGCTCTATCGAGATAGTCACATTGTGGCGGCGTTCGTAATGGCTGATAAGCTGCTGGACGAGAAATTCAATGTCTTCTTTACGCTTTCGTAGTGGTGGAATATGCAGCTCGTTCGAGGAGATTTCATAATAAAGTTGCCGACCAAATGAGCGCTGAGTGACATACTCGCTGATCTCTGAAGAGGTGCTGGTGATAAGTTGAAAGTCTACGGGGATCAATCGCAAACTGTCGCTGCGGCTGACGAGCCCAGTTTTTAACAACTTAAGTAGCACGGCTTGTAAATCGGGCGACAGATATTCCACCTTTTCTAAAAAGAGCGTACCGCCATGGGCGAGCTCAAACTTTGAAGGCATGCCTTGCCCCTCGTCGTATCCCAGGGTTTCTTTGACCAGTTGCTCTGTATTGATGGAGCGACAGTTGAGCGTAATGAATGGCCCTTCTTTGTAGGTGCTTTCGTTATGAATCGCCATGGCGAGAGTGGCTTTTCCTACGCCTTCTTCACCTGTAATTAGAATTGGTGATTTGGACTTTATGGCCCGTTTTGCAACGGTAATGACATGCTTCATTTTTCGTGAAATGACAGGCAAAGTGCTGAACGTATAGCGCGCACTGCCACCTATTTGTTGTTGAGCAAGTTCGCGAATTTTATCGATAGGGTGCAAGAACAATAAGTGTGTGCCGTCTTTGAGTGGACGCAAGGTGATGATCGCTTCAACAAACTCGCCACGAACCTCTACCGTTGTGAGTTTGCGGTTTATGCTCGCACCTGACTCAATACTAGTAAGGACATTCGGTGGGAAGCGCAAAACAGAAAAGACTTCTTTATCCAAGACCTGACTGGCTTCAATGTTTAACAAACGCTCGGACTGGTGATTTACCATTGTTATACGGCTTTCTTCATCCCAGGCCAGAAGGCCGTCATCCATGCACTCTAACGTTGCGTTATGCGCACAAGTGAGGCGGTTCATGTTTTCTTGTTCCGACTGAATGTGGATTTGCAAGCTGACTTCTTTCGCGCTCGACGCGATGATGACTAAGTCTTCTTTCTTATAGCTCTCTGCTTTTTTGAGAAGGCATGTTGTGCCGCGTAACTTGCCAAACTGGTCGAAAACAGGCGCCGCTACAGAGGCATAAGGATGTAAGTGGCGATTGAAATGTTCTGCTGCGAAAACTTCACACGGGATATGAGTACTAATACAGAGATTGACTGCATTTGTGCCTATCTTTCCTTCGGAGAGAAAACAGCCTTGTTTTATGCCGAGCGCTTGCATCTCTTGTCGCATTGAGTCATGTCCCACAACAGATAGAATGCAGCCGTTGCCATCGGTTACCATCAATACCAGGTCTTCGTCACCAAGCATATCGTACGTATCTTCAAGTACGGTCGTGGCGCATTCGATGAGATGTTCGTTGCGCTTCATTAGAGATGAGAAGGTAAATCCAGAGGCAATATGTGGTTTTGACCAGGTGTAAGGGCTGCATTGCTTTATGCAACGCTCCCACGACTCGAGGACGGGAGTGCGGGAAAATTCTGGAGATACCCAGTGGTGTTTCTGGAAAAACTCCCACTTAGTTTTAGTGTCTTCGATTGAAAGCATGCGATACCGTTTCAATACTAGCGATAGATTGGTCTGATGTTACAGAGACATCGGAATATGGACTGTGATGGCTTTCACGCACGTTGTATAGAAGAATGTGCAAAAAGAGGGGCGAGTTGAGGAGGCTTCCGTGCCAGTTTTTCGATTAAAAAGGGCTGTCTTTGCCGAGCTCATTGCAAATCTCGACAATGGCAAGTGAGAGCCCTGACTTTATGATTTGTTGTTGACGTTGCAGTTGTAGCTGATAAAACTCAAGGTCGATGTCGTCATCTGGTTCGCTGACTTCCAGTTGCACCATGCCCATTTTCTTCACCAAGTGCAGTTTCTTAATTGGTTCTAGAATATTCGGGTCAGTGAATTCGTAATCTGAAGCGTCACTATTGAGTTGGTTTTTGAGTTTGATGATGTCTTCGATGTCGTGGTAAATGTCATCGGGGAGCACTCCCAAGCCAAACAATAACTTCAAACGAACAGACAGATCGCCCAGCGGTCCAGAGTCTTGTAGCAGCGGACCGACAACCGATTGAACAGCGAAGTTATCTTTACGAAAGATTCTTTGCACTAACCCGTCGATCGAATCGTTAAAAACGTCGACTGCTGCAATGAAAAAGCCTCGTACCGATGGGGCGCTGTTTAATCGCTCAATGATCTCGGTTTCGTTGATGTTATCTGCCATATACTGAATACATTTCTAATTATTAGCTATCCCAACTCTTCAAGCAGAGAAGGACATAGAAGGGGAGCCAAGCTCCCCTAGGTAAATCAAAGTTGGTTGTAAAGTGTCTCGATTTGAGCCACTTCATCACTGTCTTCTGCAAGACCTGTGTATGTCGCTAGCGTCTTCTTCACACCCACTTCTTTTAATGAGTTTTGTAGCTCTACGGCTTGTGGGTCAGTGTCGTTAGTGTACTTCAACGCAGCGGCAATGCCTTTCAAAAGTGTTTGATTTTCAGTGCCATACTCAATTGTACCGAGTAAAGGCTTCACTAATCTATCGTTTGCACCCAATTTTCTAATTGGTTGACGACCTACGCGATCCACCTCATCCACTAAGTATGGGTTGGCAAAGCGTCCTAAAATCTTCTCGATGTAGGCGTTGTGCATGTCACGGTCGAAGCCGTAACGTTTGATCAGCACTTCACCACTCTCTTGCATCGCCTGTTTTACTTCAGCGTGAATGCTTGGGTCTTCAATTGCTTCACGAATGGTGCGATGGCCTTTCAAGCAACCTAGGTAAGCGGTAATGCAGTGACCAGTATTGAGAGTGAACAGCTTGCGTTCTACGAATGCCATTAGGTTGTTGGTTCTTTCCATGCCAGCTATGTCAGGGATTTCGCCCTTGAATTGCTGCTCATCCACAATCCATTCGCTAAAACTCTCTACAGTGACTTCTAGTGGGTCATCGTTCGCCGCTTCTGCTGGTGGTACGATACGGTCTACCGCTGAATCGACAAAGCCAACCAACTCGTCTGCTTTCGCGTGCAATGATTCATCCAAGTGTTTGTACACTTCACCTTTTAGGTGTGTGGTGCCACGAACCATGTTTTCACACGCTATGATGTTCAATGGTTTATCGTTACCTGCTGCAAAGCGTTTAGCAATGCCGGTAGCGATGGTTTTTGCAATGATGTCCAGTACGTTAGGGCCAACCGCTGTTGTTACCAAGTCGGTTTTTACAATGCGGTCGATGACATCTTCACTGGCTGAGTTTACCGCGGTGACGTGAGTTACTGTGTCGATTTGGCACTCAGTACCGACCACTTTTACTTTGTATTCTTGCTTGTGACTCAGTTGGTCGACGAGTGGAGCGTCAACGTCTGCAAATGTGACCTCGACTTCTGCATCTGCTAAGAGTTTTCCGATGAAGCCACGACCAATGTTACCTGCGCCAAAATGAACTGCGTTTTTCATAATTCTTACCTACCAATGTCTAAAATGTTGACTTACGAAACTAGGGGGAGGCCAACCGCATAGGGGGTGACAGCTGACCTCATTTGCCTCAGGAGCAAATTAAAGGGGTAATTAAGCCGCTTGTTGACCGCCAAGGATGTTTAGAATCTCTTCCACATCGTTGGTGCTGGTTAGCTTCTCAATTGCCTCCGGCTCATCGAGCGCGTTCGTAATGGTGGTAATCACCTGGATGTGCTCATCGTTCTTAGCGGCAATGCCGATAACCAGTTTCGCTACATCATCGTCGTCTTCAGTAAATTGGATACCCGATGGGTATTGGCAGATTACAATGCCGGTTTTCTTCACGCGGTCTTTCGCTTCTACCGTGCCGTGAGGCACTGCGATAGATTCGCCTAGGTAAGTTGGAACCAATGCTTCACGCTCAAACATCGCGTCTACGTATTCTGGTTCTGCGTAGCCAAGTTCGACCAACTTGTTGCCCGCGAAGCGAATCGCTTCTTCTTTGTTGGCAGCTTTCAAACCTAGGTGAATGTTTTCACGCTGGATTTGGAACACCGACGTTTGCTGTGGCTCGAAGTTGTCGTCGTTTGCTGCCACGAGCGAAACTTTTACCATTTGGTCGTCATTGGCTGCGGATTGGTTTTGCGCTGCTAGTAGTTTGGTGACTAGCTGGTTGTACATCTCGCTGTTTAGGAAGTTAGTCAATGAAATATGGTGTGCGTTTGGAGCATGCTTACGTGCACGATCCGTTAAGTCTTTATGAGTAATCACGATATCTGCACTCTCTGGTAAGCTGTTAATGGCAAGGTTGGTTACGTGGATGTTCAGACCTGCGTCTTGAATCTTTTTGCGTAGCATGCTCGCGCCCATTGCACTCGAGCCCATGCCCGCATCACAAGCGACAATGATGCTTTGTACTGTCGCTAGGTCTACGTCACCTTTGCTTTGGCTGTTTACCACCGCATCGTTTTTAGATGCAGATTTCATGTCTTTCATTTGTGATGTTGCTTTTTCTAGTGCTGCTTCATCACCGTCTTCTTCTGTGGACGTTTGTGTCTTCATTAGTAGTGCTGCTACCGCGAATGACACACCTGTTGCTGCTGCGATAGACGCTAGAACACCAACGATTGAGCCTTTCTGAGTCATCAACAAGATTGCAAAGATTGAACCTGGTGATGCTGGAGAAACGATACCTGCGTTAAAGATAGTTAGAACGAATACGCCAGTCATACCGCCTGCGATAGCCGCAAGGATTAGGCGAGGGTTCATTAGGATGTATGGGAAGTAAATCTCGTGGATACCGCCGAAGAAGTGGATGATTGATGCACCACCTGCAGTTTGACGAGCCGTACCTTTACCAAACACCATGTAAGCTAGCAGGATACCTAGACCAGGACCTGGGTTTGCTTCGATTAGGAAGAAGATCGATTGACCTGTCTCAGACGCTTGTTGGATACCCAGTGGAGAGAAGATACCGTGGTTGATCGCGTTATTTAGGAAAAGGATCTTCGCAGGTTCAACGAAGATTGAAGTCAGTGGTAGTAGGTGAGCAGAAACTAGGAAGTTAACGCCGGCCGCCAAGCCACCAGAAAGAATTTTTACGAATGGACCGATAAAGATGAAAGCAAGGATCGCACATAGCATGCCGATGATGCCCGCAGAGAAGTTGTTAACCAACATCTCGAAGCCACTTTTTACTTTACCATCGATGTAGTTATCGAATTTCTTGATAGCCCAGCCGCCCATTGGGCCGACCATCATTGCCCCCATAAACATTGGGATGTCTGTGCCGACAATCACACCCATTGTTGTGATTGCACCGACTACCGCACCACGATCGCCACCAACTAATTTACCACCGGTGTAACCGATAAGTAGTGGCAGCAAGTAGGTAATCATTGGGCCAACCATAGAGGCTAACGTTTCGTTTGGTAGCCATCCAGTTGGGATAAATAGAGCAGTGATAAAGCCCCACGCGATAAACGCGCCGATGTTTGGCATTACCATGTTTGACAGAAAACGACCAAAATTTTGTATCTTGATCTTGGCATCTGGTGATATCATAACAATTCCCCGTTCGATGTTCTGATGAATCTTGTTGTAGTAAACGGTTCGCCAAAACCGTTTGTTTGATTGCTTAGTACCCAATCAATTTACCACACATTTTCCAATTGGAACTGACAACGGGTTTTTCGTGATCTATGCCCGCATTTCTTAGGCTGAGAAACGGTTTTTAAGTGACCAAGTTCAACTTATTAACTTGTAACTTAATAACAAAAAGCAACTTTCAAACCTGTCAATAAAAATCTTAGTGATCAATCCGATCTTCTGACAAATTTAAAATCAAAATACTTTGTGACTTTGATCACTTTTGATTTTTTTTGAAATTCGAATTAAATGCTTGTGATGATCAATGTCACGTTTTGTGTTGAGTTGTGGTGGATTCAAAGTGTGACTTGGATCTGTTTTTGTTTTTTGTGAAAGTTTGTGACGGAATTGGTGAGATAAATGCTATCTAGATCTTTCGATAGATTGTATCTGTAAGAGTCTTTTCGGCGCACTTCACGGAGCACGCCTAATTAGTTGGTGAAAGGGTAAATAAAGTGAGTCGCCACACGGTTCTTCTTGTGATTCCCAACTCTCTACTTAATCACTGTTCTTAATCATCGTTGCTATTAGTATGATAGACGAGGTAGTCATGAGCTTGCTCGCGTCCCATATACCTTGCCAACGTCTTTTCTTGAACATCGCGCAAATCCACCATAATCAATCCATCTAGAGCGTTATTGAATGCAGGGTCGACGTTGAAGCATACCAGCTTGCCATTGAGGCTTAAGTACTGACGTAGCAAAACGGGCACTCCTTTCCCTTCATCGATTCTGGCAATGACACGTGACAATAGCTGTAAATCACCCAGAGCAGTGAGCATGCTGGTGTTCCAGTCACGGTGGTGCTCAGGAAGTGGGTTAGAAGGTGTGACGTACTCTGCGCAATTGTTGTCGTAGTGGTGCAGTGTCATTGATTGAGCCAGTAATTGACGTGCAGTATCGCTATAATCGTTGCTAATGCTTACCGGACCAAATAGGTGAGTGTAATCTGGGTTTTGATGAACGAACGTTGCGATGCCTTTCCACAGTAGCAGTAGCGCGCTCATGCTCTTTTGATATTGCTGTGCAATCACAGAGCGCCCCATCTCAATGGATTTACCCATTTGGTCGATAAAGCGTTGGTCATAGTTAAACAACGTTCGTGAATACAGACCTGCTACGCCGCGCTTTTCAATCAGTTGATCAACCAGACCTAAACGATACGCGCCCACCAAGCATTGGTTCTCTCTGTCCCACACAAACAGATGCAGGTAATCATGATCGAAATGGTCAATGTCTATTGCTAGTCCAGTCCCTTCGCCAACTTGTCGGAAATTGAGCTCACGTAGGCGACCAATTTCATGCAGTAGGGAAGGGATACTCTGCGACTCCGTGCAGTAAACATCGAACTCACCACTTGTTAGCAGCTTGGACTCTTTTGGTAAGTTGTTCAGCTCTTCAAGCAATTCGCCTACGGGTAACCCTGCCGCTATTGGAGAGAGCAGTTCTGATGAAGAAGAAGGCTTAACTGATTGGGTTTCACGATTGAGCAAGTAAGTGTTGAGCCGCAAATAGTTCACCACTTGATCATCGTTAAGTGTGTTGAGCTCTTTGAATTTAATCGCTTGGCCAAAAGACAAGTTGATGGTTTGTGCATGTTTGTTCAGTAGCTCCCGCCCGAGCATTAGGGTACGCAAAAGTGGATGGATTTTCCCTGCCATATAGAAGCGTTTCGAGTTCTGACCACTGATGAATACTGGAACTGTCGTTGCTTTGTTTTTGCGGATCAGGCTACTTACGCTTCGACTCCACGCTTTGTCTTCCAAGCGTTGCTGTTTGGCATCGACTAACTGGGAAACCTCACCGGCAGGAAAGACAAGCAATAAGCCGCCACTTGCGAGGTGTTTATTAGCCGCTCTGAGGGCCTTCATATTTGATTTGACGGCGTCTTTGCCTTCAAACACATCGACACCAATAAAGAGCTGATCTAACTCCGGCACGGTTTTCAGGTATTGATTGGCTAGGATTTGGATATCGTCTCTGACCATCAACAGTAATTCAGCCAAGATCACGCCTTCCACACAACCAAGCGGATGGTTCGCCACAATGACGGTAGCACCTTGTTTGGGAACTGAATCGAGTGAACCATGAGCAATACGATAGTCGATACCTAAGACATCCAGCGTGAAGCGGAGAAAAGTTTTGGTATCGGCATTAACGGGGCGTTGGGCGTAGAACTTATCAAGTTGGTTTAAACCGGTTGCCCATTCAGCAACGTTTTCACCAATGCCAAACGGCGTTTTACGTGGGAGACGAAAAGGGGTCGAACTATCCATATTTACCTCAGCGTACAAGTTGCTGATTGGATAGTAGAAATTACAGATGACAATTCAGAGGCAAAAGCATGAGCCTTTAGTGACAAACCAATGAAGCTTTATTGACTAAAGAAAACGGTATATCACTGTGCTATGAATCAAAACTCGCGTTATGTCTCCCTCTTAAAACAAGAGATAGGCTATCTTATCTAGAACAAAGATTAAGCTAAGTTGATATTTATCAGGGGGAAATAATGGAACGAGTTTCCAATAAAGCAGCACTTTGGATTGGGCTAAGTTTGATACTTGGTCTTGGCATACTTGGCTATTTTATGCAGCAGACGGCGGTGAAATACCGAGCCTATGAAAGAGTCGTGACAGTAAAAGGTTTGTCGGAGCGTGAGTATCCTGCTGATACGGTGATTTGGCCGATTCAATTTACTCTAGCGAGTAATGATATGGGAGCCATGTTTGATGAAATTGACCAGCAAACCCGTTTGATTTTGGACTTTCTAAGTGCCAAAGGGCTTCCTGAAACCAGCGTTTCCCTTTCTTCCCCAGCGGTCATTGACAGAAAAGCACAGCAATATGGGAGCGAGCAAGACATTGAGTATCGTTATTTGGCCTCGCGAACCGTTACGGTTTATAGCCAGAGTGTTGATGTTGTTCGAGCGGCAATCAATGAAATAGGTGAGCTAGGAAAGCAAGGCGTTTTGCTTAACCAAGATCCTTATGCAAATCGTGTTGAGTACAGCTTTACTAAGCTGAATGATGTGAAGCCAGACATGATCGAAGAAGCGACTAAGAATGCGCGTGAAGTGGCTGAGAAATTTGCGAAAGACTCACAGAGTTCACTGGGTAAGATCAAACGTGCAACTCAAGGGCAGTTCTCGATTTATGACCGAGACAGCAACACGCCTTACATTAAGAAAGTACGAGTGGTATCGACGGTTCAATATTACTTATCTGATTAAAGTTGCGCTCATATAGTCAATAGTTGGTCGTTCCATCACCTTCTATTTGTAGAGGTATCTATGCTCTGTGATAGGGAAATCAGTCTTCGCTGACGCTATATACAAGTACTTTTTTATAAAACTAAGTTCTTAACAGTGATGAGGTGAGTTTGATAATAATCAAGCTCACTTGTTTCTTATGAGCGTAAGTTAGTATGACTTATTGCTAGAAGGAATTAGTATCATGGCATACAAGCACTTTGTTAGAGAACTACTGGGTTTAGCGATTGTTGTCTCTGTCGTCTTTGGCGTATTAGGCGTGATGTTAGAGCTCTTCGCACTGACGGCACTTTGGGAGCATCAGCAAACGATAGCCGATGTTTTTTTCCATGAATCTCTCTACTTCATCGTATTTTTAATCCCACCATACTTCCTCTGGAAGTTGATTAACCGCCCTGAATTGGTTTCTGCTGATCAAGCTTATTTGGCAATGAAGTTAGAGGCTGAAAGTCGACAATGAGTCGATTTAGTGAGTAATGAAAAGAAGAGGCTATGAGAAAACATTAGCCTCTTTTCTATCTGATTCGTGGGGCAAAGTATTCGCTGCTTTATTGATTAAAAAGCTGCTTCGATTGTGCCTTTGAAAGTGCGATCGAGATAATCACGAATCGCTTGAGATTGATAAATAGAAACGAACTTTTTATACGCTTCATTATTTTTGTCTGCGTCACGAGTGGCGATGACCATGACTGCTAATGGGGCGTCTTTTGCTTCAAGATAGATACTTTGTTTCTTCGGATCTAAACCAGAAGACATTACGTAGTTCATTGTAATCGCAGCCGCGTCCACATCATCTAATGTTCTTGGTAGCTGAGCGGCATCTACCTCGACAAATTCAAATGATTTTGCGTTTTTTGTGATATCAGTTAGGGCGGCTTTATGGCCAACACCCTGTTTCAGCTCAATTAAACCTGCATCGGCGAGTAGCAACAGACCACGACCACCGTTGGTAGGGTCATTTGGAAGCGCTATACGTGCATTGTTTGGAAGCTCTTGCAGTGAGCGATACTTATTGGAATAAAGCCCCATACGCATAAGAATGGACTGACCAATTGATACTAATTGGGCGTTATGGCTACTGTTGAAGTTGTCTAAAAATGGCTGGTGCTGATAGCTATTAATATCGATGCTACCATCGCTAAGAGCGGCATTAGGTGTCACGTAGTCAGAAAACTCAATGACTTCGACATTCAAACCTTGCTTCGCTGCCTCCTTCGCTACCGCCTCGACTACTTGTGCATGTGGCCCAACTGTCGCGCCCACTTTAATGACAGAGTCATCTTTTTCTCCACAAGCGCTTAAGCCGACTACTGCCGTGAGAATCAAAGCTAGTTTCTTTAAGTGACCAATACTTTTCATTGTAGCTCCATTTTTTGTTTTAGACGTCCATACGTTTGTATGTCCATCCTATCAGAAGTTGTCTGAGGGTCAATGGTTTAAATCACGAGCGGACATTTTGTTTCATTGCTACATATAGAAAGCCAGATAATAGTTAAAGAAAAGGGGAAGAGGAAAAGCTATTACGAGGTTAATGACGAGTTACCGCAACCGAAATTGTACCCAAAGATATAAGATACAAAAAAAGCGTAGTAGGTATTAACCTGCTACGCCTTTCGGAATATGGTGGCCCCTCGCAGACTTGAACTGCGGACCAATCGATTATGAGTCGTGATAATATTTGTTTTATCAAATTCCATGTTATCTCAAATTGTATTTAAATTATTGATAATTAGTGGATTGTTTAGCTTGCCTTATCTTGTGATATCTCACAAACTGTCATTAAGAGACCTCCTAACTACACCCACAACTACACCCAATTTAACTCTGGGTGTAGTTGCGCAACAAAGGAACTGTTATGGCAATTACGCAAAAAGAAATTGTGGGTTTAAAGCCTAAAAGTAATGCGTATTACGTTTGGGATGATGACCGAACTAAAGGCGCTGGACGTCTTGGAGTGAAAGTGTTTGCTAGTGGAAATAAAGGGTTTGTCTTTCGCTACTACCGCGAGGGTAAACGTCTCTTTATTCAGTTAGGGCGATTTCCGGCGCTCAGTCTTGTTGATGCGCGGAAGGAGGCGCATAAACTGGGCTTAATGTTAAAGCAGGGACTCGATCCTAAATTTGAATTAGCCAACGCAGAGAAAAAGCGTGAAGTAGCTCGAAGAGAGGAGGAGAGCAAGGGAAGCTTAGAGTTGCTGTTTCAAAGTTATGTAAACCAAATGAAAAAAGAGGGGAAGCGGACTTATCAAAACGTTTATCGGTCACTGGAGAAAGAGGTTTATCCATTTATCTCCAAAGAAACAAAGGCTTGTGATGTGACGACGTCTAATATCGTTACGATATTAGCTCACATGATACAACGTGGTGCCGCTACACAAAGCAATCGAGTCAGAAGCTACCTTCATGCCGCATTTAATTATGGCCTTTCACATGACAATGATCCTGCGAATTACTTGAGAGACGCTAAGTTTGGTCTCGTCTTTAATCCAGTATCTTCTATACCAAAACAAAAAGATGCAGAACGAGTAGGGGAGCGCTATCTAACGTTCACGGAATTACATCAGTTTATGCATGATATTGAGTTTGATATAGAAGGAGTTCGATCCTCAGAAATGATGCGATGCCTTATTCTTCTTTGTATTCATACTGGTGGACAAAGACCTTATGAGATTGCAGCATCAAAATGGACGGCAATCAATTGGGATGAACGAACGTTACTTGTCACTCCGGACCTTTCGAAAAACAAGCGTAGCCACTTGGTCCCTTTAACTGAATCAGCGATGTCTATCTTAGAGAGGCTCAGAGAAAGCAACTCAGCTAGTCCATTTATTTTCCCGCATCATAAAGATGACAATGACCACGTTCGCTTAGATTCATTGAGCCAAGTCATTGCTCGTTATAGAGATGATCACCCGCAATTTGAGTATTTTATCCCTAGGGATTTACGTCGAACCTGTAAAACATTGATGGGAGAGATTGGGGTAAGTAAGGCATTGAGAGACAGGCTACAAAACCATGCTCTAAACGACGTTAGCTCAAAACATTACGATAGATACGAATATTTGGCTGAGAAGCGTTATGCTTTGGAGTTATGGGAAAGCAAGTTATCTAGAGCAGAGGAAACAGATTCAAACGTGGTTAGTCTTTGGTGAAGTGGGATTGATGTTCGCACTGCGAACGCTGCATTATTTTGTTTCTTTTTATTGATGTATCGTAGAGTTGTAAATAACGTCTTACGATTTCATGCTCAATTGATTCTCACTCGATTATGTCCAGAACTTTCACAGTTGGCACTCCGTAACTCAGAAGTGCCCCAAAATTCGTTAGGTCAAATACCCTATAAAGTTAAAGAGCCTGCGTTTTACCCTACAAAAAGTCATTTAGTAGAATGAAACTTTCACGATTTGGGCCTTTTATATGTATGTTTTGCTTGTCAA